>DASXNY010000080.1:0-4888 GCA_036494715.1 Thermoleophilaceae bacterium
CGGTGCAGACCTTGGACGAGCTGTTCGACGAGCTCGTGGCGTAGCCGAGGCCCGCCGGCCGGCTTGCTGCCGGCCGGCGGGCGCTTCTTCGGCTAGGCGTGCACCGCAGCCGGCGCGGGCTCGAGTGCGACGTCGAGCACCTCGCCGATGGTCATGACGGGGTGGAACGTCATCTGCTCGCGCACGTCCTCGGGAACGTCATCGAGGTCGCCGCGGTTGCGCTCGGGCAGGACCACGTCGGTAAGGCCCGCCGCGTGAGCGGCCAGCACCTTCTGCTTGAGCCCGCCGATCGGCAGCACCCGGCCCTGCAGCGTGACCTCACCGGTCATGCCGACCGTGTGCTTGACCGGACGGCCGGACAGCAGCGACGCGAGCGCCGTCGTCATGGTCACGCCCGCACTCGGCCCGTCCTTCGGGATCGCGCCGGCGGGGACGTGGACGTGGAACTCGCGCTCGTCGAACGCCTGCTCGTCGATGCCCAGGTCGTCGGCGTGCCCGCGCACGTAGCTCAGCGCGATGCGCGCGGACTCCTTCATGACGTCGCCGAGCTGGCCGGTCAGGACGAGGGCGTTGGAGCCCTTCATGCCGGTGGCCTCGACGAACAGCACGTCGCCGCCGGCGCCGGTCACCGCCAGGCCGGTGGCCACGCCCGGCACAGCCGTGCGGATGGCCGCCTCCTGGAAGAACTTCTGCCGGCCCAGGGCGTCGCGCACCGCGTCGACGTCCACCGCGACCGGCGCCTGAACGGCCCCGGACGCGATCCGCGTCGCGGTCTTGCGCAGTGCCGTGCCGAGCTCGCGCTCGAGCTGGCGCACGCCCGCCTCGCGGGTGTACTCGCTGACGACCAGGCGCACGACCTCGTCGGTCACCGTGACCTCGTCCTCGCGCAGTCCGTTGCGCTCACGCTGGCGCGGCCACAGGTAGCCGCGGGCGATTGCGACCTTCTCCTCGACCGTGTAGCCGTCGAACCGGATGACCTCCATACGGTCCAGCAGCGGGCCGGGGATGGTCTCCGCCATGTTGGCGGTGGCCAGGAACAGCACCTGGGACAGGTCGAGGTCGACGTCCAGGTAGTGGTCGCGGAACGAGTGGTTCTGTGCGGGGTCGAGCACCTCGAGCAGGGCCGCGCTGGGGTCGCCGCGCCAGTCGGCGCCGACCTTGTCGACCTCGTCGAGGAGGATCACCGGGTTCATCGTCCCGGCGTCGCGCAGGGCCCGCACGAGGCGGCCCGGCAGCGCGCCGATGTACGTGCGCCGGTGGCCGCGGATCTCCGCCTCGTCGCGCACGCCGCCGAGCGACATGCGCACGAACTCGCGCCCGGTGGCGCGGGCGATCGACTCGCCGATCGAGGTCTTGCCGGTGCCGGGTGGTCCGATCAGCGTGAGGATCGCGCCGGAGCGCTTGTCCTCGGGCACGCCGCGCTCCTTGCGCAGCTTGCGCACGGCCAGGTACTCGGTGATGCGGTCCTTCACGTCCTCGAGTCCGGCGTGGTCGGAGTCGAGCACCTCACGTGCGAACACGGGGTCGAGCCGCTCGTCCGAGCGTCCCGACCACGGCACCGAGATCAGCCAGTCGAGGTAGGTGCGGATCATCGAGGCCTCGCCCGACTGCTCGCCCATCCGCTCGAGGCGGTCGAGCTCGCGGTCGGCCTGCTCGCGCACGCCCTCGGGCATGCCGGCCTCCTCGATCTTCGTGCGGTACTCGTCGATGATCGAGCCGTCGTCCTCGCCGAGCTCCTTGCGGATCGACTCCATCTGCTTGCGCAGGAAGTACTCCCGCTGCTGCTGTTCGGCGCCGGACTGCACGTCGTCGCGGATGCGCGCACGCACCTGCAACTCGGCCAGCCGCTCACGCTGCAGTCTCACGGCCAGCTCGAGCCGCTCGCTCACGTCGAGCGTCTCGAGCAGCTCAACCTTCTGCTCGAAGGCGATGTCGGGCGAGTAGCCGGCACTGTCCGCCAGCGCGCCCGGCTCGGCGATCGAGCGCAGGAAGGCCGCGATGCGGCCGTCGTCACCGCGCACGTCGAGGATCTCCTCGACAACCGCGCGGTACTCGCGCTCGAGCTCACGCGTGCGGCCGTCCACCGGCTCGTCATCCGGATGAGCTTCGGCATCCACGCGCAGCCGCCCGTCGGGGCCGCTCTGGGCGGCGCCGATCACGGCACGGTGCAGGCCCTGCAGTGTCACGGCGCGGCCGCCACCGGGCAGCCGCACACGATCGGCCACCTCAGCAACGGTGCCGACGCTCGCGAAATCGTTCTCGTGGCGGGGGACCAACAGCACGCGGTCTGCGTCGCCGACGTCCACGGCCAACGTCAGGTTCATGTGCGGGAAGACGACTGTGTCTTCCAACGGCACGAGTATCAATGTCTCCAAGGCTTCACTCCCTAAAGGGGCTTATGTTCCGTAAGTAAGGATACTCCGGGCAGTGGAGAAAGAACGCTGGATCGTGGACGGCATGAACGTGATCGGCTCGCGCCCGGACGGCTGGTGGCGCGACCGCCCGGGCGCGATGCGCGATCTGGCCGAGCAGCTCGGCGGCTGGGCCGCGGGCCGCGACGTGACCGTCGTCTTCGACGGTCGCCCAGTGGAGGCGCCCGCGGACGGAATCCGCGTCGAGTTCGCGAGCCGGGGCGGCCGGAATGCGGCCGACGACGACATCGTGCGCCTGGTCGAGGCCGATTCTGATCCCAAAGGGCTGCGCGTCGTCACCTCCGATCGCGAGCTGTCCCGCAGAGTGCGTGAGCTGGGTGCCGAAGTGGTGTCAGCCCGAGCGTTCCGGCACGAGCTCGAGCCCGATTCCTGAAGATTCCGGCGGGCGCAAAAAGGGAATTCCAGGGACAGGGAGTTCCCCACATCCCATCTAGGAGCCGCCCATGCCTCCCATCAGCTTCCAGACCGTCCGCCTGGCGCGCGGCCGCCACGAGTCGCCCGAGGAGGGCGCCTGCGTCATGGAGCTCGCCTCGATGCTCGCCGGCGAGCCCTTCAGCGACCACCCGCACAGCGTCTGTCCAGTGCTCGCCTCGTTCCTTCGCGCGTACAACGACGGCCTGTCGGAGGAGCGCCGGCAGGACCTCTTCGCCTACGCGGCCAGGAGCGTCGGCACGGCCGCGAGCCGCCGCGCGCGACGGCTGCGAGCGCAGCGCTGCCTCATCTGGTTCGGCAAGGAGTTCCCGAGCGCGGGACCGGCGTCGTGGCTGTCGCTCCTGCTGGCCGGCGTCTCGCTCGGCTCGGTGGGCCGGATCGCTGCGCGTGCCGCGCGCGCCGACGCGCGGACGCACCGCGCGGTGCTCGGCCTGCTCGACGAGCTCGTCACGATCGGCGCCCCGGTGGGGCGCCCGTCGCTCAACCTAGACCAGGTCGGCGCGGCGGAGGGCCTCCAGCCCCAGCTCTGACGGCCGCGTGTAGCCGCTCAGCGCGAGCGTGAGGTCGAAATCCGCGAGCAGGCTGCGCAGCACCTGCTTGACGCCGTCGGTGCCGCCGAGCCCGAGCCCCCACACGTACGGCCTTCCCACCAGCACGGCCCGGGCGCCGAGCGCCAGCGCCTTGACCATGTCCGCGCCGGTGCGAATGCCGCTGTCGAACAGCACCGGGAAGTCCTCGGGCACCGCCTCCACCACGTCCGGGAGCGCGTCGAACGCCCCCACAGAGCCGTCCACCTGGCGGCCACCGTGGTTCGACACGATCAGGCCGTCCACGCCGGCGTCGACCGCGCGGCGGGCGTCGTCGGGATGCAGCACGCCCTTCAGGACGATCGGCAGGTCGGTGTGGGCCTGCAGGAAGGCGAGGTCGTCCCAGCTCAACCCGGGGTTCGAGAAGAGTGTGGCCCACAGGCCCACCGCAGCCTGCGGGTCTTCCTCCGGCGCCCGCTCGAGCCCCGCCCGGAAGACGGGGTCCTGGAAGTAGTTGGCCACGCCGTCGCCCTTCAGGAACGGCAGGTAGGCGCGCGCGAGGTCGCGCGGGCGCCAGGCGAGGATGCGCGTGTCGAGCGTTACGACGATCGCCGTGTAGCCCGCTTCCTTCGCCCGCGTGACGAAGCTGGCCGCCATGTCGTTGTCGGTCGGCCAGTAGAGCTGGAACCAGCGCGGCGAGTCGCCCAGCTCCGCGGCCACGTCCTCCATCGTGGTCGAGGCGGCATTGCTCAGCACCATCGGTAGCCCCAGGTCGCGCGCCGCGCGCGCCACCGCTCGCTCAGCCTCCTCGTGCACGATCGACATCACGCCCACCGGGGCGAGCATCAGCGGCGCGGGCATCTCGACACCGAGCACGTTCGTCGAGAGGTCGCGCGCGGTCACGTCGACGAGCATGCGCGGCACGATCCGCCAGCGGTCGAACGCCGTGCGGTTGGCCCTGACGGTGAGCTCCTCCCCCGCGCCGCCGGCCACGTAGCCGAACGACTCCGGCGGGAGCTTCTCCCGCGCCGCCTCCTCGAGGCCGGCGTAGCTCGTGGGCAGCTCCGGCACCTGCCCCGCCATCCCCTGGAGGTAGATCTCGTACTGGTAGTTGCCGAACGGCACCGACGGATCGCTCATGAGGCGGTCTTATACACGCCATAGGATCGGAGGCGTGACCGGACTGGTGGTTGCAAGCCTGCGACGCCGCATGGCGCGCACCCTGCTGACGGCGCTGGGCATCGGCGTCGGGGTGGCCGCCGTGGTCGCGCTGATCTCGCTCGGGGACGGGCTCAAGCAGACCGCGGCCGGCTTCATCCACCTGGGCAAGGCCGACGTCGGCCTCTTCCAGAGCGGCATCTCGGATCCCACGGCGTCGGTGCTGCCGACGTCGATGCTCCCCAAGCTCAAGGCCCAGCCCGGCGTCGCCGACGCCACACCCGTTCAGCTCGTGGTGGAGGCGATCCCGCACCAGCCGTCGGCGATCGCGTTCGGGCT
>DASXNY010000081.1:0-38691 GCA_036494715.1 Thermoleophilaceae bacterium
TTCTGGTTCAGCGTCGGGCACCTGCACTTCCGCGCCGAGGAGGAGGTGCTCCTGCCCGCGTACTCGGCATATGCCGACGTCTCGCGCGAGGAGGTGGTGCGCGTGCTCGTGGACCACGTGGAGATCCGGCGCGAGGCCCACGAGCTGGGCTCGCTCAAGAGCGGGCCGCCGCCCGAGCGCCTGCATGCGCTCGGCGAGCGCCTCGACGCCCATGTGCGCCACGAGGAGCGCGTGCTGTTCCCGCTGATCGAGGAGGCCCTGCCCGACGAGGAGCTGGCGCGCGTGGCGCGTGGCGTCGAAGAGGTGGAGACCGCCGGCCCCTGACTGGCACATACGTGCCGATCCGCACTAGGCTTGCGGACATGGGGTGGGGCGGGACCTCGTGAGGGTCGCCGGCCGTAACCGGGGTGATGGGGCGCGAGCCGTGACCTCGGATGCGGGTGAGCTTGCGTTGGCGAGGCTGCCGGCGCGGCGGCGGGCGGACCGCTCGGAGCGCGCGCTCATCCGCGGCGCTCAGGACGGGTCGCGCGAGGACCTGGAGGAGCTCTTCCGCCGCTACTGGCCGGCGTCCTACCGTGCCGCCTACTTCGTGGTGTATGACCGCGCCGCTGCCGAGGACATCGCCCAGGAGGCGTTCCTGTCCGCGCTGCGCGCGCTGCACCGCTTCGACAGGCGCAGGCCGTTCGGGCCGTGGCTTCACCGCATCGTGGTGAACCGCGCGATCGACTGGGCGCGCGCCCGCGCGCTCCGCCGCGAGCTCGACGTCGAGCCGCCGGATGGCGAGCTGCGCGACGACGTGGAAGGGCGGGACGAGCTGGCCTCCGCGCTCGCGCGGCTCACGCCCGAGCGCCGCGCCGTGGTGGTGCTGCGCTACGTGCTCGAGTACACGCCGGGCGAGATCGCCGAGCTGCTCGACCTGCCGCGCGGCACGGTGAACTCGCGCCTTCGCCGGGCGCTCGACGACCTGGCGCACGAGGTGGCCCGTGACTGACCGGCTGCTCGAGCGCAGGCTGCGCGGCCTCGAGGCGCCCGACGAGGGTGAGGCCGCGCTGCGCGCATGGGAGGTGGCCGCGGCTGAGTTCGAGCGCGTGGAGCGCGTGCCGGTGCCGCGGCGCCGTCCGCTCCAGCGCCGGCTGGCGGCGGCAGGCGCGGCGGCCGCGCTCGCGGCGCTGCTCATCTCGCCCGCGGGCGCGAGCGTGCGCCACTGGGTGGGCGAGCGCTTCGCGAGTCCGGGTGTGAAGCACGCGCAGCCCGCGCTCGTATCGCTGCCGTCCGGGGGCAAGCTGCTCGTGGGCTCGCGCGACGGCACCTGGATCGTCAGCGCAGACGGGTCGAAGCGCCTGCTCGGTCCCTACCGCGACGCCACCTGGTCGCCCCACGGGCTGTTCGTGGCGGCGGTGCGCGGCCACAGCCTGGTGGCGGTCGACCCGCGCGGTCAGGTGCGCTGGGCGCTGCCGCGGCTGCCCGCTCCGCGGCTGCCGAGCTGGTCGCCGGGCGACGGCTTCCGGGTGGCCTACCTGAGCGGCTCCACGCTGCGCGTGGTGGCGGGCGACGGCAACGGCGACAAGCTCCTGGCGCGCGGCGTGGCCGCGGTGGCGCCCGCATGGCGCCCCGGCGCCGCCGGCCGGCACGTGGTGAGCTACTGGACGAACGGCGGGCAGATCGTCACGCGCGACGTGGACTCCGGCAACCTGCTGTGGAGCGCGAGCGCGACCGGCTCGACGCCGGGGAGCCTGCAGTGGTCGCCCCGCGGCCACACGCTGATGGTGGCCGGGCCGCGCAGCCTCGAGCTGCTCGACGGCCGCACCGGCGCCGTGCTCAAGCTGCTCACCACAGGCAGCGCGCTGCGCTTCGCAAGCGCCGATGTTTCGCCCGACGGGCGGACGATCGCGCTCGCCCGCTACGACGTGCCGGAGGATCGCAGCGAGGTGTTCCTCCTGCGCGTGGGCTCTCGCGGCTGGGACGCGCGCCGCTCGTTCGCGGGCGCCGGGCGCTTCGACGCCGTGCGCTGGTCGCCGGACGGGCGCTGGCTGCTCGTCACCTGGCGCGACGCCGACCAGTGGCTCTTCCTGCGGTCGGCGCCGGCGCGCCGTCTCCTCGCGGTGTCGAGCATCGGCCGCGCGTTCGAGCCCGACCGCCGCGGCAGGCCGGGCTTCCCGGCGGCCGGCGGCTGGTGCTGCTCGCCCTAGCGGCGCTGGATGCTCGGCATCTCGCGCTCGCCGGGAGCGCCGGGATGGCCGCGGTGCTCGCCGTCGAAGGCGATGCGCTCGAGGCGCGCGATCTCGCGCTCGCCCTCGATGCGCGCCGGGTCGCTCGCGGGCAGGTCCGCGATCAGCCTGCGGATGCGGTTGCGGATCTGCAGCGAGAAGTGGGGCGTCGAGGCGCCCATCAGCTGCCGCACGTCCTCGAGGGTGGGTCGCCGATCCGGCTTCTCGTACTCGCTCACGGTCGTGAAAGCTACTAGGGCTGCTGGTTCTGAACCGGCACGAGTTGCGTGATCGAGTCGAGCCGTCCCTGCGCCGCGACCGACACGACGCTGTCGTCGCCCAGGATCCAGACGTGGTTGAAGACGCCCGAGTTGGGGTTGGTCTGGAAGCCCGGCTGCACGTCGAGGAAGTAGTTGTCGAGCGGGGTGGGCAGCGTGGCGCTGCGGTCGGTCAGCAGCAGCGGGGCGTACACGCCGGCTGTCCCGAGTACGGCGCCGGCCGCGGCGTCCGCCGGGCGGGAGGTGCCGGCGATCGTGAAGTTCTGGCCGGGCGTGGTGATGCCCCAGCCGAAGCCGTGGCTCGAGTAGCGCGTGAACGCGATCGCGTTCTCCACGGGCGTGACGCCGTCGATGCGCGTGACCTTGCCGAAGTGGCCGAGCGACTTCGCGACCGCCGAGCTGACGGCCGTGGGCGGTCCCAGCAGGTAGATGTGCGCGTGCGAATGGCGCCGCAGCGCGGAGCGCGTGAACGCCGGGATCGCGTTCTGCTTCACGAACAGCACGCTGTCCCCGGAACGCGCGGCCCAGGCCGAGGCCGGCATCGCGAAGCCGGATTGCTCACCGGAGGTGACCACCACGTCGCGCGTGGGCTTGGCACGCGCGACCGAGAAGAAGCGGTCGATGCCGGCGGCGATCCCGTAGGGGTCCGTCCCCGGCACGACCGCGGTGCGGTAGCCGGACACCTGCGCCGCGTTGTCGCCGATGCGGATGATCTGGGCGTTCTGGGCGAGCGGCGAGCCGGTCGGCTGCAGGCGCTTGAGAGCGTCGCTCGACACGGCCGGCAGCTTCCCGTCGTCGCTCAGCAGGATCGGGATCCCGAGCGGATCGGCCATCAGCACCGAGGCCGAGATCGCTCCCTGCCAGTTGTTCTTGTCGACGATCGCCACGGCCTTCGGGCGGTTGTCCGGGGCGGTGGAGGGAAACACGGCGCTGACCGCGCCGGCCACGTCGGCGACGGGATCCGCTCCCGGCACGCGCGTGGTGTTCCTCGTGGCGGTGACCGGGATGCCGAGCTCCGCGGTGGCGGAGCTGCTGCCGGACTGGGCGCTGATCACAGGCGGGGCGCCGCCGCCGCCGCCACTGCCCCGGTTGTTCTTCTCGTTGAGACCGGCGCAGCCGGAGACGGCTACGAGCGCGGCGACAAGGAGCACTCCGAGGGGACGGGCCACGGCAGCCCACGATAACGCCGCGACTGGCGGCAAGCGCAAGCGGGTATCCTGGATTTGGTTGACTGGTCAGTCAACGACCTGAGTGCGCGAGGCAGCGCGCAACACGACTTTTACGGGAGGCCGAGCAGTGGATTTCCGCCTGACTGACGAACAGCTCGAATGGCAGGCCTACTGCCACAAGTTCGCCGAGGAGGTCATCCGCCCAGTGGCCCCCAAGTACGACCGCGAGCAGAGCGTGCCGTACGAGGTGATCAAGGAAGCCCGCCAGTGGAAGCTCCACGGGATGGACTACCTGGAGCGCATGGCGAACGACCCGGGCGGACTGAACGGCGTGATCTACGCCGAGGAACTGCACTGGGGCTGTGCGGGCATCGCGCTCGCCATCTCCGCGTCATCGCTCGCCGCCGCCGGCATCGCGTCCTCCGGCACCCCTGAGCAGATCGGCAAGTGGCTGCCCGAGTGCTACGGCATCGGCGACGAGATCAAGCTCGGCGCCTACGCGGTCACCGAGGCGGGCGCGGGCTCGGACGTCAAGTCCCTGCGCACCACCGCCAAGCTCGACGGCGACGAGTGGGTCATCAACGGCACCAAGGTCTTCATCTCGAACGGCGGCATCGCCGACGTGACGGTCGTGATCGCCACCGTCGACGCAGAGCTCGGCCATCGCGGCCAGGCCTCCTTCATCGTGCCCAAGGACACGCCGGGCCTATCGCAGGGCAAGAAGGAGGACAAGATCGGCATCCGCGCCTCCCAGACGGCCGAGGTGGTGCTGGACAACTGCCGCGTGCCGGTGGAGAACCTCCTCGGCGGCATGGACAAGCTGAACGCCAAGCTCGAGCGCGCCCGCTCGGGCAAGTCCACCGGCCGCTCGTCCGGCGCGCTCGCAACCTTCGAGATCACGCGCCCGCTGGTGGGCGCCTCCGCGCTCGGCATCGCGCGCGCCGCCTACGACTACACGCTCGAGTACCTCGAGGGGCGCGAGGAGGAGGGCCAGGAGCTGCTCGAGCAGCAGCGCATCCAGCAGGTGATCGCGGACATGGCCACGGAGATCGACGCCGCGCGGATGCTCGTGTGGCGCGCCGCCTGGATGGGGCGCAACGGCGTGCCCATGACTGCCGGCCAGGGCTCGATGTCGAAGCTGAAGGCGGGCGACGTGGCGATGTGGGCCACCACCGAGGCGATGGATCTCGTCGGCCCCTTCGCGCAGACGATGGACTGCCCGCTCGAGAAGTGGTTCCGCGACGCCAAGATCTACCAGATCTTCGAGGGCACGGCCCAGATTCAGCGGCTGGTGGTCTCGCGCATGCAGCGCGAGGCGTTCCAGGAGGGCCTGCGTGCCGCGGGCGAGGCGCGCGACACGGAGCCGGCGGCCGCGGCGTGAGCGAGATCAGCTCGGGCCCGGCACTCTCGAAGCGGTACAAGTTCACGATCCAGGTGGATCGCGAGCTCTGTTTCGGCTTCGGCGATTGCGTCGACTCGGCGCCCGGCGTGTTCGAGCTGGACGGCGAGGACAAGTCGGTGGTCGTCGACCCCGACGGCGCCGACCGCGATCAGATCCTCGACGCCGCGCAGAACTGCCCGGTCGACGCGATCTTCATCGTCGACGAGGAGACGGGCGAGCAGCTCCAGCCTTAGCGGGCGGCTCATGGGCGGCGCGCACGGCGCGCGCCTGCGCCGAGTCCATCCACATCTCCCAGCGGCCCGAGGCCGACTGGCGCTCGCTCTGGAAGCGGTAGGGGCGGCGGCCGCCGAACTCGGTGTGGCGGAGGTGCGACACGCCGCCCAGCACCGACGCGATCCGCCGGTGCGGCCAGCCGATCGCATCCTCGATCCGCGGGAAGGGCCGCGGGCGGTCGGGCGCGGCGGCCAGCCCGTCGAGCAGCACGCGCATGAGGTCGCTGCAGCGGTCGTAGAAGCGCGCGATCTCGCCGGGGTCGACGAGCGCGTTCTGGGCCAGGCACTCGGCCTGCCGGGGCTCGTCGTTGCCATGCTCATGGATGTGCACACCTACCAACGGCACGACGCGATTGAACCACGGGCGGCTGGGTGAGCCGCGGACTACCGAACACGGCGGCCCCGGCCGGCGGCCCCGACCTGCCGCAGGAGACGCAGCCCCGGCGCCTCGTGCGCCGTGGGCTCGAGACGCTGGCGCTGATCGGCGTGCTCGTGGCGGTCGTCGTGCTCGCGCCCGGCCTCGGCGAGGCGCGCCGCCACCTGGCCGACGCCGACGCGGGCTGGCTCGTGGCTGCGGTGGCGCTCGAGGCGCTCTCCTGCTGGTCGTACGTGCTGGTGTTCCGGCCGGTGTTCTGTCACCGCATGTCCTGGCGCAGCGCGTCCGAGATCTCGTGGGCGGAGCTCGGCGTGGGATCGATCGTGCCGGCCAGCGGCGCCGGCGGGCTCGCATTCGGCGCCTGGATACTCAGCCGCAGCGGCATGCAGGGCGACCAGATCGCCCGGCGCTCGGTGGCCTTCTTCCTGCTGAAGAGCGGCGTGAACTTCGTGGCCGTGGCGGTGATCGGCGCGTTGTTCGCATTCGGGATCGTCGGACCCAGCCAGCCGCTCTGGCGCACGGCGCTGCCGGCCGTGCTGGCCGTGGCGGTGATCGTCGCCGTGCTCGCGCTCGGCAACCTCGACGAGCCGCCGCCCGCGGCCGCCGAGGCGGAGCGCAGCACGCGCTGGTGGACCGGAGTCCGCCGCGCGCTCGTAGGCGGAGTGCGTGAGGCCACCGCGCTGCTGCGCACCGGCGACGCCGGCCTGCTCGTCGGGGTGTTCGGCTACTGGGCCTTCGACAACTCGGTCCTGTGGGCGACCTACCACGCGGTGGGCGCCAGCCCGCCCGTCTCGGTGATCCTGATCGGCTATCTGATCGGCCAGCTCGGCGGGGCGCTGCCGATTCCGGGTGGCGTCGGCGGGATCGACCTCGGGCTGGTGGGCACGCTGATCGTCTACGGGGCGCCGGCGCAGGCGACGGTGGCCGCCGTGCTCGCCTATCGGCTGATCCTCTTCTGGCTGCCGCTGCTCGGCGGGGGCCTGGCGTTCTGGTCACTGCGGCGCTGGCTCGACAGCCCCGAGCGGCCGGACCTCTGCATACCCAGCCCCGCGCCTTAGGCTAGGCCGAGCATGAGCACCCCCGAGGAACTGTTCGACCGCGACGCGGCGTTCCCGCGCCTCGGAGACGAGCTGGTGGACGTGCTCGACGCGGCGGGCGAGCGGCGGCCGTTGGCGATGGGCGAGCTGTTGTTCGAGACTGGCGACCGCTGCTCGCAATTCTTCGTCATCTTGAGCGGGCGGGTGGCGATCGTCGACGGCTACGGCTCTCCCGACGAGCGCGTCCTCGGAGTGCACGGCGACGGCCGCTTCGCCGGCGAGCTGAGCCTCATGACGGGCGAGCCCACCTACACCACCGCAGTCGTGCGCGAGCCCGGCGAGGCGATCGTGCTGAGCCGCGACGAGCTGCGGCGGCTGATCGGCGCGAACCAAGCGCTCGGCGATCTGCTGCTGAGCGCGTTCGTCGCCCGGCGCGCGCTGTTGATCGGGCTCGGGTCGGGCGTGCGGCTGATCGGGTCCGCGCTCTCCGCCGACACGCGCCGGCTGCGCGAGTTCCTCACCCGCAACCGGATCCCGCACACGTTCATGGACCTCGAGACCGACTCGCAGGCCGACCTCCTGCTCCAGGGCCTGGGGATCGAGCCCCGCGAGACGCCGCTCGTCCTGCGCGGGTCGCTCGCCATGCGCAACCCGGCGGTGAGCGAGGTGGCGAACGCGCTGCACCTGCGCGCGCCCGCCTCGCCCGACGAGGTGTGCGACCTCGTCGTGATCGGCGCGGGCCCCGGCGGCCTCGGCGCTGCGGTCTACGCCGCCTCCGAGGGACTCAGCACCGTGCTCGTCGACTCGGTGGCGGTTGGCGGCCAGGCCAGTACCTCGTCGCGGATCGAGAACTACCTCGGCTTCCCGGCGGGCATCTCGGGGGCCGACCTGGCCGAGCGCGCGTCGGTGCAGGCCACGCGCTTCGGCGTCCGCACGATGGTCCCGGCCAGCGCCACGGGCCTAGGGTGGGAGGGCGGCTACTACGTCGTCGAGCTCGACGAAGACGAGCGGCTGCGGGCGCGCACCGTCGTGCTCGCCACCGGCGCCACCTATCGCCGGCTCGGTGTCGAGCGGCTCGCCGACTTCGAGGGGGCCGGCGTCTATTACGCGGCCACGCAGGTCGAGGCACAGATGTGCGGTCCGGATCCCGTCGTGGTGGTCGGCGGCGGCAACTCCGCGGGGCAGGCCGCCGTGTTCCTCGCGCAGCACGTCGCCAAGGTGAACCTGCTGGTGCGCCGGAGCGACCTCGCGGCGACGATGTCGCGCTACCTGATCGACCAGGTGGAGGCGATGCCGCGCATCGAGCTGCTCCGCCACACAGAGATCCGTGAGCTGCACGGCAACGGCACGCTCGAGGCGGTGACCGTCGAGGACACCAGCGCCGGCACGACGCAGACGCTGAACGCACGCGCCGCCTTCATCTTCATCGGCGCCGATCCCTGCACCGGCTGGCTCGACGACGCTCTCGCCAGCGACGAGCACGGCTTCGTCCTAACCGGGCAGGACCTGCGCCTTACGCACCTCGACCTCGCCGGCGACGGGCGCGAGCGCCCGCCCTTCGTCCTCGAGACGAGCCGCCCCGGCGTGTTCGCGGTCGGCGACGTCCGCGCCGGCTCGATCAAACGCGTGGCCTCAGCCGTGGGCGAGGGCGCGATGGCGGTGCGCCTGATCCACCAGTACCTCGCGTTGCTCGACGGCACGCGCTAGGCAAGGCCGCAAGCTGGGGCCCAGGGCGGGGCCCCTAACTGCAGGGCTCCGGTCACGCAAGGCTGTGCAAATGGGGTGAGGGTCGTTACCCGGCATGGGGTGAGGGAACCGTTCAGTCGCCAACGGATTCGGCGCTGCGACGGGACAGGACCCCGGCTGACATCGCGGCGCCGCGGAGGTAACGATGCGCAGGGGGACAGTCGCAGCCATTGCGGCCGCATCCGCGGCCTGCATCTTCATCGCCACACAGGCCCAGGGCGCGGTGCACGGCACCCGCGCGACCGCGGTGATCAGCCGCAACGCCAACGGGCCGAGCGGCGGCGGCGCGTTCAGCCAGGACGGCCGCCGGGTGCGCTACTACGCCTTTGCCAGCGCGGCCTCCAACCTCGCCCCTGGCGACACCAACGGCCGGCTCGACGTCTTCGTGCTCAAGCGCCACAAGGGGATCGGCGCGCTCGGCGGGGAGCTCATGCGCGCGAGCGTGGGCAGCGGCGGCCAGCAGGCCAACGGCGACAGCTCGAACCCGTCGGTCGACGGCGACACCCACCACACGCCGCACTGCGTGGCGTTCCAGTCGACCGCCACGAACCTATCGGCCGCTGACCCGGCGCCGGACTACGACATCTACGTGCGCAACCTGCGCACGCGCCGGACCATCCTCGCCAGCCCGACCCAGACAAACGCGACCAACCCCACGATCGACGGCAGCTGCGGGCTCGTGGCGTTCACCTCCGCGGGCGTCGTATACCTGCGCGACCTGCTGAGCGGCAAGACCTACCGGATCGGCGCGGGCGACCAGCCGGTGCAGCAGGCCGACGGCAAGGGCGTGGTGTTGGTGCGGGGAGGCCAGATCTATCACCGGGCCTACCAGCGCATCCACAACCACGGGCACCCGAAGGTCGTCATGCACGGCGGAGCGCGGCTCGTGAGCGCCGGCGTGCACGGCGCGGGCAACGGCCCGAGCGCGCACCCCTCGGTGAGCGACAACGGCAGCTACGTCGCCTTCGAGTCGAACGCGACCAACCTCTGCACCGACGCGTGCAAGGGCGTGTCCGCGGACCGCAACGGCTCGGTCACGGACGTTTTCCGCCGCTCGCTGCACAGGCACGGCCGCGGGATGATGCAGATGGCGAGCTATTCCATCGGCGTCAACGCGCAGGGCGACGGGCCGAGCAACGACCCCGTGATCTCGGGCGCGGGCCAGTTCATCGCGTTCGACTCGGCCGCGACCAACCTACGCCCGTCGTACTCGATCCACGCGATCGACCCGAACGGCCCCGCGCGCGACATCTACCTCTGGAACGCGCGCGGCCACAGCGGCGCGGGCAACGTCTCGCGCGAGTCGCGGCCCGGGGTGAAGGGCGCGCTCAACGGACCCAGCATCGCCCCCTCGATCAGCTCCCACGGCAACTACCTCGCGTTCGCGAGCAACGAGGTGGGGCAACTCGACGGCACCGGCCAGGCGCTGCCCAACATCCTGATGCGCTTCCTCGGCGGCAAGTAGACGTCCCCCAGCGGGCCCGGCTCGGGCCGAGCGCCTCGTTGCAGCTCTGAGTTCTCTTAGACTGTGGTCATGCGCCGGCTGTGGATGGCCGGGCTCGCGCTACTCGTCGCAGGATGCGGCGGCGGGGGTCACTCCCCGACGAACACGATGCCCGCTCAGCGTGCCGTTCGCCCCGCTGACGGGGCGGTGATCCGCGGCTGGAACAGGGCCGTGAACGGCGGCGACTACGACCGCGCGGCGTCGTACTTCGCGCCAGGCGCGGTCGTGACGCAGGACTTTGCGCTGCCGCTGCCCAATCACCGCATCGCGCGCCAGTGGAACTCGGGCTTCCCGTGCCGGGCGGATATCACCTTCATCAGGACCGAACGCCTCACGACGCTGGCCGGCTTTCACCTGCGCGAGGGCCCGCGCGGCGGCTGCAAGGGCGGCGGCAGCGCCCAGGTGCGCTTTACGATTCGCGGTGGGCTGATCCGGCGCTGGCAGCAGCTCCTCCAGCCGCCAGGGAAGCAGCAGCCGACCCAGACCCCCGCGACTTAGCCAGCGCCTCGCGCTCGAGCCGCTCGCGCAGCTCGGCGCCGCGGCCGGCGGTCACGGCCCGGCCCGCGCGCTCGTCGCTCAGCTCGATGCCCTGACCATGAGCCCAGTCGAGCAGGTCCTGCTTCTCCTCACCTTGCGCCGCCGCCTGGAGGAACAGCCAGGCGAACAGGAAGATCGTAAGGAAGCTCTCCTCGAGCATCATCACGACGCCGGCGATGCTCTGGTCGGTGAGCGCCGAGATGTGGGCGCGCGCCTCGCCCGCCGCGTAGAACGTGTAGAAGATCGTGCCCGACCAGATGAACACGTTGCCGAGCAGCGTGCCCAGCAGCCGCACGGCGATTATGTAGCCGAGCTTGGCGACGTTGTTGAACCAGGCCGGCTTGGGCAGCGGGCCGAACAGCGGCATCCACATCACGGCGCCGAAGATCAGGAACGTGAGGTGCTGGCCGGCGTGGATCAGGTCGTTGTCGTACGCCGCCTTGTACATGAACGGCAGGTGCCAGGCATAGAAGTTGATCGCCCACACGCTGATCGCGGGGATCGGGTTGGCGAGGAAGCGCAGCCGGTCGATGACCTTGATGTGGAGGATCGGCTGCATCATCGGCCCGTTCATCCCGAGCACGAGCAGCAGCGCCGCGATGTCGCCGATCACGAGGTGCTGCGCCATATGCGCGGCGAACACCTTGTCGGACCACGAGTCCACCGGCGGGCTGAGCGCCGCGAGCAGCACGAGCAGGCCCGCGATGAAGCACCACTCGCGCCACTGGGGCACTGGCCGGCTCTGGCGCGCGAGCGTCTGCGCGCGCTGCCGGTAGCCGATGTAAGCGAGCGCGGACGCGCCCAGCGCGATCAGCTGTAGGGCGGACTCGAGGTCGAACTGGTAGCCGGCCAGGGGCACGGCCCGAAGGCTACGCCTGCTGCGCCTCTGAGCGCTGCGGTACGTTCTGGCGCGCCCAGCGGATGATCTCGCGCGAGCCGTTCACGGTGCTGCCGTCCGGAAGCTGGAGCACGGGCAGCTTCTCCTGCCCCGAGATGCGCTTCAGCTCTGGCCGCTTGCCGGTCGTGAACATGCCGAAGGGATGGTTGCGGTCGGCTACCTCGGTGCGGTATTCGTGGCCGGCGGAACGCAGCGCCTCGTGCGCGCGCCGGCACGGGTGAACGGGTGGGCCACCGTCATCGATGTGGCAGGTGTAGAGGACAAGTTCTCCGGGGTGATCCTCGATGTTGGACATGCCGATCTCCATTCAAGAGTCCTTGACTTGCGGGCCTTGTCCAGGCTAGCGAACCGGTGGTTTCAAACCTCGGCGCGCCCGCGCGAGATGTGCTCGCGCTCGGCCAGGCGGTTGTCGCGGCGCAGCTGCGCCTCGCGCTGGCGGCGCAGCTCGTCGGGCGTCTCGGGCGCGAGCGGCGGCACCTCGGTGGGCCGCCCGTCCTCGCCGAGCGCGACCATCGTGAGGTAGGCGGTGGAGGTGTGCAGGCACTCGCCGCTGCGCACGTTCTCCGACTCGACCCGCACCCCGACCTCCATCGAGGTCCGCCACGCCGCGTTGACACACGCCCGCACGGTCACGAGGTTGCCGACGCGCACCGGGTGCTCGAACGTCATGCGGTCCATCCCGGCGGTCACGACGGGCAGCCCGGAGTGGCGGATGGCCGCGATCCCGGCCACCTCGTCGCACATCAGCATGATCAGGCCGCCGTGCACGTTGCCGAGGCTGTTGGCGTGCGCGGGGCCCATCCAGCGGGTCAGCGTCGAGAACGACTGCGATGGCGGACGTGGCTCCATCGAGGCTGGGTAGTCTAAGTAGAGCTATTCCGTTCTTCTGAACTCGTTTCCTAGGAGGCGCGCATGCCCGGACTCGGCGGACGCTTTTCCACCGTCGTGAAGGCCAAGGTCTCGAAGCTGCTCGATCGTGCGGAGGATCCCGGCGAGACGCTCGACTACGGCTACAACAAGCAGCTCGAGCTGCTCCAGAACGTGAAGAAGGGGATCGCGGACGTCGTCACGTCCAAGAAGCGCCTTCAGATGCAGGAGGAGCAGATCAAGCAGCAGGTCGTCAAGCTCGACACTCAGGCGCGGCAGGCGCTCGCCCAGAACCGCGAGGACCTCGCGCGGGCGGCGCTCGAGCGCAAGACGGTCGCGCAGACCGAGCTGCAGACCCTCGACCAGCAGATCGCCGAGCTCGAGACGCAGCAGGAGCAGCTCACCGAGAACGAGAAGAAGATGCGCGCCAAGATCGAGGCCTTCCGCACGAAGAAGGAGGTCATCAAGGCGCAGTACTCCGCGGCCGAGGCGCAGGTGAAGATCGGCGAGGCCGCGAGCGGAGTCGGCGAGCAGATGGCCGACCTCGGGCTCGCGATGCAGCGCGCCCAGGACAAGACCGAGCAGATGAAGGCGCGCGCCGGCGCGGTCGAGGAGCTTGAGGCCGCCGGCACCTTCGACGACATCACGCAGCTCGGGCCGCCGCAGGACGACATCGACAAGCAGCTCGCCGAGCTCAGCGCGGGCTCACAGGTGGACGACGAGCTGGCAAAGATGAAGGCCGAGCTCGGGCAGGGCGGCGGTGACACCCCGGCGCTCGGGGAGGGCCAGTCGCAGGCGGGGCAGCAGCCATGATCGTCCGCATCGCGGGTGAGGGGCAGTACGAGCTGCCCGACGACTGCGCGGCGCGGCTCAACGATCTGGACAACCAGGCGGTGCTTGCAGTCGACGCCGGCGACGAGACGCTGTTCCTGGAGCTCTGGCAGCAGATGCTGGCGCTCGTCACCCGCGACGGGCGCGAGCTCGCCGACGACGAGCTGGTGGAATCGGATGTGCTTCTGCCACCCAGGGATTCGACGTTTGCTGAAGCCAAGGCCGACTTTTCGGGCGACGGGCTGATTCCTGACTAGGTCATAGGTCGCAGGTCTGCACTTCTGCACTTCTGCACTTCTGCACTTCTGCACTTCTCCCGTTACCTTGGATTCATGCGCCGTTTGATCGCTTGCCGCTACCCCGGCGCCGAGGCTGCCCTGCAGTCATGGGAGCGGTTGACGGATCACTTTGCGACTGAGCGCAGCGCTGGGATCGCGACGATGCGCTGCGTCGGCTCAAGCGATGTCGGCGAGACGCACATGGTGGTGGCGGCTGCGCTCAGCGATGAGGATGCGGACGTGATCGAGCGCGCGCCCTGGGGCGACGACGCCGAGCGCTGCGAGGACGAGATTCCCGAGTTGATCGGCGGGCGGCTCTACGTGCGGGCGGCGCGCAACGCCGCGGCGCTGGCGCGCGACGGCCACTGGGGTACGTTCACCACCCGCCGGCCCGTGGGCTCGCGGCTCAAGTTCGACTCTTCGGGCTCCTACGGGCCCGAGCGTCGGCTCTACGGCTAGGTAGTAGGCGAACCCGCCGCGCCGGACGGGTCCGTCGTGGTGGTGGGCGTCGTACCGACGCCGGTGCCGCTGCTCGGCGTCGTGTCCGTCTCCGGCGCCTGGGTCACGGGCGTCTTCACGGGCTTCGTGGTGGACGCCGGCTTCCTTGCAGCGGTCTTGTGCCGCTTGGCCACGTGGCGGGCCGGAGTCTGCTGGTCCCGCGCGGGCGAGATGTAGACCGGCTCGCCGGGCACCTGCTCGCTCACGGTCTTCACCCTCACGACGCGCTCGACCTTCACCGGCCTGACCACCCGCACCACGCGTGTGATCTTGGTGACCCTCGGCGGGGCGGCGTTGCCGCTCGGGATCTGCCGTCCCACCCCGACCGCGATCAGGGCGAACGGAAGCGTCAGGGCGACCGCGGCGAGCGCCGCGCGCCGGCCCATGCGCCGCCTGGGCGAGTGGTGCTCGAGCAGCGCGCGCCCCGTCTCGAAGCGCCGTGAGATGCGAACGCCCGTGTGGGTGCTCCAGAGCGCGAGCTCGAACGGCGTGAACGCGACGAGCAGCAGCTCGAACGCGAGCGTCCAGGCGATGCCGCGGACCAGCCACGAGGTGGCCGACTGGCTCGCGAAGAACATGGGCCACCAGAGCAGGACGACGCCCGCGGAGAGACCGCCGGCGAGGAGCTTCGAGCCGAGTTGTCGCACACCCCGGTACTCGGCGACGACTCACGAATCCTTAGCGGATGTGCGAAGCGGCCGGGCAGACATCGCCCGGCCGCTCGCACTTGGCCTCACTGACGGCTGTGATCAGGGCGCCGTGGAGGGCTTGATGTTCTGGTTCAACCGGAACAGGTTCGTGGGGTCGTAACGGTCCTTCAAGGCGACGAGTCGGTCGTACTTCTCCTGGCCGTACGCCTCCTTCACGCGGTCGTCGCCCGCGCTCATGAAGTTGGTATACGTGCCGCCGGAGGTGTAGGGCTCGAGCGCGTCGTACGCGCCGCGCGCCCAGTCCACCGCCTCGTCGAAGCCGTTCGCGTCGGGGGTCCGTCCGAGGACGTTGAGCACGTATTCGGCGCTGCGGTTGCCGAAGGCGGTGTCCGCCTCGGGCACCCGGGCCACGGCGCCACCGAAGTGGTGCACGTGGATCTCCGACATCGGCGAGTTCACAGCAGCGTGCCGCTCCAACATAGTCGCGATCGAGGCATCAGAGAGCTCCTCCATGTAGCCGGCCTTGAAGTAGTTGCTCCCGCCCGCCGGGTAGAGGGCGTCGAGCAGGCTCTGCATGGCCACGTACGGGATGGGACCCATCAGGTCCGCCACCGGGTCGCCCAGCTCGCGCATCGGCGCGAGCACGCGCTCGCCCTCGGCCACCGGCCCGGCGTAGACGCCGATCAGCACCGCGACGCGCTTGCCGTGAATCGACTCGGGCAGGAACGGAGCGGGTGGGGCCGTTGCGAGGTTGAGCAGGGTCGTGGCCTCGTCGGGCAGGTCCTTCGTGAAGTCGCGGAAGAACTCGAGCAGCTCACCCGCGCGCTCGCCGTCGTAGAACACCGGCCCGGCCATGACCACGGGGCCGACCGGGTGGAGCCGGTACTCGAAGCTCGTGACGACGCCGAAGTTGCCGCCGCCGCCGCGCAGGCCCCAGAACAGCTCGGTGTTCTCGGACTGGCTGGCGTGCACCAGCTCGCCGTCGGCGCTGACCATGTCCGCCGAGATCAGGTTGTCGCAGGTGAGCCCGTAGGCGCGCATCAGCCAGCCGATGCCGCCGCCGAGCGTGAAGCCTGCGATGCCGGTGGTGGAGATGAGGCCGCCGGTGGTGGCGAGCCCGAACGCCTGCGCCTCGTGGTCGAACTCGGACCAGGTGAGCCCGGCCTCGGCGCGCGCGGTGCGGGCCGCCGGGTCGACGCGCATGCCCTTCATGCCCGACAGGTCGATCACGAGCCCGTCGTCGCAGGTGGAGAAGCCGGGCAGGCTGTGCTTGCCGCCGCGCACCGCCACGAGCAGGTCCTGGCTGTGGGCGAACTCCACCGCGCGGGACACGTCGGAGACGCCGGCGCAGCGCACGATCGCCGCCGGGCGCTTGTCGATCGCGCCGTTCCAGATGGCGCGGGCCTCGTCGTACCCGGCGTCCGAGGGGCGGATCAGCTCGCCGCGAAGCTGCTCTTCGAGCTCCTGGAGCGAAGCGTCGCCGACCACGGTACGAGTCTCTGAGTCCTGGATTGCCATGTTGCGAGTCCTCCTTCTCGGATGTCGACGGGCAAGCTACGGCGGGCCGTTTAGCCGGCTCTTAGCGGCGACTTAATCCGCTCCAGACCGGTGAAATCGCCGATTCGGTCGAACAACTCGCGCGCGTCGGCGCGCCGCCGGGCGGCCTCCGCGGGCTCCTCGAGCTCCTCCAAGGCATCCGCCAGCGCTAGTGAGATCCAGGCGCACGCGCGCACCAGGTCCTGCCGCTCCCAGAACGGCAGGCACTGCTCGAGCAGGCTGCGCCCGACCGCCACGCGGCCGAGCGACAGCTCGAGGTTGGCGAGATTGAGCAGCGAGCCGCCCTGGCCGGGGCCGTCGTCGGTGCGCTCGAACAGGCCATGGCTGTCGGCGAGCAGCAGCCGCCCGCGTGTCTCGTCGCCCGCGGCCGCGGCGAGCAGGCCGAGGTTGCCGAGCGTGACCCCGGTGCCGCGGCGGTCGCCCAGCTCGCGCCGGATCGACAGCGCCTCATCGAGCCACTCGCGCGCGAGCGCGTACTCGCCCAGCGAGCGGCCCAGGTTGCCGAGCTGGTTGAGGGCGAGCGCGATCCCGGAGAGGTCGCCGAGCTCGCGAAACAGCGACAGCGCGCGGTCGAGTCGCTCACGCGCCTCCTCGAGCTTGCCGAGCGAGCGCAGCGCGTAGGCGTGGTTGCAGAGCGTGTAGCCGAGTGCGATGCGCGCCGGCGCCGGGCGGAAGAGCAGCAGCGTCTCCTCGAAGAAGAGGCGCGGCCGCCCCCTAACCCGATCATCGTGGACCATCAGGCCGAGCGTGGTCGCCGGGAACGCGTCGTCCTCGCGGCTCTCGTTCCAGAGCCCCTCGAGCAGCGTCGTCGCCTGGACGAGCAGCTCGCTGGCCTCGGCGTATGCGCTGCGTGAGGACGCCAGCACCGCTTGGGCGTGCGCGATCGAGGCGGACAGGAAGCGATCGCCGCTCTTCGTGGCGATCACGAGCGCCTCGTCGCAGTGGGCCTGTGCGCCCTCGGGGTCGTTCGAGAGGAGGTACTGGCTCACGCGCAGCAGCGCCTGCGCGGTGAGCTTGCGGTCGCCGAGCGCGCGCCGGATCACGATCGCCTCCTCCCCGCGGCCGGTGTGACCCGGCAGGTCGCCGAGCCGGACGTGCAGCGCCATCAGCGCGAGCAGCGCCTCGGCGCGCACCTCCGTCGGCTCGTACACGCGCTCGAGCGCGGCCTCGAGCGCGCCGGCGCCCTCCGCGAAGTGCGAGCGCGCGAGCCACCACGGCCAGAGCGTCACCGCCAGGCTCAGCGCCGTGTGCGGGTAGCTCCGCAGCGCGGCCGCCATCGCCGCGCGCAGGTTGTCGTGCTCGGCGTCGAGCCGCGGCGGCGTGCCGCCGGTGGCGGCGTGGCCGAGCGGCGGCACGTGCTCCTCCGCGAAACGCGCGTACCAGTCGAGGTGGCGGCGCTCGAGCGGGGTCCGCTCCGCCGCCTCGAGCAGGCGCTCCGCGGCGTACTGGCGCACGGTCTCGAGCAGCCGGTAGCGCGGTTCGCCGTCCTCGTGGTCGACGCCCACGAGCGACTTGTCCACGAGCCGGTCGAGCAGGTCGAGCATCTGCAGGGAGTCGAGCACGTCGCCTGCGCAGATGCCCTCCACCGCGTCGAGCGCGAAGCTGCCGGAGAACGCGGCCAGCCGGCGGAACAGCACGCGCTCCTCGTGCGTGAGCAGCTCGTGGCTCCAGGCCAGAGTGGCCCGCAGGGTCTGCTGCCGGGTGAGCGCCACGCGGCTGCCGCTCGCGAGCAGGCGCAAAGCGTCCCCGAGCCGCTCGGCGATCTGCTCCGGCGAGAGCACGCGCACGCGCGCGGCGGCAAGCTCGAGGGCTAGCGGCATGCCGTCGAGGCGCACGCAGATCTCGGCGATCGCCTCGGTGTGGCCGGCCGGCTCGAAACCCGGCGCCGCCTCGGCCGCGCGCTGGCAGAAGAGCCGCCCGGCCTCGCTGTGCCTGAGTGCCTCCGCGTCGCTCGGGTCGGGCAGCGACAGCGACGGCACGCGCAGCGGCAGCTCGCCGGGCACGTGGAGCGGCTCGCGGCTCGTGGCGAGGATCGTGAGCTCGGGGCAGGAGCGCAACAGCTCGTCCGCGAGCCGCGCGCAGGAGTCGATCAGGTGCTCGCAGTTGTCGAGCACGAGCAGCAGCCGCCGCGCGCCGATCTGGTGCGCGAGCGCGGCCACCGGGCGGTTGCCCGCACTCAGCTGGACGCCGAGCGCGGAACCGACCGCGTGCGGGATCAGCGCGTCCTCGAGCAGCGGGGCCAGCTCCACGAGCCAGACGCCGTCCGGGTAGCTGCGCAGCTCGGCGGCCGCCGCCTCGATCGAGAGGCGCGTCTTGCCACAGCCCCCGGGGCCGGTGAGCGTGACGAGCCGGCCGCGCCGGAGCAGCCGCTGCACCTCGGCGAGCTCGCGCTCGCGGCCGATGAAGCTCGTCAGGCGCAGGGGGAGGTTGTTGGGCTGCGGGGCGCTGGACGACTCCCGCGCGGCCGGCGCCTCCGCGGCGGGCGCCTCCTCCTCGGCGGGCTCCGAGGCGCCGAAGTTGCCGCTCAGGATCGACTGGTAGAGCGCGCGCGTCTCGACGTCGGGCACGTCCTCGAACTGACGTCGCAGCGCCTGCCGCAGCCGCTGGTACTGGGCGAGCGCCTGCTGCCGCCGCCCGCTCAGCGCGAACAGCCGCATCAGTCCCCGGTGCGCGCCCTCGTCCAGCGGGTCGCCCACAAGCGCGCGCTGCAGCCAGCGCACGGCGGCCGCGCTGTCGCCGGCGTCCTCTTCGAGCTCCGCCAGCTCGAGCAGGAGCGCAGTGCACTGCTCGCGCAGCGCCTCGCGGCGCGCGGCGGTCCAGTCCTCGTAGCGGTCCTCTGGCAGGAGCTCGCCCGCGTAGAGCTCGACGGCCGCCTCGCACGTTGCCCTGTCGCGGGAGCCGCGCGCCGCGGCGGCGGCCTCCTCGAAGTGCTCGACGTCCACGCTCGTGTCGCGCAGCGTGAGCACGTCGTCGCTCAGCTCGATCGCCGCAGCGCCGTCCACGCCGGCGGTCCCGAGGGCGCGCCGCGCGACGTACAGCGCCTGGTGCAGGTTGTTGGCGGCGGCGGCCGCGTCGCGGTCGGGCCACAGCAGCTCGCTGGCGCGCTCGCGGTGCAGGCGGTGCTCGGGCTCGAGCGCCAGCAGCTTGACGAGGCTCTTGGCCTTGCGCAGCCGCCAGGCGCCCTCGCTCACCGCCTCGCCGTCCGTTCCGGCCGCGAAGCCGCCTAACAGTGTGATGCGGAGCGGCTCTGACATGGCCCGATCGAGCCTAACCCCGTCCTCGGGACGGGTGCAACTTTGTGACTAGAGCGGGATCTCCCACAGCGGGAACCAGCGCTCCAGCTCCTGCTCGACTGGGAGCTCCTGGCCGATCTGCGCCTTGAGCCTCAGCTCGTGCTCGGTGTCCCTCGACTTTGCGCCGGTGGGCACGAACGGGTAGTAGGCGCCGCGCTTGAAGTTGTAGATGAAGTAGAGCGGCTTGCCGTTGTCCTCGAACGAGAAGACAGCGCACAACAGCCGGTCCCCGTAGCCGCCGGCCTCGAGGTTGCCCGACACGACGTTGAGCGAGACGACGAGATCCTCGAACTCCGAGTCGCTGAGGACGATCCAGTGGTAGCCGAACTCGTCGTCCTTCGATTCCACGCTCGTGCCGGTGTCCTTGGCGGCGCTGCGCAGCAGGTCGTCGGTGTCCTTCACGATCGAGGTGAAGTCGGAGGTGGCGAGCGGCTGGAACACGATCCCCGCCTTGTTGCCCGCCTGCAGCCCGAGCGATGTCTCTAGCGTGACGTAGGCGGTGCTCATCGCGAACAGCCGGTCGCGCGCGGGCTGCTTGACCTTCGTCCGCCCGAGGATCGAGTCGAGCAGGCCCAAAGTGGCTAGGCGGCGGCTACCGCGGTGCCCTGAAGCTGCGACTCGTACTGCTGGAGGCGGGCGATGCGGGCTTCCATCGGCGGGTGCGTCGCAAACAGCGTGGAGACGGACTTCTTGACGCTCGTCGGCACGATGAAGAAGGCGTTCATGCCGCCGACAGCGCGTAGGTCCTGATCGGGCACGCGCTGCATCGCACCGGACAGCTTCATGAGCGCGGAGGCGAGGGCGCTCGGGCGGCCGGTGATGATTGCCGCGCCGCGGTCGGCGCCGAACTCGCGGTAGCGCGAGAGGGCGAGCATCAGGAAGAACGAGATCACGTAGACCGCGAACGAGACGAGCAGGACAACCGCGAAGCCGGGGCCGTTGTCGTCATCGCCGCCGCCGCCGAAACCGCCGCCGAAGAAGAAGCCGAACTGGGTGATCAGCGCGGCGATCGAGGCGAAGAAGCTCGCCAGCGTCATCACGAGCACGTCGCGGTTCTTCACGTGGGTGAGCTCGTGCGCCAATACGCCCTCAAGCTCGTGTGGCTCGAGAATGTTCATGATGCCGGTGGTCGCGCAGACCACTGCGCTCTTCTGCGAGCGGCCCATCGCGAACGCGTTGGGCATCGCGTTGTCGGCCACCGCGATCTTGGGCTTGGGCAGGTCGGCCTGGATGCAGAGGCGCTCGATCATCGCGTGCAGGCCGGGTGCCTGCTCGGGCGTGACGACCTTGGCGCCCATCGCGGCGAGCCCAAGCTTGTCCGAGAAGAACAGCTGGCCGAGCGACAGCGCGCCGATGACGACCACCATCGTGACGACGCCGGCGCCGGCGGCCAGGATTACGGCGATGAACACGACGTAGAGGGCGCCGAGCAGGAACATCGTGAGGAGCATCCGAGCCTGAAGGCCAGGATCGCGTCCGAATTGGGCACGAGGGCGAGCCATGGTCTGTTCGATTCTAGACACGTGCGTGGGAGCAGCGCCGCACCCTTAAAGGATCCTTAGGCCGGCGCTTGCAAGAGCCGTTGCAACGAGCAGGAAAACCGGCCAGAGCGTCCTGCCGGAGGCTCTGCCCGTGGTAGTGTCGCCGCCGTCCCGTAGCTGAAATGCCTGCATAAGGCCGGGAAACGCGGACGAGCACATGAGAAAGAGTTTCTGGGTTCCCCTAACCCTGGTCGTTCTGGCCTTCCTACTGCTGCCCATGCCGGGGCTGTCCGAGTCCCTGTCCACGCGCATCCAGCACCAGCGCAACAAGGTGGCGACGAAGCTCCATCACGAGGGCGTCCTCACCACCACCATCACCACCTTCAACAACCGCATCAGCGGCCTGCAGGGCAGCATCCGCAGCCTGCAGGCGCGCGAGACGAGGATCCAGGACACGCTCGACCAGAAGCGCGCGGAGCTCGCCCAGATCCAGGACAAGCTGCAGGTGGCGCGGGACCGGCTCGCGCGCCTGCGTGCCCGCCTCGCGCTCGGGATGAAACAGCTCGCCGCGCGGCTGATTGACGAGTACGAGTCGGATGAGCCCGACCTGGTCACCGTGATCCTCGAGTCGAACGGCTTCGACGACCTGCTGACCAAGGCCGACTTCATGCAGCGTATCTCGAGCCAGGACCAGCAGGTGGTGGCCACGGTGAAGGTGCTGAAGGCGCAGACCACCAAGCAGGCCAACGAGCTGGCCGCGCTCCAGAAGCAGGCGCAGGACGCGGCCAACGCGATCCTCGCCCAGCGCAACGCCGTCGCGGCCTCCAAGGGCAAGCTCGTGGGCACCCGCAACGCGCTGCAGCGCGCCCGCGACGGGCGCAAGGTGGTGCTCTCGCGCGTGCGCTCGAGCCGCGAGCACGCGCAGGAGGACCTGAAGTCGATGCTCGCGCAGCAGCAGAACATCCAGAGCCAGCTGCAGAACTCGGCGCCGGGCGCGTTCGACGGACCGGTGAAGCAGGGCTCGGGGCGGCTGATCTGGCCGGTCAACGGGCCGATCACCTCGCCCTTCTGCGAGTCGCGCCCGTGGGAGGCGTGCCACCCGGGCATCGACATCGGCGTGCCCGAGGGGACGCCGATTCACGCCGCCGACTCGGGCCGCGTGAGCATCGCCGGCTGGGTGAGCGGCTACGGCAACTACACCTGCATCCAGCACACGGCGACGCTGTCCACCTGCTACGGCCACCAGTCGCGGATCATGGTGCACGTCGGGCAGGGCGTCTCCCAGGGCCAGGTGATCGGCCTCACCGGCTGCACCGGCCTGTGCTTCGGCCCGCACCTCCACTTCGAGGTGCGCATCAACGGGTCCGTCGTGAACCCGGTGAACTACCTGTAGCGCCGTGGGCGAGGAGCTCGTCGGGCCGGAGCTGTTCGACGAGGACTACCTCTGGTTCTACGACGACATGCTCGAGCAGGGGAGCGATGCGCAGGTCGAGCTGATACGGGGATTGCTCGATTTGCCGTCCGGCTGCGAGGTGTTGGATGCACCTTGCGGGCATGGCCGCATTGCCAATCGGGTGGCGGGGGGCGGGTGGCGGGTGGCGGGGCTGGACTCCAGCCGCCTGTTTCTCGATCTGGCTCGGGAGCGCGCTGCCGCCGCTGGCGTCTCGGTGGAATACGTCGAGGGTGATCTGCGGGAGATGCCGTTCGAGGGGCGCTTCGATGCGGCGATCAACTGGTTCACGTCGTTCGGCTACTTCGACGACGAGGGCAACCGGCGCGTGCTCGAGGGCTTCCGGCGGGCGCTCAAGCCGGGTGGCGTGCTGCTGCTAGAGCAGGCCAGCCGCGACTTTCTGCTGGCCAACATGCCGGCGAGCGGCCAGGCCGTCTGGATGGCCGAACGCGGTGACGACCTGATGATCGACAAGGTCACGTTCGACCCGCTCCTGGGGCGCTCCCACACGGAGCGCATCATCGTGCGCGACGGGCGGGTGCGCCGCGCCGAGTTCTCGCTCGCGCAGCCCACGGCGGCCGACCTCGCCGGGATGCTGCGCGACGCCGGCTTCGCGGACGTGCGGGCGCTCGACGAGGCGGGCAGGCCGTTCACGCAGCGCAGCCGGCGCCTGTTGATGCTCGCGCGCTAGCCGCGTGCGGGCGCTTTCTTGCACCACACACGAATGAGGCATACAAATCGCCCGAATCGGGGATTGGGACCCTAGGTCCCAGACCGTTCTTGGGACCCCGTCCGGCACAACCGCGTCCCCCAAGCGCGATGAGAGCCACCAGGGCCTACATCACAGGTTTCGGAACCACCGGTCTGCTCGTAGCGGCGGCCTTCATGTCGCTGTTCGTGATGAGCGCGTACGTGGCCTTCAACGGCTTCCCCGGCCAGGACGTGCAGAACCCGGTCGGTTCGCTGCTCGTGCAGGAGCGGCAGGCGCCGGTGAGCAGCGTGCCGGTCAAGCCGGTCGCGGATTCGAGCAAGGCAGCGGCGAGGCACCAAGCGACGGCGGCCGCTCGGCGCCGGCATCACCGCCATGCCGTCGCGCGGCGCGCCGTGGGGCCGACCGCCAGCACCGGCCCCGTCGTGCACCGGACGGCGCCCACGAGTCAGCCTCAGTCGAGCAGCGGCACGTCGGTTCCGACGCCCGATGTTACGACGCCAGTCCACAAGATCGCGCCGTCGCTGCCCAGCACGCCGGTGACGTCACCGCCCTCGACAGGCCTGCCGCAGGTCCAGCTCCCGCCGGTCCAGACGCAGCTGCCCACCCAGGTGAACACGCTCGTGAACGGCGTGGGAACCGGCGTCACCAACCTGGTCGGCGGCAAGTAGGTCAGCCCAGCTCGCCGCGCACGGCGCGCGCGATGAAGCGCACCGACTCCGCCTGGATCTCGGCGTCGTGCTGGAGCGAGCGGTGGTGCCCACCCGGCAGGAGCAGCAGTCGCTTGGGCCGCCCGGCCGCCTCGTGCAGCTCCTGCGACACGGTGTAGGGCACCTGCTCGTCGCCCTCGGCGTGGATGAGCAGCAGCGCGGTGCCGGGCGCGAGCGCCGCCGCGGCGTCGCGCACGCTCACCTGCCCGAGCCAGGGGTCGAGCGCGTCGAGGTCGGCCTCGAAGCCGTCGAGCCTGTCCGAGCGAAGGCCGCGCCGCAGCAGGTCCTCCGGGGCGGGGCAGATGGCCACCACCGCGGCGGCGCGCCCGTCCCGCGCGCCGGCCAGGAGTGCGGTGAAGCCGCCCATGCTCGAGCCGCGCAGCGCCACCGCCGGCGCGCCGCGCTCGCGCAAGAGATCGAGCATCGCCAGCGCGTCGTCGATCGCGCCCGGACCCCAGGCGCCGCTCGAGCGGCCGTGCCCGCGGGCGTCGTAGGAGAGCGCGCTGAAGCCGTAGGCGACACAGACTCGGGCGAAGTCGAAGTGGCTCTCCTTGGCCGATCCCGCGCCGTGCATGATCAGCACGCCGGCCTCGGGCTCGCCGTCGGGCATGAACAGGGCATACGAGATGCCGTTCAGCTCGCCTATCTCGGGTGCCTCAGAGCTCATCTTTTAACTAGCATCGCGCACCATGTCGGCGCGCACGACCCAGGACGCGGCCACGGTGTCGCATGTCTACCCGATCGGCTCGCGCTTGAGCGAGGCGGGCAGGCTCGAGGTCGGCGGCTGCGACGTGGTCGAGCTGGCGCGCGAGTTCGGCACGCCGGCGTACGTCTACGCCGAGGACGACATCCGGACGCGGGCGCGCGCTTTCATGGACGCCTTCCGGGCGCGCACCGACCGCTTCGAGGTGATCTACGCGGGCAAGGCGTTCCCCTGCACGGCGCTCTTTGCGCTGCTGGCGGCCGAGGGCGTGTCCGCCGACGTCGCCTCGGGCGGCGAGCTCTACCTCGCGCTACGCGGCGGCATCGCGCCCCAGCGCATCTACTTCCACGGCAACAACAAGACCGAGGCGGAGCTGCGCTACGCGGTAGAGGCCGGGGTCGGCCACATCGTGGCGGACTCGTTCGACGAGCTCGACCGGCTCGAGCGGATCGCGCCCGGCCAGCGCATCCTGCTGCGCGTCACCCCCGGGATCGAGGCCGACACGCACGAGAAGATCCAGACCGGCCAGGTCGACTCCAAGTTCGGCTTCCAGATCGACGACCTCGGGCGCGCGCTCGAGCGCATCGACACGCTCGAGGTGCGCGGGCTGCACGCGCACATCGGCTCGCAGATCTTCGACCTCGAGCCGCTCGAGCGGATCGCCGACGTGCTCTCCGGGCTCGGCGACTACCCGCTGCTCAACCTCGGCGGCGGCCTCGCGATCGCCTACACGAGCGACCAGCAGCCGCCGGAGATCGACGAGTACGTGGAGGCGCTCCTGTCACATGCGCCCGACGGCGTGACCGTGCTGTGCGAGCCGGGGCGCTCCCTGGTCGGCAACGCGGGCGTGACCCTCTACACCGTGGGCACCGTGAAGGAGATCCCCGGCGTGCGCACCTACGTGGCGGTGGACGGCGGCATGTCCGACAACCCGCGGCCGATGCTCTACGGCGCGCGCTACGAGGCCGAGCTGGCCGACCGTTTCGGCGGCGCGACGCAGTGCCGGATCGTCGGCATGCACTGCGAGTCCGGCGACATCCTGGTGAGCGAGGCGACGCTGGACGACCCGCGCCCCGGCGACGTGCTCGTGATTCCCGCCACCGGCGCCTACGGGCACGCGATGGCGAGCAACTACAACGCGGTGCCGCGGCCGCCCGTGATCTTCTGCGCAGAGGGGAACGCGCGGGTGGTCGTTCGGCGCGAGACCTACGAGGACCTGGCGCTCCGTGACATTTAGGGTCGGCCTACTCGGCCGCGGCACGGTCGGGGCGGCGTTTCACGAGTTGCTCGACGAGCGGGCGGACGCGATCGAGGCGACCACCGGGCTGCGCCCGGAGATCAGCGGCGTGCTCACGCGCAGCCGCGGCGACTTCGACGACATCGTCGAGCGCAGCGACCTCGTGGTCGAGCTGATGGGCGGGATCGAGCCCGCGCGCGAGTACATACTGCGCGCGATGGCGGCCGGCCGGCACGTGGTGTCCGCCAACAAGCAGGTGCTCTCCCAGCACGGCGAGGAGCTGTACGAAGCAGCGCGCGCGGCGAATGTGCAGCTGCGCTTCGAGGCGGCTGTCGGCGGCGTGGTGCCGGTGGTCCGCGTGATCCACGAGACGCTGGCCGCGGCCCACATCGAGCGCGTGCACGGCATCGTGAACGGCACCACCAACTTCATCCTCAGCGAGATGGCGCGCACCGGCGCCTCGTACGCGGACGCGCTGCGCCAGGCGCAGGAGCTCGGCTTTGCCGAGGCGGACCCGATCGAGGACGTGACCGGCAAGGATGCCGCCGCCAAGATGGCGATCATCGCGCGGCTGGCGTTCGGCGTGGCCGTGCAGCTCGACGATGTGCCCTACGAGGGGATCGACCACGTCACGGCCGACGACATCGCCTACGCGAAGGACCTCGGCCTGTCGCTGAAGCTGATCGGCAGCGCCGAGCGGATCGACTCCGGGCTGGCCGTGCGCGTGTACCCGGCCTTCCTCTACGCCGGACACCCGCTCGCGTCCGTGAACGGCTCGTTCAACGCGGTCACGATCGAGTCGCCCGCAATCACGGAGATCACGCTGTCCGGCCCGGGCGCCGGCGGGTCGCAGACCGCCTCCGCGGTGCTCGGCGACGTGATCTCGGCCATGATCCCGCCGCCCACCCTGCCGCCGCCCGCCCTCGACATCGAGCTCGTGAGCGACGTCGAGTCGGCCTTCTACATCTACCTCGAGGTGGCGGACCGGCCGGGCGTGCTCGCCCAGGTGGCGGAGATCCTGGGGTTGCAGGGCGTGTCGATCAAGTCCGTCGTGCAGAAGGGGCTCGGCGACGACGCCGTGCTCGTCATGGTCATGCACCCGGTGCTCGAGTCGCGCTTCCGCGCCGCGGTGGAGCTGCTCGCGCGACTCGACTTCGTGCGCGCGCGGCCGCGCACGCTCAGGGTGATCGAGGAGACCTTCGAGGAGAAGTCGGCCTGAGCCTCTGGCGCTATCGCGACCGGCTGCCAGTGGACCCGCTCGTGACGCTCGGCGAGGGGGACACTCCGCTGATCCCGGCACCGGCGCTGTCCAAGCGCACGGGCGCCGAGGTCTGGATCAAGTTCGAGGGCGCGAACCCGACGGGCTCCTTCAAGGACCGCGGCATGACGGTGGCCGTGTCGGCGGCGCTGCAGGAGGGCGCCGAGGCGGTGATCTGCGCCTCCACTGGCAACACCGCGGCCAGCGCGGCCGCCTACGCCGCGCGGGCCGGGCTGCGCGGAGCGGTGATCGTGCCCGAGGGCAAGATCGCGGCGGGCAAGCTCGCCCAGGCGCTCATGCATGGCGCCAAGGTGATCGCGCTGCAGGGCAACTTCGACCAGGCGCTGTCGCTCGTGCGGGAGCTGGCGGAACGGCAGCCGATCGCGCTCGTCAACTCGGTGAACGAGTACAGGATCGAGGGCCAGAAGACGGGCGCCTTCGAGGTCTGCGATCAGCTCGGCGAGCCGCCCGACGTGCTGTGCATCCCGGTCGGCAACGCGGGGAATATCACCGCCTGGTGGAGAGGCTTTCGCGAATACCAGGTGTCGCCGCGGCTGCACGGCTACCAGGCCGAGGGCGCCGCGCCGCTCGTGCACGGCGCGCCGGTGGAGAACCCCGAGACGATCGCGTCGGCGATCCGCATCGGCAACCCGGCGCGCTGGGAGGACGCGATGGACGCGGTCACGAGCTCGCGTGGCGAGATCCGCGCCGTGTCGGACCAGGAGATCCTCGAGGCGTACTCGTTCCTCGGCGCGCACGAGGGCGTGTTCTGCGAGCCGGCGTCGGCGGCGTCGGTGGCGGGGCTGGTCAAGTACGGCGCGGAGGGACGGGTGGTGTGCGTCCTGACCGGACACGGCCTGAAGGACCCGACCACCGCCATGAGCCAGGCCAGCTCGGTGATCCCGTGCGAGCCGGAGATAGGTGCGGTCGAGAAGGCGGTGTTCGGAGCTTGAATCGCAGGCGGGTCGTGCGCGTGCCGGCGTCGTCGGCCAATCTCGGACCGGGCTACGACGTGCTCGCCGCGGCGCTCGCGATCCACCTCGAGCTGGAGGTGGAGGAGACCGGCGAGTTCGGCGTCGAAGCCGAGATCGAGGGCGTGCCGCTCGACCGCTCCAACCTCTGCGTGCGCGCCTTTGAGTGGCTCCACTCGGCAGACGGCGTGACATTCAGGATCCGGAGCGACATACCGCTCACCGCCGGACTCGGGTCGAGCGCGGCGGCGATCGTCGCGGGGCTGCTGGCGGCGGACCACATGTACGAGCTGGACGGAGCCCTACTCGAGGGCGCGACGTCGCTCGAGGGTCATCCCGACAACGTCGCCGCCGCGCTGCTCGGCGGCTTCGTGATCTGCGCGGACGGCGGCGCCGAGCGCTTCGATCCGCCGCCCGAGCTCGAGGGCGTGCTGGCCATCCCCCCGCACCAGGTGCCGACCTCCGAGGCGCGCGCCGCCCTCCCGGCCCAGGTGCCGCTGGCCGACGCCGTCCACAACGTGGCCCACGCCTCGCTGCTCGTCCTCGGCCTGGCGCGGGCCGACTTCGACCTCGTGGCGCGCGGGCTCGCCGACCGCATCCACCAGCCGCGGCGCGCCTCGCTCTACCCTCGCTCGATGGAGCTCGTTGAACGTGCGCGCGAGCTGGGCGCGCTGGGTGCGACCATCAGCGGCGCCGGCCCGGCGGTGCTGTTCTGGTCGCACTTCGAGCAGACCGGAGGGCTGTTCGAGGCGCTGCGCGCAGAGGCGCCGGAGTGCGACGTACGCCGCGTGCAGTTCGACCCGAGCGGCGCCGACGTGAGGGCGCTGGCGTGAACACGCCCACCGTCGAGGCGGCAGGCGGGGTCGTGGTGAGCGACGGCGGCGAGATCGCGATCGTCTACCGGCCCAAGTACGAGGACTGGACGCTGCCGAAGGGCAAGCTCGAGCCCGGCGAGACCTGGGAGGAGGCGGCCGTGCGCGAGGTCGAGGAGGAGACCGGCCTTGTGTGCGAGCTCGGTGACGAGCTCGGCAGCGTGTCCTACACAGACCGCCACGGGCGGCCGAAGGTCGTGCGCTACTGGCGCATGACGGTGTGCGACGGCGAGTTCACGCCCAACAACGAGGTGAGTGAGCTGCGCTGGCTGACTCCCTCGGAAGCCGCCGCGCAGCTCACCTACGACCGCGACCGCGAGATCCTCGCGCGTCTCTGAGGTCTCGGCCTACGCGGCCGCCCTCGCGTGGGTGCTCGAATCGAGCCACTCCTCGAACGTCGGGCCCGCGAGGATGGCGTCCGGGCCGGGGAGGACGCCGCCGCTCTCGTAGAGCTCGAAATCGGGATTGCCCGGGTCGCTGCCGTGCTCGATCCGCAGCGAATCGCCGCGCCTGGCGATCAGGAGCCTGGCCGCCTCGATGAGGTTCTCCTCGCGTGGACCGGCGATCTCCAAGATCGGCGCCTCTGCGGAGGCCCCGTGGGCGGGCGCGGACGACGGATCGGCCGCCAGCCCCGCGAGGGCCTCGCCCACGGTTCGCGCGGCAACGAGCTGCGTGCGCATTGCGGGCAGGTAGCTCACCTCGCCCTGCGTACCCCACTCGACGAGCTGCGCGACGAACTCATGGAACTGGGCCGCGCGCAGGATGCGCACCGGGATCGGGCCCGACAGCATGACCTGCTCGTGAACGAGCTTGGCGGCGTTGTAGCCACCGCTGAAGCCGCGGTCGATGCCGATGATCGACACAACGACCATCCGCTGCACGCCCGCCTCGACGCCGGCCCGGAGCAGGTTGCCCGACGCGGCCGTGAAGTACGCGGTGGCTGCCTGTTCCTCGGGCGAGGAGCCCGTGGCGGCGTCGACGACGGCTTCCACGCCGACGAGGGCCTCCGCCAGGCCGTCTCCGGTCACGAGGTCGACGCCAGCGGAACGCGAGATCGCGACGACGTCGTGTCCCCCGGCCTCGAGCACGTCGACGACGTGCCTGCCGGCCCTTCCAGTCGCGCCTGCTACCGCGATCTTTCCGGTCGTTTGCATGATTACCGTCCTCCTTGGCTCGGTTTTCGTCGGTCTTGCACCCTTTGACGAAACGCGGCGGCGAGCTGTGACTCCGGCGGCTACGCCGCGATGCCTGCGTCCGTGAAGGCGACGCAGGTCGCCAACAGAGCTTGACCAGCGGACAGTTCTCTGACTAAGGTCAGCAAATGGACGAGAACGCTGTCGCCCAGGTGCGGAAGTTCAACCGGGTGGTGAGCCAGCGGGTCGGCGCGCTCGACGACCACTTCCTCGCGCGCGGCCGTCCACTCGGCGAGGCTCGGCTCCTGTGGGAGATCGGTCCCGACGGCGTCGACGTGCGTTCGCTGCGGGCGCGCCTCGGGCTCGACTCTGGCTACCTCAGCCGGCTCTTGCGCTCGCTCGAGCGCGACGGCCTCGTGACTGTGCAGCCGGGCGCGGCCGACAAGCGGGTCGGCAGCGCGCGCCTCACGCGCGCCGGGAGCCGCGAACGCAAGCTGCTCGACCGCCGCAGCGACGAGCTGGCCGAGTCGTTCCTCGCGCCGCTCAGCGGATCGCAGCGCGAGCGTCTCGTGACGGCGATGGGGGACGTCGAGCGGCTACTGATGATCGGGATGGTTCAGATCGCGCCTCGCGACCCCGCCGACCCGCTGGCACAGCACTGCCTGCGCGAGTACGTGGTGGAGCTGGATCGCCGTTTCGACGCGGGCTTCGACCCGGCGCGCAGCATCTCCGCGGACGCGCCCGAGCTGCGGCCGCCGGCGGGCCTCCTGCTGGTCGCCTCGCTCCTGTCGGAACCCGTCGCCTGCGGCGCGCTCAAGTTCCACGGCGGCGAGCCCACCGAGATCAAGCGCATGTGGGTGGCCGAGTCGGCGCGCGGCCTGGGGCTCGGGCGGCGCCTGCTCGCGGAGCTCGAGGCGCACGCCGCCGCCCGCGCCGAGAGCCGCGTCGTCAGGCTCGAGACGAACGGGACGCTCGGCGAGGCGATCGCCCTCTACCGCTCGGCGGGCTACGAGGAGGTCGATGCGTTCAACGACGAGCCGTACGCGCACCACTGGTTCGAGAAGCGGCTCGGCTAGGCGCGCGATGCCGGCGGACTGGTACGAGCTGCGGTCGGCGACGGCGACCGACGCCGACGACGTGGCGCGGCTCGTCGACGATGCCTACCGCCACTACGTCGAGCGGATCGGCCGCGAGCCGGGGCCGATGCGCGAGGACTACGCCGCGGTGATTCGCGAGCGTGAGACGACCGTGGCGGAAAGCGATGGCGCGCTCGTGGGCCTGCTCGTGGTGGGCGAGACGGACGAAGGCTTCGCGCTGCTCAACATCGCTGTCCGCCCGTCGCACCAGGGCAGGGGTCTCGGCCGCACCCTGCTCGAGCTGGCTGAGGCCGAGGCGCGGCGCGCGGGCTTCGACTCGATCTACCTCTACACGCACGAGAAGATGACCGAGAACCAGGCGCTGTACGCGCGCATCGGCTACGTGGAGTACGAGCGCCGCCGCGAGGGCGACCTCGCGCGGGTGTTCATGCGCAAGCCGCTCTAGCCCGGCACGCCGACGACGGCCCAGCGCCGCCCGGCGAAGCGCGCCCCGCAGGTGACGAGCCGCGCGAGGATCAGCCCGAGCAGCCCGCACCACACGCCCACGATGCCCCAGCCGAAGGCGAGCGACATCAGCGCGATCGGCGCGAACACGCCGAGCGCGGCGAACACCATCGACCACTTGATGAAGCGCGTGTCACTCGCGCCGATGAGGATGCCGTCGAACGCGAACACGATCGCGTTGGCGGGTTGCATGAGCGCGTAGATCGGCCAGATCGCGTGCAGGCGGTCGAGCACGCGCGGGTCGGTGGTGAATACGTGCGGCAGCAGGTCGATCAGCGCGAGCATCAGCAGCGCAAAAGCGACCCCGACTAGCAACGACCACCAGAGCATCCGGATCGACGCATCCCAGGCCTCGTCGGCGTGCCCCGCGCCCAGCGTGCGGCCGACGATCACCTGCCCCGCGATCGCGACGGAGTCGAGGATCAGCGCGATGAACGTCCACAGCTCGAACGCCACCTGGTGCGCGGCCAGTGAGGCCGAGCCGACGCGCGCGAGCACGGCGCTTGCCACCAGGAACGACGCATACAGCGAGCCGGTGCGGATGAAGATGTCGCCGCCAACGCGCGCGAGCGGGCGCATCAGGTCGGCCCGCGGGCGGCGCGTGCTCGCCGGCGCGCGCAACAGCGCGATCGCGAACGCCGCGCCCATCCCCGCCTGCGCGATCACGGTGCCCCAGGCCGAGCCAGCCAGGCCCCAGTGGAAGAGGTAGACGAAGACCAGCTCGAGCACGACGTTCACGAGGTTCGCCACCACCACGATCACGAGCGGTGTGCGCAGGTCGGAGATCCCGCGCAGGTAGCCCTGGCCAGCGAGCGCGATCAGCGCGAACGGCAGCCCGAGCGCTCCGATCCGCAGGTACAGCACGGCCAGGCTGCCGGTGTGGTGGGCGCCGCCGAGCACGTGCACGGCGGGAACCGCCAGGGCCAGCGCGAGCACGAACAGCAGCGCGCCGATCGCGCTCGCCAACCAGAATGCCTGCGCCGCCATCGCGCCCGCCTCCTCCTCGCGCCCGGCGCCGTGATAGCGGGCCACCTGCGCGGTGGTGCCATAGGTGAGGAAGTTGAACATCGTGAACGCGCCCGTGAGCAACGCGCCGGCGAGCGCCAGTGCCGCGAGCTGCGGCGTGCCGAGATGACCGACGATCGCCGTATCCACGAGCAGGTAGAGCGGCTCGGCGGCGAGGGCGCCGAGCGCGGGCAGCGCGAGCCTGAAGATCTCGCGGTCGTGGGGGGAGCGGCGGAACAAGGGGCTGGACTTTAAGAGGAGTCTCACCTGCAAATGGGAGGGTCCCGGGGGCTATCGGGGTAATGTCAATTCAGTATTGCCCCGAGCACAGGGAGGTCCTATGGCGTACCGGACGCGAGTCCTCGTGGTGGCCAACAGGACGGCTGATTCTGAGGGCCTGACGCAGGCCCTCTCCGACCGCGAAGACGCGGCGGACGCGACGTTCACGCTGCTCGTGCCGGTGCAGCGCAAGGGACCGGCGCGGGCCGAAGGGCTCGAGGCCGCTCGCGAGCAGCTCACCGGCGGGATCGGCCGACTGCGGGACGCCGGCCTCGACGCGGACGGCCAGGTGGGAGACCCGGACCCGATCGTCGCCGTGGCCGAGATCTGGAAGCCCGGCGCCTTCGACGAGGTGATCGTGTCCACCCTCGAGCGGGAAGCCTCGCGCTGGCTCGAGTACGACCTGCCACACCGCATCTCGAAGCTCACGGACTGCCCCGTCCAGCACGTCGTGCCGGCCGAGATCGAGCGGGAGCGCGCGCGGGAGCAGTTCAGGCGGCCGCTTCGCCCCGCGCCGAAGCGCGCACTGGGACCGTTCGTCGGACCATCTGAGACTTAGAGCTCGGGGCGGCGCCGCGCCCACTGGAGCTCCGCCTCCAACTGCGCGGCGAGCGTGAGCAGCTTCGCTTCGCCGAGTGGCTTGCCGGCGAACTGGACTGCTGCGGGCATGCCGTCGTCCGCCTGGAAGAGGGGTAGCGAGATCGCGGGCTGGCCCGTGACGTTGAAGACGGCGGTGAAGGGGGTGAAGCGGCCGGTGCGGGCGAACTCACCGAACGGGTCGTCGCCGTCCGGCTTGATGTCGCCGATCTCGAGCGGTCGCTGCGCGAGCGCCGGCGTCATCAGCAGGTCGACGTCGGCCATGAAGCCGATCAGCTCGCGCGTGTAGCTCTGGAGCCGGCTGAGCGCCCCCATGTACTCGACCGAGTTCTGGCGCAGGCCCTGTTGGAACATCTCCCAGGTGAGCCGCTCCATGTGCTCGGGCTGCGGCTCCCGGCCCGTGACCAGCCCGCCGAACGCCACGCCGAGGGCGATGTTGGCCGCGTAGAGCACGGTGAACAGGGCAAGCAGGTGGGCGTCGGCCTCACGGCCCCAGGGCGGGTCGACCTCCACGACCTCGTGCCCGAGCCGCGCGAGCAGCTCCGCCGCGTCGCGCGTCGCCTGCATGCAGACCGGGTCGATAGGAGCGTCGATCGGCGGCCTGGTGACGAGGCCGATGCGCAGCCTGTCCGGGTCGCGCCCGATGGCGGTGACGAAGGGCTCGTCCGGCGGCGGCGCCCAGGTGGCGTCGCCGAGCTCGTAGCCGGCCATCACGTCGAGCGTGCGCGCGCAGTCCTCGACAGTGCGCGTGAGCATCCCGTCGGTGGAGAGGAAAGCGTCGCCGAGATCCGGCCCGCGCGAGATCCGCCCGCGGCTCGCCTTGAGGCCGACGAGCCCGCAGCACGCGGCCGGGATCCGGAGTGAGCCGCCACCGTCGCTGCCGTGCGCCACCGGCACCATGCCCGCCGCTACGGCGGCGCCCGCGCCGCCGGACGAGCCACCGGGCGTGCGCTCGAGGTTCCAGGGGTTGCGCGTGGGGCCGAAGCGGCGCGGCTCGGTGACCGGGATGATCCCGAGCTCAGGCGAGCTCGTCTTGCCGACGATCACGAAGCCCGCCTCGCGGATGCGCCGCACGACGTGAGCGTCGTAGCCGGGCGTGTAGTCGCCGAACAGCTCGGAGCCGTTGGACATCACGAGCCCGGCCACGGGCGCCGCCAGGTCCTTGATCCCGACCGGCACACCTGCGAACGGCCGAGCGTCACCCGCCGCGATCGCGTCGGCCGCGGTCAGCGCTCCCTCGCGGTCAACGAGCGTGAACGCGTTCACCCGCTCGTCGAGCTCGTCGATGCGGGCGAGCGACGCCTCCACCAGCTCGCGAGCGCTGAGCTCGCCAGAGCGGACCAGGCCGGCGAGCTCGGTCGCCGGCCGATACAGGAGATCTGCGCTCAGGCCGGCACCAGCTCGCGCGCCAGCGCCTCGACGCGGGCGAGCTCCTGCTCGAAGCCCAGCCGCTCGAGCAGCTCGCGCGCGAGTGCGACGTAGTCCGCGCCCAGCTCCGGGCGGTAGTCGAGGATCGAGACGCCGCGCTCGGCGGACTCCGCGTAGCGGATCGAGGAGCGGATCACGCTGTCGAAGACCCTGTCGCCGAAGCGGTCGCGCAGCGACTGGAGCGCCTCGCGCGAGTGGATCGTGCGCATGTCGGCGATGTTCAGGACAACGCCCAGCCACTCGAGGTCCGGGTGCAGGTTGTCCTTGGCCAGCTCGATCACCTCGAGCGCCTGCTCGACGCCCTGCAGCGAGAAGTACTGCGCCTCGGTGGACAGCAGCGCGTAGTCGGCGGCCACGACCGCGTTGACGGTCAAGAGGCCGAGCGACGGCGGGCAGTCCACGAGCACGATGTCGTAGCGGCGCTTGACGTCCTTGAGCGCACGCCGCAGCGTCATCTCGCGACCCATCTTCCCGCCAAGCACGAGCTCCGACTCGGCGAGCCCGAGGTTGGCCGGCAGGATCGTGTCCTCGTAGATCGCGTCGGCCGCCTTGGCCTGGCCCGCAAGCACGTCGGCCATGGTCGGCGACCAGTCCGGCGGCACGTCGAAGTAGTCGGAGAGATTGCCCTGCGGGTCGAGGTCGGCGGCCAGTACGTGCAGCCCCACGCGCCTGAACACGTCGGCCAGCGTGCGGACCGTCGTCGTCTTGCCGGTGCCCCCCTTCTGTGACAGAACCGCGAGCGTGCAGGCCATCAGAGGACGCGACTATAGTTCTCCGGCCCAACCGTCGCGCGCCCGCTCGGAGAAGGTGCAGGAACCGGAAGGAGGAGGAGAGTGGCTGAGTTGTCCAGCCGCGTAAGCCGGTACGTATCTACGCAGGGATACAGGCCTCGGCACGCGCCCGTGACCGTCGAGGACAAGGATGCCTGCGCGCTCTACGCGGCCGTCGAGAAGGACGCGACTCCTCGCCACGAGTCGATCCCGACCGCGCTCGGCGCGCTCCAGAAGATGCTCCACCGCGCCGGCAACGTCGACGGTGAGGGCGACGGCTGCGGCGTGCTGCTCGACATCCCGCGCAAGATCTGGGCCGAGGAGATCCGCGCCGGGGGCCACGCCTCCAACCTCGCGCTCGACCCCCTGTTCGCGGTCGGCCACATCTTCATCCCGCGCAAGGGTACGGGCGCCGAGGAGACCAAGGAGCGCGCCCGCGAGATCATGGGCCGCTTCGGCCTGCGCCTGCTGGCCGAGCGCGAGGGCGTTGTCGACTCGTCTGCGCTCGGGCCGACCGCGCGCGAGGAGGAGCCGATCTTCTGGCAGGTCGGCGGTCTGATCGGCGAGAAGCGGCTCTGCTTCGAGACCCTGGTCACGCTCGAGAGCGAGCTCGACGTGCACGTGGCCTCGTTCTCCACCGACAGCTGCGTCTACAAGGTGATGGGCGCGCCACAGGTGCTCGGCGGCTACTTCCCGGACCTGCACGACAAGCGCGCGGAGACCGCCGCAATCATCGGCCACAACCGCTACTCCACCAACACGTGGCCGTCGTTCAAGCGCGTGCAGCCGTTTGCGATGCTCGGCCACAACGGCGAGATCAACACGATCGCCAAGCTGCGCCAGGAGGCGCGCATGCTCAACGTGCCGATCCACCCCGACGGGTCGGACTCGCAGGACCTGAACCGCACGGTCGAGTCGCTGGTGCACCGCGGCGGGCTGTCGCTCGTGGAGGCGCTCGAGCTCGTGCTGCCGCCGATCGTCAACGAGGTCAAGCAGCTCCCCGACGAGCTGCGGCCCTTCTATATGTACCTGCGCCAGGCGTTCGGCCCATTCGCTCAGGGCCCCGTCGCGCTCCTGTCGCGCCACGCCGACGAGCTCGTGTTCTCCGTCGACGCGCTCGGCCTGCGCCCGCTCTGGCTGGTGGAGACGAGCGGCTCGTACGCGTTCTCCTCCGAGCCGGGCGTAGTGCCCGTCGAGGACACGGTGGAGGAGCCCAAGCCGCTCGCGCCGGGCGAGAAGCTGATGATCTCGCTCAACCGCAAGAAGGGCGAGGCCAAGCTGCGCCAGCACATCCAGCTCCAGTGGCTCACGTGGGAGCGCTGGGTGCAGCGCACCGGCAAGGACCCTGTGCACGGCTACGCGCAGATGATCCCCGTGGGCGGCCCGCTCGAGGGACCGGAGATCCCGGGCTACACGGCGGCCGGGCCGGCCGAGCCGGTGAAGGTCGAGGACCGCGTGCTCGGCGGCTTCGGCTGGCAGCGCGACGACATGAAGCTGGTGCAGCAGATGGCCGCAACCGGCGCCGAGCCGATCGGCTCGCTGGGCTACGACGGCCCGCTGGCCTGCCTCTCGCCCGAGCGCCAGAACCTGGCCGACTACTTCAAGGAGTCGGTGGCCGTCGTCACCAACCCGGCGATCGACCGCGAGCGCGAGGTGGAGCATTTCTCGTGCCGCGCAGTGCTCGGCCACAGGCCGGGCGCATGGGGGCTCGACCCCGAGCCGCGCACCATCGAGACCGCGTTCCCGATCATCCTCGGCGGCCACGACGGGCTCGCGCCGCTGTCCGACGCCGTCTACCGCGAGGTCGCCAAGGAGCACAAGACCTACCTGCTCGAGGACATCTGGGAGCTGTTCCGCGGGCGCGCCAAGGTGCTCGACATCTCGGCGCTCGAGTCCGAGAACACGAAGGGCGCGATCGAGCGGCTCAAGCACGAGGCCACCACCGCGGCCCACGACGGCGCGGAGCTGATCGTCCTCTCGGACCGCACGGCCTACGACGGCGACCGCCGCTACCTCGACCCGCATCTGGCGCTCGCCGCCGTGGACCTCGCGCTGCGCGAGGCATACGTGGATCCGGGCGAGCCCAACCTTCGCCGCCGCTGCGGCATCGTGCTGCGCTCGGGCGCGATCCGCAACGTCCACGACGTGGTGCTCGCGCTCGGGCTCGGAGCCGACGGCGTGTGCCCGTACGTGATGCTCGAGGTCGCCTGCGTGGACGACTACCGCACCGACCTCGACAACCTGGGCTCGGCAATGCGCAAGGGAATCGAGAAGGTCATCTCCACGATCGGCATCCACGAGCTGCGCGGCTACGCGCGGCTGTTCTCGTCGATCGGGCTGTCCCCGGAGCTCACGTCGGTGTTCGACACGCCCTCGTACTTCGGCTCGGAGCAGGGCGGCACCGGCTTCGCCGAGCTCGACGCGGACGCGGACGAGCGCCAGCGAGTTCTATCCCGCGAGGACGAGGGCGGCAAGCCGGCGAAGACGTTCCACTTCTACCCAAAGGTCTACAAGGCGGCGATCGCGGCGGCCAACGGCACAGCGTCGTACGAGGACTACTCGGAGAAGGTGCGCGAGCTCGAGATCGAGCAGCCGATCTCGCTGCGCCACATCCTCGACGTCAAGTCAGACCGGGCGCCGATCGCGGACTCCGACCCGGGCGTGGGCCTGCACTCGTACCCGATCGTGATCTCGTCGATGAGCTTCGGTTCTCAGGGCGAGGTGGCCTACCGGGCATACGCCGAGGCCGCGATGCGGGCCAACATCGTCGCGATGAACGGTGAGGGCGGCGAGATCCAGGACATGTACGGCAAGTACCCGAAGTGGCGCGGGCAGCAGGTGGCTTCCGGCCGCTTCGGCGTGACCTCGGAGATGGTCAACTCCTCGTACCTGGTCGAGATCAAGATCGGCCAGGGCGCGAAGCCCGGCGAGGGCGGCCACCTGCCGGCTAAGAAGGTCACGGAGAAGGTTGCTCAGGCGCGTAACGCCACCGTTGGCACCGACCTCATCTCGCCCTCCAACAACCACGACCTCTACTCGATCGAGGACCTGGCCGAGCTGATCGACGAGCTGAAGACCGCCAACCCC
>DASXNY010000082.1:0-24679 GCA_036494715.1 Thermoleophilaceae bacterium
CAGGCCGGCCGGCAGCTCATCCATGTGCGCCAAGCCGGCAAATGCGACGTCTTCGGCTGCACCTTCCGCACGGTCAAGGTCGAGCACTGAGCGAGCGTCCCGAGCCGACCTCTGGTTGAGTCTCGGCGGCTGAAGCTCAAGTATCGGGCCGCACGATCCGACCGGTTTCGCATGTCCCCTCCGGACGCGTCTCCTCCGGGCGCGACCCTCCTCGGCGGAATGCTCGAGGACATGCTCTACCGCCGCTATCTGGTGGTTGACGGCCAGGGCCGGATCAGTCGCTGGAGCGATGGCGCCGAGCGTCTACTCGGCTGGCGCGAGGAAGAGGTGATGGGCCGCTCGGCGTTCGGCCAGCCGCTCGCCTGGGCGGGCGACGGCATCAACGCCTGGAAGGACTACTTCGACGCCACCCAGCCCACGCGGCCACCCGTCCGGTCGAAGCTGATGATGCTCTGTCGCGGCGGCTGGGGCCTCGCGATCGAGATGACCGCCGTGCCTGTGCCGCTCGTACTCGGCTACGAGTTCACGATGCTCGTCGCCGACCTCGCGGTAGGCGGGCCAGGCTCGCAGAGCGGGAAGCACCTCGAGCAGGTCCATCCGCTGGCCGCCGACGCCATCGAGTCGGCGCTGCGCGACGACGCGCCGGCGCTCGACTCGGTCGCGGGAATGCTCGTGACGCTGCGCGCCGTGGCCGAGGCCACGGTGATCGACGACCCCGACGCCCAGCACGCCGTGCGGGCGCTGGCGATCGAGCGCGAGGACGAATCGCTCGACGCCGCTCCGGCCGAGGCGGCTTCCGCCGCGGAATCCGAGCACACCTCGTCGGCGGATCTAGCCGAGGCGCAGGCGAGCGTGCGGGCCGCCTCGGAGGAGCTCACGCGCCTGCGCGATGAAATCGGGCGGCTGCGCGCGCAAATCGGCGAGCAGGAGCGCGCGTCGCAGGAGGCGCGCGAGGACGCCCGCCGGCTCTCGGCCGCGCTCGACCAAGCCAGTTCGGAGTCGCAGCTTGCCGCCGCCGGCGTCGAGGAGGCGCGGATCGCGCTCGAAGCCGCCACGGCCGAGGGCGAGTCGCTTCGCGCGGAGCTCGAGGCCGGCATGCGCCGCTGCGAGGAGCTCAGCGCGGCGCTCGATTCCAGCAGCGCGGAGCTCGAGGCGAGCGTTGCGCGCTGCGACGAGCTGAGCGGCGCGCTCGAAGCGAGCGGCGCCGAGTTGGACGCACGGAACGCCGAGCTCGAGGCACGCAGCGCCGAGCTCGCGGCTCGGCCGGGCGAGTCGGATCTCCAGGCCGCCGAGCGCGACCGGGACGAGGCACGCACCGCGCTCGCGGGCGCCGTCCGCGAGTGCGACGCCGTGCGCGCGGAGCTCGAGCAGGCCACGCACGACTGCGAGGCCACGCGAGCCGAGCTGGACGAGGCTCTGACGGCACAGCGCGAGGCGGCGCACGCGCCCGAGGAGCTGGCCGCCGAGCGCGACCGGCTGCGGCTGGAGCTCGACGCCGCAGCCGCCGAGCGCGAGCGCGCGGAATCGGAGCTAGCCGCCGCCGCGACCGAGCGCGAGGGCCTAACTGCCGAGCGCGACCGGATCGAAGGCGAGCTCGCGGCGGCCACCACCGAGCGCGACCGCATCGAGAACGAGCTGGGCACCGCGATGGCCGAGCGCGAGCGCGTGGACGGCGAGCTGGCCGCGGCGATGACCGCGCGCGAGGAGCTCGAGGCCGAGCGTGCGCGTCTCCAGGCCGGACTCGACAAGGCCGAGGCCGAACGCGACGACCTGGCGCGCCAGCTCGACGATGCGCACGCCGCGCTGGGCGACGCCGCGCGCGAGCGCGACAACGTCGGTGCCGCCGCCGCGGACGAGACGGAGCGCGAGCGCGAGGCGCTGCGCGCGGAGCTCGAGCGCGCCTCGCGCCGGTGCGAGGAGCTGAGCGCGGCCCTCGACGTCAAGACCTCCGAGTTGCAGACCGTGCCCGACAAGTCCGTGCTCGAGGCCGCCAAGCGCGACCGCGACGAGGCACGCTCCATCCTCGCCGCCGCGCTGGCCGAGCGCGACCGCGCCACCGGCGCCCTCAAGGACGCCACGGGTGAGCGCGACAGCGTCGACTCGGCGCTTCGCAAGGCCGAGGCCGAGCGCGACGAGGCTCGGCGCGCGCTTGCAGAAGCGGCTTCGGAGAGCGAGGCCGCGCGCGGGGCGGTGGCCGAGCACGAGCAACGAGCCGAAGAGCTGCGGCACCAGCTCGAGGCGGCCGAGCGGGCCGCCGCCGAGCGAGCCGCCGAGGTGGAGGCAGCGACGCGCGAGGCCGCGGAGCAGCGCGAGCGCGTCGCCGCCGGCCACCTCGAAACCGAGGCCCTCGCGCGCGAGCGCGCCCGGGTGAGCGCCCTTGAGGCGCAGATCGCCGAGCTCACCGGCGAGCTCGAGGGCGCGCTGGCGCAAGCCGCCGAGCACTCGACCGAGCCCGCCCGCGGCTCGGCCCGCGGGCGCGCGATCCCCAAGCGCCCGTTCCAGGCAGGGCTCGACGACGTTCGGCATCCGCGCGCCCACATCGGCCTCGACGGCCGCTTCGTCAAGCTCAACGACGGCTTCTGCGAGCTCGTCGGCTACAGCGAGAACGAGTTCAGCAGCGCCTACTGGCCGCCGGTGGTCGACGCCGACCATCGCAACGACCTGCGCCGCGCCACCGCCCGCCTGATCGCGGGCGAGATCAACGACTGCGCGGTGGACACCTTTTACATGGCCGCCAACGGCACCCTCGTGAAGGTGCTCGGCACTGTCCGCATGGCGCGCGACGCGTCCGGCTCGGCCAAGTACCTGGTGCTCGACGCGCAGCCGCTTTCGGCGGTCACGGTCTAAGCCGCCGCTTATACCCACGCGCGCGGGAGCGTCCGTTTACGTACATCCGTCTACCGCTCTGCGTCTGGGATTCCGCTGGTTAAAGCTTGGCCACGGCGGGACCGATACCCCCGCTATGGGTATCCGCCGCCCGACCGGCTTGTCCGGAACCCCGAAGGCTCACGCGTGAGCCGGTTCTGCCACGCCCTCGTTTCGCGCCTCCGCGATCGTGAGGAAGGCTGGCTGATCATCGAGATCATGATCAGCGCCGTCGTGCTCGTCGTGGGCGCGCTCGCGATCTACAGCGGCCTGGACGGCGCGTCGAAGACGTCAGGCAAGAACCGCAACCGCACCGAGGCCTCGATCCTGGCCCAGCAGGACCAGGAGCGCATGCGCACGATGGACGCCACCGCGTTGTCGAACTACACCCGCGTCGCGACCGTCAAGGTGGGCAACCTGCAGTACAAGGTCACGTCGACCGCCACCTACGTCAGTGACGGCAGCGGCGCGGTGAGCTGCACCAACGCCTCGACCACCGCGCAGTACCTGCGGATCCGCTCCTCCGTTGACGATCCCACCGGCCAGAACGCCCCGGTCGTCGAGGACAGCCTCCTATCGCCGAAGCCGGCCGATGGCGGCGCTGCCGTGCAGATCGTGGGCCGCGGCGGCACGGGTATACAGGGCATCCCGATCACGCTTGCCGAGGCGCCGTCCACCTCGCTCACCACCGACAGCCAGGGCTGTGCCCTGTTCGGCTTCCTCGACACCGCCACCGACTACGGCGTGAACTTCTCGAAGACCGGCTACGTCGACCCGTCGGGCCAGAACGTGTTCACGAACGCGCCGATCACCCAGGTGCCGGGCAGCACGACGCTCACGCAGTTCCAGTACGACCAGGCCGGCACGATCACGGCGAGCATCGTCACTTCGCCGTCAGGGCTTACGGCCACGGCGGACACGCTCAGCGCCTTCGACACGCACATCCCGGGCGCTCAGTTCCGCACGTTCGCCATCAGCGGCGGCTCCAGCTCGGCGACCAACCTCTTCCCGTTCACCGACGCCTACACGTTCTACGCGGGCCCCTGTCTGCCCCAGAAGCCGCCGGCCTCGAGCACGAAGATCGCGACCAAGATAGTCACACCCGGCAGCTCCCAAACCGTCACCGTGACCGAGCCGGCAGTGAAGGTCACGGTCAAGGACGGCTCCGGCAATCTGGTCAACGGGGCCCAGGTGTGGCTGACGTCGAGCGACACCGGCTGCGCCGACTCGTACGGCGTCTCGCCGGATCCCGCGCTCACCACCAACAGCAGCGGCGTGTTCCAGCAGGGCTTCCCCTACGGCCACTACCGCGTCTGCGTCAAGACGGGCAGCGGTTTCAGCACGCGCTACGGCTGGGCCGACGCGACCAACACGAGTGACAACGGCGTGACCGTGCCCACCATCACGGCCAACACCGCGTCCAGCAGCCGCGACACCGACTACTGCCCATGAGCCAGCTCGCCCAGCTCCGCAAGTCGGACGGCTTCACGCTCATGGAGCTGGTCGTCGCCATGGCCATCGGCATGGTCATTCTGCTGGCGGCCTTCACGGTCATCGACCGCGCCTTCTTCACCAACAACACGATCAAGGACCGCGAGGACTCGCTCCAGCGCGGGCGCGTGGTGCTCGAGCAGATGACACGCCAGCTGCGCTCGCTCGTATGCGTGAACAACACGAACGCCGTCACCGCCGCGACCGACAGCAGCATGTCGTTCTACACGTACCTGGGGGATCCGACCCTGGCCGCGACTCAGCTTCCCGAGTGGCACACGCTCACCCTGGCGGGCGGGACGATCAGCGAGCAGGACTACAAGATCACGAGCACGTCCCCCATCACCGTGGCCGCCACGCCGTACCGCACGGTCAAGCTCACCAACGCCACCCTCGCCAAGGACCCCGACAACCCGACCCAGACGCTTCCGCTCTTCCGCTACTACAAGTACGACCCAACCCAGCAGGGAACGGGGGCATTGATCCAGCTGGGCACGCCGGTCTCGCCGAGCGACCAGGGCGTGCTGGCCGACGTCAAGCTCTCGTTCGTCGTCTCCCCGACGGGCCGCAGCTCGGTCACGCCGCAGTCCACCACCTACTCGGACGACGTCCTGTGGCGTAGCCCCGACCCCGACAAGCCAGCCACGGTTCCATGCGCGCCAAGCAGCTAAAGCTCAAGGCCGAGCAAGGCTTCACCACCGTCGTCGTGATGGGCATGCTGCTCGTCGGGATGCTGCTGGTGGCCGCCGCCTTCGCCGCGACCGACAACGACACCTCGATCGCACGCCACGACCAGTACTACAAGGAGGCCTACAACGCGGCCGAGGCCGGCATCAACTGGTACTACTACCACCTCACCCAGGACGCCAACTTCTGGCAGAGCTGCACCACCGGCCCGGTGAACATGGCCGGCACGTCCTGGGCTTCCGAGACGAAGAGCACGATCCCGGGATCGGAGGCGCAGTTCGCGCTCGAGCTGTTGCCGGCGACGCTCGGCGGCACGTGCAGCGTCACCGACGGCTCGTCGATCATCAGTCCCACCGCCGGCACCTTCCGGGTGCGTTCGACCGGCAACTACCGTGGCGTGCGCCGCACCGTGGTCGGCACGTTCAAGCGCACCAGCTTCCTCAACTTCATCTGGTTCACCGACTACGAGACCAACGATCCGGTGGTCCCCCGCGCCAACCTCACTGCGGACCAGGTCGCGACCCAGTGCACCAAGCACAACTGGCCCGGCACGACCAGCCCACGCTCGTCGAACTGCAACGACCCGTCGTTCATCACCGGCGACTCGCTCAACGGGCCCGTCCGCTCGAACGACGAGTTCCAGTTCTGCAACAACCCGGTCTTTGGACGTAGCGGCAAGAACGACCTGCTCCAGACCGAGGCGCCGACGTTCTACCGCGCCTGCCCGAACGGATCGGCAAACCCGACGATGAACAGCACGCCGCAGACGGGCGTCAACGGCTTGGTGATGCCGCCCGACAACGCGACGCTCAAGACGCATGCGGACTGCACGTACACCGGACCGACCCACATCACGCTGAACAGCGGCACCAGCGCCGCCGTGGTCAACAACGGGACGAGTTCGACGTGCACCCTTACGAATGGCGTGATCTACATCCAGAACGGCACCTGCTCGAACGACTTTGACACGAGCGAGACCTATCCCTCCGGGTCCGGCTGTGGTGACGCGTGGGTTCATTCGGACAGCACCGGCGCCGGCTCAGACGTCACGATCGCAGCCGACAACGACGTCGTCATCGACGGCAATATCAAGCGAACCTCCGGCACGAGCACCGCGGTCGGGCTGATCGCGAACAACTTCGTCCGCGTCTATCACCCCGTGTCGCTCGACAGCCACGGCAACTGCGTCGGCAACACCACTCCGACCGACGGCGAGGACCCGAATGTCGGCCCGACCTCGAACCCGGAGATCGACGCCGCGATCCTGTCGCTCAGGCACGGCTTCATCGTCGACAACTGGGACTGCGGCTCGCCGCTCGGCACGCTCAAGGTCGTCGGTGCGATCGCCCAGGAGTACCGCGGCACGGTCGGCACGTTCAACACGAGCACCGGCAACGTCGTCACGGGCTACCTCAAGTCGTACACCTACGACGACGCGCTGCGCTACCACGACCCGCCGTACTTCCTCGACCCGGTTCAGGCGGGCTGGGACATCCAGAGCGAGACCGAGCAGGTCCCCTCGCACTAGCGCGCCCGGCAGCGCCGCTAGCCGCTGCGCACAACCTGGGATGGCGCCCCGACCGCGTGACCGTTCGGTCCGTGGCCGTCGGCGCCAGCCGCCGCCACGCCGCGCCCGTTGCCGTTGGCCAGTCTAGTTTCGGCAGAGCACCTGGTAAACGGAGGTAAATCCGGTATCGAACCCGTTTCGGGCGGCGCGTAGGTAGAGCCTCCACACACGCACGCGCTCCTCGCCGGCGAGGCGCCGCGCCTCGGCGATGTTGTCGTCGAGCCGCCGCGCCCAGTGGCCGAGCGTGTCGACGTAGTCCTGCCGGAAGCCCTCGATGTGCAGCGCCTCGAGGCCGCTGCGCTCGACCGCCTGGAGGACGCGCGAGAGCTGCAGAGGGGCGCCGTCGGGGAAGACGTAGCGGTCCGAGAACGGCCCGCCGATCACGTCGCCCGGGTCGAGCCGCGCGATGCCGTGATTGAGCAGCAGGCCGCCGGGCGCGAGCAGCTCCCTGAGCCGCTCCATGTAGACGTCGATCTTCTCGTCGCCCACGTGCTCGACCATCCCGATGCTGGCGATCGCGTCGAACGATGCGCCGGAGAGCTCGCGGTAGTCCATGACGCGGAAGTCCAGCTTGTCTGCGAGCCCTGCCTCCTGCGCGCGCCGCCGCGCCACCGCCACCTGCGGCTCGGACAGCGTCACGCCGGTCACGTGCACGCCGTGGCGAGCGGCCGCGTGCAGAGCGAAGCTGCCCCAGCCGCAGCCCACGTCCAGCACGCGCTGCCCCTCCTTGAGCCCGAGCTTGGTGCAGACGAGCTCGAGCTTCGTCTCCTGCGCCTCCTCGAGCGTCTGGGCGCCGCGCGAAAAGATCGCGCACGAGTACGTCATCGACTTGTCGAGGAAGAGCGCGAAGAACTCCGGCGGCAGGTCGTAGTGGTGGCGCACCGAGCGGGCGTCGCGGTCGCGGGTGCGCCGCGTGCCCGTCGGCTTGAGCTCGGCTCGCGGCACCGCGGGCGGCCGCACGATGCCCGTCGCCCGCGCGGCCGCGAGGGCGAGCCGCAGCTGATCCCCGCGCGCGAGCGGCGGTGGCCGCCAGGTGTCGAGCAGCTTGATCACGCCGTCCATGTCGTCGACGTCGATGTCGCCGGACACATAGGCCCGCCCGACGCCGAGCTGACCCGGCGCGCGCAGCGCGTGCGCGAGCGCCCGCGGCGAGCGGACCCTGAAGTGCGGCACGCCGTTGCCCTCCGTGGCCGCGACGCGCGTGCCGTCCCAGAACTCGACCTCGAACGGCCTGTCCGGGAACAGGCGCTCGAGCTCTGAGCGAAAGCGTCCGGTACTTGCCAGCGCCATTAAGCGGCGGCGCCGGCCTTCATGGCTTGGCGCTCGGGGGTGATGCGGACGACGTCCCACGCGAGACCCATCTTCTCGAGCGCGCGGATCACGAGCGCTGAGGGGTCGACCTCGAACCGCCGCAAGCCGTGGGCGGCGGAGGTGGGAAAGGCGTGGTGGTTGTTGTGCCAGGCCTCGCCGAGCGTCAGGGGCGCGAGCCACAGCAGGTTGCGCGACTCGTCATCGGTGTTGAAGCGGCGGCTGCCGAAGAAGTGGCAGAGCGAGTTGATGCTGTAGGTGGCGTGGTGGAGCAGCAGCATGCGCACCGCCCCGCCCCAGAGCAGACCCGTGAGCCCGGCCTTCACGGTGTGGCCGATCGCCACCCCGAGCCCGAACGACGCGGCCAGCCCGAGCAGCGCCCAGTACACGAACGTGCGGTCGACGAAGGACACCACCGGGTCGGCCATCAGGTCGGGGGCGTAGCGCTGCTTGGCGCCGCGCTGCGTGTGGATGAAGAGCCAGCCCACGTGCGCGTGCGCGAGGCCGGTGAGTGCGCCGCGGAGGCCTCCGCCGTGACCGACGTGCGGGCTGTGCGGGTCGCCCTCCTTGTCGGAGAACGCATGGTGCTTGCGATGGTCCGCCACCCACGAGATCACAGGTCCCTCGATGGCCGCCGAGCCGAGCACCGCGAAGACGAAGCGCACCGCCGGGGTGGTCTTGAAGCTGCGGTGGGTGAAGAGGCGGTGGAAGCCAACCGTCACACCGAGCCCGAAGGCCATGTAGAGCACGCCGAACACGACGAGATCGCCCCAATGGAGCGCCTCCTCCCACAGCTGCCAGGCCACAAACCCGAGCGCCAGGATGGGCGCGACGGTGACGAATCCGGTGATCGCGCGATCACGCGCCTCGTGCGAGACCGGCTCAACGTCCTCGCGTGTTGCCGAAACCTGCATGGGCCCCTCTCCTTGGCGGTTTCCCCGTCGTCCAGTTCCGACCTGCCGTCTATGCGGCTTGCCGGCACATGTCCAGGCCGCGCACACACGCGGACGTGAGTGTCCGCGTCGGCGGCGTGAGTCTAGGGCAATTGCCTGGCAATTAGCTCAATACGGTTGCCGAATGGGTCGAACGCGTAGAAGCGCGTGGCGCCCGGTAGGTCCGCGTCCCAGCGCACCGAGTCGAGGCGCGAGGCCAGTTCCTCGAGTGCGGCGACGCTGCCAACCAGGAGCGCCGGATGTGCCTTTCGAGCCGGGGCGAACGGCTCCTCCACACCGAGGTGGAGCTGCTGAGCGCCGCACTCGAACCACACCCCGCCGCGCGAGCGCAGCGGCTCGGGCTTCTCGATCTCGCTGAGTCCGAGCAGTCCGCCGTAGAAGCGGCGCGCCTCGTCCTCGCCACCCGGCGGGCAGGCGAGCTGTACGTGGTCGAGGCCCTCGACCACCGCGCTACTGGATTACGCCGAGTTCCTCGAGTTGCGCGACGATCGCGGCCACCGCTTCCTCGACCGTGCCGTCGCGCACCACGATGTCGGCCGCTTCGGGTGCCTCGTAGGGGTCGTCGATGCCGGTGAGGCCGCTGATCTCGCCGCTGCGCGCCTTGGCGTAGAGGCCCTTGGGGTCGCGCCGCTCGCACTCCTCGAGCGGCGTGTCCACGAACACCTCGACGAAGTCGAGCTCGAGCTCGTCGTGCGACTCGCGCGCCCCCTTGCGGTCGCTCAGGTAGGGCGACACGAGCGAGGCGATCGCGATCGTCCCCGCGTCGGCGAACAGGCGCGCCACGTGCGCGGTGCGGCGCACGTTCTCGGTGCGGTCCTCGGCAGAGAAGCCGAGGTTGCCGTTGAGGCCGTGACGCAGGTTGTCGCCGTCGAGCCGGTACGCGAGCCGGCCGCGCGCGACGAGGTGCTGCTCGAGCGCCGCCGCGATCGTCGACTTGCCGGACGCCGGCAGCCCGGTGAGCCACACGGTCGCGCCGCGCTGACCGAGCGTGCGCCAGCGCTCCTCGCGCGTGAGGCCGCCCTCGTGCCAGGTGACGTTGGGGGAGCGCCCGGAGGCGTCCGCAGCCGCGCCGCCGTTGGTGATGGTCTCGACGATCATGCCCGCGCCGACCGTGTCGTTGGTCGCCTCGTCCACCAGGATGAAGCTGCCGGTGGTGCGGTTGCGGCGGTAGTCGTCGACGGCCAGCGGCGAGGTGGTGCGCAGCTTGAGCCTGCCGATGTCGTTCAGCTCGAGCGAGGTCGCGCTCGTATCCCGGTGCAGGTTCTCGACGTCCACGCGGTAGCGGATGTCGTCGACGCTCGCGTTCACCCAGCGCGTCGTGTGCTTCAGCAGCAGGCGCTTGCCCAGCGCCAGCGGCGCGTCGCTCATCCAGCACACCATTGCCTCGAGCTGGCGCGAGCGGTGCGGGCGGTTGCCGGGGCGGCAGAGCATGTCCCCGCGCGAGATGTCGAGCTCGTCCTCGAGCCGCACCACCACGGACATCGGCGGCACCGCCTCCTCGAGCGGGCCGAGCGGTCCCTCGATCGCCGCGATGCGCGAGCTGTCGCCCGACGGCACCACGTGCACCTCGTCGCCCGTGCGCAGCACGCCCGCCGCGATCTGGCCGGCGTAGCCGCGGCTCTCCGAATCGTCGGTCGGCCTGATGACCCACTGCACCGGGAAGCGAACGTCCACGAGGTTGCGATCCGACGCGACGTGCACGTGCTCGAGGTGGTAGAGGAGCGGCGCGCCGTCGTACCACTTCATCCGCAGCGAGCGCTCGACCACGTTGTCGCCCTGAAGCGCCGAGATCGGGATGAACTCGATGTCGGTGAGCTCGAGCTTGGCGGCGAAGTCCTCGAATTGCTCGCGGATGTCCTCGAACACCTCCTCCGAGAAGTCCACGAGGTCCATCTTGTTCACGCACACCGTGAGGTGGGGGACGCCGACGAGCGAGGCGACGAAGGCGTGGCGCTTGGTCTGCTCGGACACGCCCTTGCGCGCGTCGATCAGGATCAGGGCAAGGTCCGCGGTGGAGGCGCCGGTGACCATGTTGCGCGTATACCGCACGTGGCCCGGCGTGTCGGCCAGGATGAAGCGGCGCCGCGGCGTCGCGAAGTAGCGGTAGGCGACGTCGATCGTGATGCCCTGCTCGCGCTCGGCGCGCAGGCCGTCGGTCAGCAGCGCCAGGTCCGTGTACTCATCGCCACGACGGCGGCTCGTCTCCTCGACGTGCTCGAGCTGGTCGGCGAACACCTGCTTCGAGTCGAACAGCAGGCGTCCGATCAGCGTGCTCTTGCCGTCGTCAACAGACCCGGCGGTGGCGATGCGGAGTGTGCTTGCGCGGCGTTCGACCACGGGATCGGGCTGGCCGTTGCCCTCGATGACGGTAAGCCTAGAAGTCACGGGAGCTTAGAAGTAGCCGGTGCGCTTGCGGTCCTCCATGGCCGCCTCGCTGACGCGGTCGTCGGCGCGGGTCTCGCCGCGCTCGGTGATGCGGGTGGCCGCGATCTCCTCGACCACGGCCGGAAGCGTCTTGGCGCTCGACTCGACCGCGCCGGTGCACGACATGTCGCCCACCGTGCGGTAGCGCACGCTCGCCTCGAACGGCTCCTCGCCGTCGATCAGCTCGACGAAGTCGCTGAGCGCGTAGAGCATCCCGTCGCGCTTGAAGACCTTGCGGTCGTGCGCGTAATAGATGGACGGGATCTCGAGCTCCTCCTCGGCGATGTACTGCCACACGTCGAGCTCCGTCCAGTTCGAGATCGGGAACACGCGCACGTGCTCGCCGCGCTGGTGACGCCCGTTGTAGAGCGACCACAGCTCGGGGCGCTGCGACTTCGGATCCCACTGTCCGGCCTCGTCGCGGAAGGAGAAGATGCGCTCCTTGGCACGGGCGCGCTCCTCGTCGCGGCGCGCCCCGCCGAACGCGGCGTCGAAGCCGTGCTCGAGGATCGCGTCGAGCAGCGTGACCGTCTGCAGCCGGTTGCGCGACGCGCGCGGCCCCGTCTCCTCAACCGCGCGGCCCTGGCGGATCGACTCCTCCACCGACGCAACCACGAGCCGCTCGCCGAGGCGCTCGATCAGGCTGTCGCGGAAATCGATCACCTCCGGGAAGTTGTGGCCCGTGTCCACGTGCATGAGCGGGAAGGGGAAGCCGGCCGGCCGGAAGGCCTTCTCGGCCAGGCGCACGAGCACGAGCGAGTCCTTGCCGCCGGAGAACAGCAGCACCGGCCGCTCGAACTCGGCGGCCACCTCGCGCATGATGTGGATGGCCTCTGCCTCGAGGGTCCGCAGGTGTGAGAGTTCGTAGCTCATCGAGGGACGAAAGAGTGTAATCCCTGCCGGGATTTACCAGTTTCGCGGAGAGGGCGTGGCAGAACCGGATCGTAGGGAGTGCGAGGGAGACACGGGCCGCGTGGGAAGAAAAGCCCGCTCCGTGCGGACTTGCCGGATTGGAGAAGCGGGCAACCGGGTAGCCACAACGCGCCCTGCGCGGGCTGCCAATGCCAATGACGTTCCGCGAGCTACACCTGGAGAGCGCCTGATGCGGGTGCTCCTGCTTCGGCAGGAGCCCAACGCGCGTGCCCGCGTGCACGCGGTCGCACTCTCGACGGAGCGACCGGACGTCGACCTCGCGCTCGCCCGCCAGGGGGACCCCGGCGGCGAAGGCCTAGCGCGCGAGTGGCAGCTCGGCGACCGCCCGGCCCGCGGGCTGCGGGAGGCGATTGCAGGCTTCTCGCCGGACGTGATCCACAGCTACGGGCCGTCGGCCGAGCTCACGGTCTGCGCGAACGAGCTCACGGCGGGTCGCGTGCCGGTGGTCCACGACCTGAGCGGCAAGCGCCGCTTCCGCGGCGATCCGGAGCTCGAGGGGCGCGCCGTGGAGGAGAGCGCCGCCCTGGTGGTGGCCTCACCGGTGCTGCTTGAGCAGGTGGCGGCGCGCTACACGCTGCCCACGCTCACCATGGTCTTTCCGAGCTATTCGCCGGCCCGCGAGCTGCCCCGGGTGGACCGGCCGGCGAGCGCCGAGGCCAACATCGACCGCCTCGCCGCGCTTTATCAGGCGCTCACGCGGGAGCCGATGGCGAGTCTCGCCGCCGAGCTGCGCGGCCGCTGAGCCGCTTGCTACGTTCGTCCCACCTCGAACCCGAAACGAGGAGGGTGAGCAAGTTGCTCACGATTACCGAAGAGGCCGTCGAAGCGCTGGACTCGATCGTGGAGTCCGCACCGGTCTCGGACGAGGCCGGCGTGCGCATCAGCCGGCAGGTCGGCCCTGACGGCCAGGCCGGGCTCGGCATCTCGCTGGTCGAGGAGCCGGATCCGAGCGACAGCGTCCTTGACATCGAGGGCGAACACGCGCCCGTGTTCGTCGAGGCGGAGGCCGTCCCCGCGCTCGACGACAAGATCCTCGACGCCCGTGTGCAGGACGGCCAGGTCGGATTCGTAGTGGCGCAGCAGGCCTGAATCCGGCCTCCCGGGCCCGGCGCTGATGTTTGAGCGCCGGGCTTCCATGGCACTACATGCGCCATGGCAACGGTTACCGACCGCGTTCGGTCTCCCGCCCGCGACGTCCATCCCGAGGATGCCGACTCCGGCCTCCACCGTCACATCGGGAGGACCGGCCTGCTGTTCGCCTCGGTCGGCTCCATCATCGGCTCCGGCTGGCTGTTCGGTGCGCTGAACGCCTCGCAGCTCGCCGGGCCGGCGGCGGTGATCGCCTGGGCGATCGGCGGCGGGATGATCCTGCTCGTCGGGCTCACCTACGCGGAGCTCGGCGCGATGTTCCCCGTGTCGGGCGGCGTCGTGCGCTTCCCGCACTACGCCTTCGGCTCGTTCGCGAGCTACGTCATGGGCTGGATCACCTGGCTCGCCGCGGCCAGCGTCGCGCCGATCGAGGTCGAGGCCGCGCTCCAGTACGCGTCCAACAACATCGGCGGCTTGGCGCACACCCCGGCGGGAGCGGACGCCAGCCCTGTCCTCACCTTCCCGCTCGGCTACGCCGTCGCCGTGGTGCTGATGGCGATCTTCTGCTGGGTGAACATGGTGGGCATCCGCTGGTTCGCGCGGGCCAACAACGCGATAGTCGGCTGGAAGCTCGCGGTGATCACGCTCGTGGTCATCGCCTTCCTGCTCACCGAGTTCCGCGGCGCGAACTTCAGCGACTTCGGCGGCTTCCAGCCCTACGGCTGGCACGGAGTCTTCGAGTCGATCTCCACCGCCGGCATCGTGTTCTCCTACCTGGGCTTTCGCCAGGGCATCGAGCTCGCCGGCGAGAGCGACAACCCGCACCGCAACGTCCCGCTCGCGGTGATCGGGTCGGTGCTGATCGCGGGCGTGATCTACGTCCTGCTCCAGGTCGCGTTCATCGGCGCCGCGCCGACCTCGGGCCTGCACAAGGGCTGGGCGGGCCTCTCGTTCAGCAACGACTTCGGCCCGCTCGCCGGCATCGCCAAGCTGATCGGGCTTTCTTGGCTCGCCACGATCCTCTACGCGGACGCCGTGGTCTCGCCGGCCGACACCGGGCTGATCTACACCACCGCCACCGCGCGGATCTCCTACGCGATGGGTCGCAACGGCAACGCTCCGAAGGGGCTAACGAAGACCACCGAGCGCGGCGCCCCGTGGGTGAGCCTGCTGCTGGCGTTCGTGGTCGGCCTGATCTTCTTCCTGCCGTTCCCCGGCTGGCAGAAGCTCGTCTCGTTCATCACCTCGGCGACCGTCCTGTCGTTCGGCTCGGGCCCGCTGGTGTGGGCGGCGCTGCGCAAGGAACTGCCGGGCAAGGAGCGACCGTTCCGGCTCCGGGGCGGACATGTGATCCCGTTCCTCGCCTTCTTCTCGGCCAACATGATCGTCTACTGGGCGGGCTGGGACACGAACTGGAAGCTGTTCCTCGCGATCGTGCTCGGCCTGATCCTGCTCGGCGTCTACAAGCTGGCGCGCACGGACGAGCTACCGCCGATGGACTGGCGCGCCGGCGCATGGGTGCTGCCCTGGCTTGGCGCGCTGGCGCTCATTTCGTACCTGGGCTCCTACGGCGATCACGCAGCGAAGGTATTCGGGCTCGGAGTTGGCGCGTTGCTGATGCTCGCCGTCAGCCTGGTGGTCTACCTCGCCGCATACATGCTGAGGCTGCCTGGCGAGCGGATCCGCGAGCTCGCGGACAGCTCGGAATCCTCTTAGTCGGGACGGCCTGACTAACAGAGGTTTTTTGCTAGCTTGCCCGGCGGGGTGTTTGTCTATGGCAGGTGGTAACTCGCGTAATGGTCGAGCTTCGCTAGTCGAGGAGGATCCAGACCTTCTCAAAGGCTTCGACGCTGCGACGGCAGACAGCATCCGTCGGGCCACGAACGTCGAGGTACTCGCGCGCGAGCCCGGGCCGTGGACCCGGGCGCCCAACCCGCCGCATCCCGTCTACGGGATGTTCGTGCTGGACGGGGTCCTCTCCCGCGGCGTCACGATCCAGGGCCGCCGCTCCGCCGAGCTGCTCGGGCCGGGCGACGTCCTCCGTCCCGCGGCCAGCGACACTCTCGACTCTTCGGTCGACTTCCGCATCGTCTGGGAGGTACTCGAGCCGACCCGGATCGCGCTGCTCGACGACGGCTTCGCCGAGGCCGTGGCCCCCTGGCCCGAGCTCACCGCAGCGATCATGGATCGGATCATGCGCCGCTCGCACGCCCTCGCCTTCCACCTCGCCGTCAGCCACCTCAAGCTCGTCGAGATGCGGCTGCTCGTGATCCTCTGGTACTACGCGGATCGCTGGGGCCGCGTCACTCCCGGCGGCGTACTCCTGCCGCTGCGAATGACTCACAGCCTGCTCGCGCGCATAGTCGGCGCCCGCCGCCCGAGCGTGAGCACGGCGCTCGGCCGCCTTCAGGAGCGCGGCCTGGTGGAGCGCACGTCCAACGGCCAATGGCTCCTGCTCGGCGCCCCTCCGCGCGAGCTCGCCGAGGTGGCGAGCGGTTCTATGCCCGGCGGGGTGGCCACGTAGCGGCCACGCCGACCGGCACCAGCGGCAGGTCGATCAGGAACGCCGTGCCCACGCCCTCGCTGCTCGCGACGGCGATCGTGCCGCCGTGCGCCTCGACGATGGTCTTGACGATCGTCAGACCGAGCCCCGCCCCGGGCACCTGATCGCGGGTCGCCGGCGAGCGGAAGAAGCGGTCGAACACGCGCTCGAGGTCGGTGGCCGCCATCCCGAGGCCGGTGTCGCGCACCTCGATCTCGACCCGCTCGGCGACCGTGCGAACGCGCACGTCCACGCGGCCGCCCGGAGGCGTGAACTTGAGAGCGTTCGAGATCAGGTTGTCGAGCGCCTGCCCGAGGCGGTCGGGGTCGCCCACCGTCTCGAGCATCTCCTCTGAGTCGAGCCTCAGCTCGACTCCGACCTCGTCCGCCTTCGGGTGGGCCGCGAGGACGCTCTCGCGGGCGACCGAGGCCAGGTCGATCGCCCGCTCGGCCAGCCCCATCTTGCCCGCCTCCGCGCGGGCCGCGAACAGCACGTCGTCCACCAGGCGCTGGAGGCGCGCGGCGTTCCGGCCGATCACGCCGAGGAAGCGCTCGCTCTCGATCGAGCCGAGCTCGGTCTCCTCGTCGCGCAGCAGCTCGAGGTAGCCGACGATCGACGTCAGCGGAGTTCGCAGCTCGTGCGACACGAGGGCGAGGAACTCGTCCTTCATACGGTCGGTCTCCATTCGGGCGAGCCGCCGGTAGACGGCGTGGCCCACCTGCTCGCCGATCGCGAGCAGCGTCTGCAGCGTATGCTCGTCGGGCTCGCGCGGTTCACGCGACAGGAGCTGCAGCACAGCCACCACGCCGTCCAGCCCCATGAGCGGCACCGACGCCAGTGAGCGCACGCCGACGTCGCGCATGGCCGCGGCATGGGGGTGGGCGGGATTGTCCAGCTCGTCGTACACGTCCGCGATCCAGCGCGGCTCCCCGCTCGCCCACGTCTCGCCCACCAGGCCGCGGCCAGGGCGCAGCTCGAGGCTGTGCGCGAGGCTCCGGTAGCGCGGATCAGCGTCCACGGTCCAGGTGGCCGCGCAGCGCATCGCCTGCCCACTGGCGTCGGGCAGCCAGGCCGCGCCGAGCTCCCAGCCGAGCGCCCCGCCGGCAGCGGCCAGCACGGCCTCGAAGCCCTGCTCGAGCGTGTCCGCGTCGGCGAGCGCGTTGCCCACGGCGAGGCGCATCTGGAGCAGCGCCTCGGCGCGCTTGCCGTCGGTCACGTCCTTCGCGACGGCGTAGACGAGCTCCTCGGCGGGGCTGTAGTGCTCGCTCCACAGGAGCCAGCGGTAGGAGCCGTCGGCGCAGCGCCAGCGGTTCTCGAAGTCGGCGGCGGCCTCGCCCTCGCGCTCGAGCTTGGCGGTCTGCGCCAGCGTGCGCTCGCGGTCGTCGGGGTGAACGTAGTCGATCATCGGGCTCCCGAGCAGCTCCGCCTCGGACCAGCCGAGCACCTCGCTCCACGCCGGATTGAGCTCGCGGAAGCGCCCGTCGCGGGTGAACGTGCACATGAAGTCGAGCGAGATCGAGAACAGCTTGCTGCTGCGCTCCTCGAGCAGCCTCCGCTCGGAGATGTCGTGGATGAAGGCGTTGAAGCGCCACTCGCCCTCGAGCTCGATCGGGGAGATCACGATCTCGGCCGGGAAGTCGCGCCCGTCGCGGTGGCGGCCGGTCACCTCGAGGCGCCGGTTCAGCAGCTCGCTGTGCTGGCCGCGCAGGAAGCGCTCCATGCTCTCGCGGTGGGCTGCGCGGTCGGCGGCCGGGACGATCAGGTCGGTCACCATGTGTCCGACCGCCTCGATCGCGGCCCAGCCGAAGACCGCCTCCGCGCGCGGGTTCCAGGCGGTGATCACGCCATGCTCGTCGAAGGAGACGAACGCGTCGTGGGCGGTGTCGAGCACGGCGCGGTTGAGCGCCGCCTGGTTGCGGGCGCGGCGCAGGGCGAAGGCGTGTGAGAGGCCGACGGCCGCCTGGGTCGACAGGTAGCGCAGGCGCTCCAGCTCGTCGGCGCTCAGCGAGCGCGGGCCCGAGCGGCCGAGCGTGACCACGCCGACGGACTGCTCGCCATGCACGAGCGGGACGTGCAGCTCCTGGCTGAGGCTCACCTGGTGCCCGAAGCTCTCGAAGCGAAGCCCCTGCTCGCCGAAGGCCGCGGCCACGACCTTGCGCTCGACGATCGCCCGCCCGGCGAAGCCCTCGCCCGGCAGGATCTCCTCAGGCAGCCGCGCGCGCTCGACGCCGAGGGTGGACAGACAGGTGAGCGCGGCGCCGTGGTCGCCGTCGACGCCGTAGAGCGTGCCGACGGGCGCGCCGACGTAGTCGCACAGCTCGGTGAGCACGGTCTCGGCCAGGCGGTCCGGGTCGTTCTCGCGCGAGACGAGCTCGATGAAGCGCCGGAACTCCTCGACCTGCTGCTTCTCCTGCGCGAGCTGCTCAAGCGCCCCCTCGAGGTCGATCTGCTGCGCCTCGAGCTCCTGGTTCTGGGTCTCGAGCTCGTCGCGCGAGTCGCGCAGCGAGCCCGCCATGCCGTTGAACGCCTCGGCCAGGTCGCGCAGCTCGCCGCCGCCGTGCTCGTCGACCCGGAAGCCGAGCTCGCCGCGGCCGAGCCGCGCGGCCGCCGCCGCCACCCGCTTGACCGGCCGCGTGACCGAGCGCGACAGAACGAGCGTGAACGCCACGATGCCGAGCAGGAGCGCGGCGAGGGCGCCGACCGCCGCTTTCTCGGCCGCGGCCGCGTGGTCGCGCGAGTTCCTGCCGCGCTCGAGGCCGAGCGCCTTCTCGCGCGCGTTGAACGCCTCGAACCGCGCCCGGATCGCCGCCATCATGTTGCGCCCGCCGGCCTGCTGGGCGAGCGCCCGCGCGCGGCGGACCCCGGCCGGGCGGCCGGCGAGCGCGACGAGCGGGCCGGCCCACTTTGCGTCGAAGTTTGCGAGTTCAGTCCCGAGCGCCACCACGCGGGCGGCCTGGCCGGCGTTGTCGCTCACGAGCTTCCGCAGCCCAGCGGCGCCGGGCGGGAGCTGCGCCCGCAGTGAGCGCCAGTGCTCGAGCGCCGCCGCGTTCGGCGCGTCGACGTAGTTGCGCGTGGCGGAGGAGAAGTCGCCGAGCTCGTTCTGGAGCTCGCCCGAGGCCGCGAGCACCGCCACCGAGTGCTCGGTCCAGTCGCTCGAGCCGCGCAGGTCGTCCATCGCGGACAGGAGCACCGCGAACACCACCGCCACGACGACCACGAGCAGCGCGCTCGCGGCCACCATGCGCCGCGTCAGACCGCCGCGCCTCACGCCACCCTCCGGTAGGCGTGCGGTGCCACGAGCTCGAGCCCGATCCGCTCCGGGTATGACACGCGCTCGCTGCGGCCGAGCAGCAGGACCCCGCCGGGCGCGAGCGCGGCCGCCAGCCGTTCGTGCAGACGGCGCTTGACGCCGTCCCGCAGGTAGATGGCGAGGTTGCGGCAGAGCACCAGGCTCCACTTCCCGACCGGCGCCGAGTCGTGGATCAGGTCGCGCTGCTCCCAGCGCATGCGGATCCGCAGCGACGCCGGCATCTGCACGTCGCCGTACACCCCGCGCTCCGCCGCGACAAGGTTCTCCTCGAGCACGTCGCTGCCGACGAGCGAGGCCGTCTCGAGGACGCCGATCTGCGCCAGCACGATGCCCACGCTGTAGAGCTCGGAGCCGTCCGCGCAGCCCGCCGACCAGACGCGCAGCTGGCGGCGCATGCCAAGCACGCCCGGCACGAGCTCGTTCTCGAGCAGCTGGAACTGCTCCTGGTCGCGGAACAGCCCGGTCACGACCATCGCCACCGAGCGGCGGAAACGGGCGCGCACCTCGGGGTCGGCGGCCACGAGCAGCGCAAGCTCGTGCACGTCCCGCACGCCCTCGCGCTCGAACGCGCGAGCCAGCCGCTCCGCGACGTGCTCCTCGCGGTAACTGGACAGGTCGAGGCCGCTCGCGAGCGAGAGTTGGCGCAGCGCAGCCGTTTGCTGCTTCAACGAAGAAGGCATCAACCCGGGTAATCGGCCCTCGCACCCGCAGCCTTAGAGCGTTTCCAGGCGGAGTGGGGCGCTACGGCGCGCTAGACTGAGCGGGCAACCTCACGTTGTCCGAGCACCCGGCCCCTCATGGGGTTTTTCTTCGCTCAGGACCGCGCAAATCGTCGCCAAAGGGAGCCATGGCCCGCGGAGATGTCCGAATCGGCGTGACGCTCGCTTGCGAAGAGTGCAAGCGCCGGAATTACCAAACTGAGAAGTCCAAGCGCAACGATCCCGGGCGGATCGAGATGCGGAAGTACTGCCGCTGGTGCGGCAGGCATACTGCGCACCGCGAGACGCGCTAAGCGGTCGCCCCCGAACGGGTCCTTCGATGGCACGTAACCGCCAGCGGGCAAAGCAGCGCCAGGCAGAGCGCCGAGCCGAGCGCCTGGAGCGCGTGCGTCCCGATGCCGCCGGCGATGGCGCCACCGAGGCTCCCGTCGATGCCAACCTCGACGAGGAGTCCTACGAGGAGATCGAGCTCTACTCGGGCGCGCCGCCGGAGGACACCGGCCGCAGCGCCTCGGTGGTCGAGCACCCGGTTCCGGCGCCCGAGTTCGAGGGCGACGACGAGGATCTCGAGGAGCCGGTAGACGAGGCCGAGGAGCTCGAGCCGGCGGACGCCACGGAGGTCGCGGGAGGCCCGCGCGGGCGCCGCGGCGGGAGGGAGCACCCCGAACATCGCCATCACCGTAATAAGGTCATAGGCTTCCTGTTCGCGGTCTGGGCCGAGCTCCAGCGGGTCGAGTGGCCGGATCGTCAGACGCTGACCATGCTCACGGGCGTGGTCCTGCTGTTTGTGGTGGTGATGGGCGCCTACCTGGGCCTGCTGGACGCCATCTTCTCCAAAGTCATAGACAAGATCCTTTAAGGAAAACGATGTTTCGCTGGTATGCCGTCAACACTTATTCCGGGCACGAGAACAAGGTCAAGCAGAACCTCGAGCACCGAGTCGTCTCGCTCAACCAGGCCCGCAACATCCGCACGATCGTCATCCCGACCGAAGTGGTGTCGGAGATGAAGGACGGTCAGAAGATCCAGACCGAGAAGCGGACCATGCCGGGCTACGTGCTCGTGAACATGGACCTCAACGAGGACTCCTGGATGCTCGTCAAGGGCACCCCAGGCGTCACGGGCTTCGTCGGCGCCTCCAACAAGCCGGTGCCGCTGAGCCAGGGCGAGATCGATCGCCTGCTCAACCGCGAGACCGCCGAGCGCCCGCGCACCCGCGCGCAGTTCTCGATCGGCGAGTCCGTCAAGGTCGTCTCCGGGCCCCTGTCAGACTTCTCCGGTGAGATCTCCGAGATCAACGAGGACGGCGCCAAGCTCAAGGTGCTGGTATCCATCTTCGGTCGCGAGACTCCGGTCGAAGTGGGATTCGACCAGGTCAAGAAGATCTGAGCCAGTGACTAGTGATCAGTGCCTAGTCACTAGCCACCAGTCACTGAACCCTCGCTAACCTCCCATCCCTTCATGGCCAAAAAAGTCCTAACCCTCATCAAGCTCCAGGTACCCGGCGGCGCCGCCAACCCGGCCCCGCCGGTCGGCCCCGCGCTCGGCCAGCACGGCGTGAACATCATGGAGTTCTGCAAGGCGTTCAACGCGCAGACGCAGGACCAGAACGGCCGCATCATCCCGGTCGAGATCACGGTCTACGAGGACCGCTCCTTCACCTTCATCACCAAGACGCCGCCGGCCGCGGTGCTGATCAAGGAGGCGGCGGGCATCCAGAAGGGCTCGGCCGAGCCGAACCGCGAGAAGGTGGCGAGGATCTCCAAGGCACAGGTGCGCCAGATCGCCGAGACCAAGCTCGAGGACCTGAACGCGCGCGACATCGACCAGGCCGCGAAGATCATCGAAGGCACCGCCCGCTCGATGGGCGTGGAGGTGCGCTGATGGCACGGGGTAAGCGCTACCGGGCGCTGTACGAGCAGGTCGATCGCGAAAAGGTGTACGAGCCGTCCGAGGCGATCGCGCTCGTCAAGGGCATGCAGACCAGCAAGTTCCCCGAGACAGTCGAGGTCCACATCCGTACAGGCCTCAACGTCCGCCACGCGGACGAGCAGCTGCGCGGCACGATCTCGCTGCCGAACGGCGCGGGCAAGGAGCAGGTCGTGGCCGTGTTCGCCAAGGGCGACAAGGCGCGTGAGGCTCAGGAGGCCGGCGCCGACATCGTCGGCGACGAGGACCTCGCCAAGCGCGTGGAGGAGGGCTTTACCGACTTCGACGTGGCGATCGCGACGCCGGACATGATGCCGGTGGTCGGGCGCCTCGGCCGGATCCTCGGCCCGCAGGGCAAGATGCCGAACCCCAAGGTCGGCACCGTGTCCGACGACGTCGCCACCGCGGTCAGCGAGTCCAAGGCGGGGCGCATGGAGTACCGCACCGATCGCGGCGCGATCGTCCACCTCCCGATCGGCAAGACCGACTTCGACGAGCGCGCACTGCTCGAGAACTACGCCGCCCTGATCGACGAGGTGGTGCGCGCCAAGCCCGCCGCCGCCAAGGGCCGTTACCTGCGCACGATCACCCTCGCCACCACCATGGGGCCGGGCGTGCGCGTCGACCCGCTTCGCACCCGCAACATCGTGGAGGCCGCGAGCGCGGTAGCCTGACCCGCACACACCGAACGCCCGAGACCACCGGCCGCAGATCGCGTAAGTCCGGTGCAGGTAGACCCGGTGAGAGCACTTGCTGCTTCTCCGAGCCCGCCTGCGTGCGGGCTCTTTTCGTGGGGAGTAAATGAACAGAGACGAGAAAGCAGCAGTAATCGAGGAGGTCGCGGAGCAGATCCGCGGCGCCGAGGCGATCTTCGCCGTCGACTACCGCGGGCTGTCGGTGAAGGACGCGGCGGACCTCCGCACGCGGCTGATCGAGGCCGGCGCCACCTTCCGTGTCGTCAAGAACCGGCTCACGATCCGCGCGGCCGACGCGGCCGGGGCGGAGTCGCTCAAGGACCTGCTGGAGGGACCGACCGCGTTCACCTTCGTCACCGAGGGCGGCGACGCCGCGCTTGCGGCCAAGGCGCTCGCCCAGTACCGCCGCGAGACGGACACGCTCGCGTTCAAGGGCGGGCAGCTGGGCGAGGACATCCTCTCGATCGAGCAGATCGAGTCGATCTCTCGCCTCCCGGGGCGCGACGCGCTCAACGGCCAGTTCGTCGGCGTCCTTGCCTCGCCGCTGACGACGCTCGTGCGCGGGCTCGCGGGAATGATCTCGGGACTCGCCAGTCAGCTGCAGCAGATGGCTGACCAAGGGCTCGTGACTGGCGACTCCCCGCAGAGTGCAGAAGTGCAGAGTGCAGAGGTGCAGGAGCCTGAGCCCGCTGCCGAGCCGGAGGCTCCCGCTGAGGAAGAGGCACCCGCTGAAGAAGAGGCTCCCGCTGAGGAGCCGGAAGCTTCGGCCGCCGAGGAACCCGCGGCGGCAGATGAGACAGAGACAGAAGAGTCGGATACGCCCTCCGAGGGCGAGACTGAATAAGGAGGGCTGTAATGGCCACGAAGATAAGTACCGAAGACTGGATCGACGAGCTCAAGAACATCTCGGTCCTCGAGCTGTCCGAGCGCATCAAGGCGCTCGAGGAGGAGTTCGGCGTGTCGGCCACGGCGGTCGCCGCCGCGGCCCCGGCCGCCGCCGGCGCCGGAGCTGGCGATGGCGCGGCGGCCGAGGAGGAGTCGACCACCGTCGACGTCGTGCTCACCGGCTCCGGCGACAAGAAGATCCAGGTGATCAAGGTCGTCCGCGCGGCCACGGGCCTCGGCCTCAAGGAGGCCAAGGCTCTCGTCGACGAGGCACCGAAGCCCGTCAAGGAGGGCATCGAGCGCGAGGAGGCCGAGAAGCTCAAGGCCGAGATCGAGGAAGCCGGCGGAAGCGTCGAGCTGAAGTAGCCCGCACTCCGCACTCCGCAATCTGGGAAAAGCCCCGCCCACGGCGGGGCTTTTCTTGTTTGCGTTTCGTCGTAACGGGGGATTTATGCGCTCAACCAGTCTTCTAGGGGTTTCCCGGAGGGAGCCGGGAGCGGACTGGATGGGAGGCACTAATGGAGAGCAAAGCTCGCATAGCTGATCTGATCGCAACGAGGAATTCAGGCATGGGGTCGATTTACCCGCGTTGCTGGCCAGGTGGCTTCCTCGACCGTCGCGACCCACTCGGGGCCGAGTGGCTGCGCCGCGCCGGCTTCCGCCCCGCTGTCGCCGAGCTGCCCCAGTGCGGCTGCGACTCGCGTCGCTGCCAGATCTGCAACTAGCGCAGCTTGCATCGCCACTCCCGAAGGTGGGAGGGTTGGCCGGACAGGCCCGGCACACATTGGCTGGGCCGCAAGCGAAGGAGCCCCAATGGCAGACCGCGTGCTGTTCATCAGCTGGGGAGCGTCAGTCCCCGGTCGTGAGGAACGCAGCCTCGAGGTCTTCAACGAAGTCGTGGGTCTCTACGGGCGCTACCAGCAGGAGGGCCGGATCGAGAGCTTCGATGTCGTTCTGCTGAACGGCCGTCACGACATCGAAGGCTTCATGGCGCTGCACGGAACCCACGAGCAGCTCGACGCCGTGGAGGAGGACGATGACTTCCGGCGCGCCCTCACGGACGCCGCGCTCATCGTCGAGAACCTGCGCGTAGCCGAAGGAGTGACGAACGAGGGCGTCGCCCGCGACATGGCCCTGTACCAGGAGGCCATCTCGAAGGTGCCCCAGAACGCCTGACGCACGCCGGCAGCAGGAACCGTCCTCCGTGCCTCGTAAAGCGCAGGCATGGAGGACGGACCTGACCTCTTCGACATCCTTGAAGCGCAGTCCAGCTACCAGGTGA
>DASXNY010000083.1:0-30275 GCA_036494715.1 Thermoleophilaceae bacterium
CGTGCTCTGCGTCTGGCTGGGGCTCGACCAGATCGTCATAGGCATCGCGATCACGCTGGCCGGGGAGGGCATCACGAGCGTGCTCCAGGGCGCGCAGTTCGGCACGACCTATCCCCGCCTCGGCGCGATGACCGAGGTGCACGTCCCGCTCCTGCACAAGATCCCGGTGATCGGGCCGAGCGTGTTCGAGCAGCACCTGCTCGTGTACCTCGGGATCGCGCTCGTGTTCGTTCTCACCTGGGTGTTCCGCCGCACCAACGTCGGGCTGAACCTGCGCGCGGCGGGCGTGAAACCGGAAGCGCTCGACGCCGCCGGCGTGAGCGTGGTGGCCACGAGCTCGTACGCGGTGCTCTGCACCGGCGCGCTCGCAGGCATCGGCGGCGCCTACCTGTCGATCGTCGGCGCCGGCGTGTTCACGCCGTTCATGACCCAGGGCCAGGGCTACATGGCGATCGTGATCTGCATGCTCGCGCGCGGCAAGCCTGTGTGGGTGCTACTCGGCGCGTTCCTGTTCGGCATCTCGCTGTCGATCGCCACGGCGCTCCAGCTCGCCGGGATCAACATCTCCCAGGACCTGATCAACATGCTGCCGTTCATCGCGATCATGGTCGCGCTGGTGCTGTTCGCGCGTCGTTCCTACCTGCCGCCCGCGCTGGCGACTCCATACGTGAGAGGGGCTCGGTGACCGCCACCCCCGACCAGCGGCCGGTGCGGAATCTGACGCTCCGCGAGCAGGTGGTGGAGCACCTGCGCGAGGAGATCCTGTCGAACCGCCTCGAGCCCGGCAGCGAGCTGAACGAGGTGGCGCTGGCCAACCTCCTGGGCGTGAGCCGCGGGCCGATCCGCGAGGCGCTCGGCGGGCTCGCCGCGGAGGGGCTCGTGACGATCAACCCACGGCGCGGCGCAATCGTCACCAAGCTCACCAAGCAGGAGTTCATGGACGCCTACCAGGTGCGCGAGGCGCTCGAGACGCTCGCCACGCGCGTGGCCGTGCCGCGCCTCACCGACGAGGAGAAGGCCGACCTCCACCGCATGAGCGACGACATGCGCCGGCTGGCCGACGCCGACGACGCCAACGCCTTCTTCGAGATCAACCGCCGCTTCCACGAGAAGCTCGTGGCGGCGTCGGGCAACCGCCGCCTGTTCGACATGCACCAGCAGCTGCTCGGCCAGATGGGCCGGCTGCTGCGCAAGTCGGCCGAGCTGCGTGGCGGCCTGGGCGAGTCGGCGGCGGCGCACGAGCGCATCCTCGAGGCCGTCGACGCCGGCGACGCCGAACGTGCGGCGCGGCTGATGGCCGAGCACATCGAGGTCCCGCAGCGGGTGCTCGACTCGCCCGAGGCGCAGGACCTGTTCGACGAGGCCGACGCCTCCGAGATCGAAAAAGCGAGCTGAAAGGACGGCATGGCAGACGAGACACGAGAGCGGCCGCAGTTCGGCGTGAACCTGAACAACCGCGAGCCGCTGATCGCACCGGACTACGACCTGCAGGCGCTGCTCGAGCTGTCTGAGAAGGTCGAGGAGTACGGGTTCGACTCGGTGTGGGTCGGCGACAGCCTGTTCTCGAAGCCGCGCTACGAGCCGATGTCGCTCCTGTCCGCGATCTCCCAGCGCACGAGCCGCGTGCGCCTCGGCACCGCCTGCCTCGTCACCTCGGTCCGGAACCCGCTGTTCACCGCGCTCGAGTGGGCCACGCTCGACGTGCTCTCCGGCGGCCGCACGATCTTCGGTCCCTGCATGGGCAACCCCGAGGAGGGCGTGCGCCGCGAGTTCGCCGCGATCGGGCTGCCGTTCAAGGACCGCGCGACGGTGTTCGAGGAGGGGCTCCAGGTGGTGAACGACCTCTGGCGCGACGGCACGACCAGCTTCAAGGGCACCTACTACGACTACGACAACATCTCGTTCCACAGCGGCACCGAGATGGCGCCGCTCCGGCCGCTGCAGCAGCCGCCGCCGATCTGGATCGTCTCCAATCCGCGGCTGCTCGGGGACCAGCCCACGGACAAGATGCGCCGGATCATGGAGCGCGCCTGCCGGCGCATCATCGAGTACGGCGACGGCTGGATGACGTGTTGCCGCGCGACGCACCCCGAGGAGCTGACCGAGCAGATCGGCTACCTCACGGACGCCGCCGCCGGGCTCGGCCGCGACTGGTCGGACTACACCGTCTCGTACCAGGTGACCATGAACATCGGCGACTCGGAGGACGAGGCGCGCGCCGCCTTCGACGAATACATCTCGAAGTACTACCCCGAGCTGTCGCAGGCGATGGACCTCTCCAACTGGGGCCCCGTGGGCACGCCCGAGACCATCGCCGAGTGGCTGCGCGAGTTCCACGCGCGCGGGGTGGACTACTTCATCTGCCGCTTCGGAGCGATCGACCAGTTTGGGCAGGTCGAGCGCTTCGCCAAGGAGATCCTGCCCATGTTCGAATCGGAAAGAGTGAGGTAGGTCGAAATGCCCGACGCAGCGAGCATCCGTAAGGACGTCGAGCTCGTGGTCGACGTCTGCATGACGGTCGAGGCCGACGACGTCGTCACGATCATCACCGACGACGAGCACGCGCACGAGGCTCACGCTGTGGCCGAGGTGTGCATGGAGCGCGGCGCCTGGCCCGTCGTGATGAACAACGAGATGCAGGTGCGCCGCGGACTGGCGGACACGCATTTCCCGATGGCGCCGCCGCGGAACCTGCACCAGGCGATGGTGAGCTCGGACGAGATCATCATCATCACCAACCTCGAGTGGGCGAACCGCTTCGCGCACATCTCCGCCGTCAAGGAGTCGGTGGAGAACAACGCGAAGATCGCCTCCGTCGAGCCCGGGATGGGCGAGTGGGGGCTGACGCTCGACATGCTGCATGCCGCCCGCAAGCGCGCGCAGGACGCGATGGCCGCGCTCGAGGGCGTCGAGAAGGTGCGCGTGACCTCGCCCAAGGGCACCGACTTCACGGTTACGATCAAGGGCCGGCCGCCGCTCGATCTCGTGCCGATCAAGGAGCGCGGCAAGATGATGGGGCCGCTGCCGCTCTGGGCCGAGGTCGCCTACGCGGCGGTGGAGGACCAGACCGAGGGCACGATGGTGGTCGACGGCGTGATGCTCGGCATCGGCCTCCCCGGTCAGGTGAACGAACCGATCACCTGGACGATCGAGGGCGGCAAGGCCGTGAAGATCGAGGGCGGCGACGACGCGCGGCGCCTGCGCGAGGTGATCGAGGGCGTGGACAACGCCACCGTGATCGGCGAGTTCGCGTTCGGAGTCAGCGACATCGCGCCGTTCGGCACGCCTTCGGAGAAGGGCCGCGTGGGCACGGTGCACTGCGCGCTCGGCGACAACCACAGCGCCTACCCGGGTGGTCAGAACGTGAGCAAGCTGCACCTCGACGGCGTCGTGCTCGAGGCGAGCCTGCAGGTGGTCGACGACGGCCGCTGGATCATCAAGGACGGCCAGTGGGCTCTGTGAGCGAAGTCCGCGCGGTCGCGCTCGAGGACGTCCCGCGGATCGACCTGCCGCAGGGCAGCTGGAGCCGCATGGTCGTCACCGACCAGTCGGTGCAGGGCAACGCCGCTTCGCTCGGCTACTCGGTGTTCACGCCGGGCACGGCCACCGCCCCGGTGTCGCACGAGACCGAGGAGGTGGCGTACGTGCTGAGCGGCAGCGGCGAGCTGCGGCTCGACGACGGCGCCGTCCCGTTCAAGGCCGGCGACGGGCTGTTCATTCCCGCGGGCGTCTGGCACGCGGTGGCCAACACCTCGGACGAGGACGTGGCGATGGTGTTCGGCTTCCCGTTCCCGAGCTACCCGCCGACCGAGAGGCGCTGAGAGGCCGCATGACCGACCCGACGACAGGCAGCGGGCTCACCGCCGCGCTCGACCGCGACCCCGACCTGGCGGCGCAGGTGGCGTGGGCCTGCCGCATCCTGGCCTCCCAGGGCTACGAGGACCTGACGCTCGGCCACGTGAGCATCCTCACCGGCGACGGGACGATGTACATCAAGCGCAAGGGCGTCGCGCTCAGCGAGGTGACGCCAGAGGACGTGCTCGTGTTCCCGCTCGACGCGGACCTCGCGGACGCGCCGAGGAACATGCACCTCGAGGCCGTGCTGCACACCGAGGTCTACAAGCGGCGACCCGACGTGCGCTGCGTGATCCACGGCCACCCGCTGTACGCCACCGCCTTCGGCGCCACCGACGCGCGCCTCGAGACGCTCACCCACGACGCGGTGCTGTTCACCGACCGCATCTCGACCTACGAGGGCGTGCCCGACCTGATCATCGACGAGCAGCAGGGCGGCGAGGTGGCCGAGGCGCTGGGCGCCGGCACGGTCGTGCTGCTGCGCAACCACGGCGTGCTCGTGGCCGAGCGCGACACCGCCTGGGCGGTGCTCACCGCGGTGCTGCTCGAGAAGGCGGCGCAGCTCCAGTCGGTGGCGTCGACCTTCGGCGAGCTGCGGCCAATCCCGGGCGAGCTCGTGGAGTCGATCCACAGCCGCAAGTACCAGTCCGGCTTCCCGGACGAGTACTGGGAGGCCTGGATTCGCGCGCTCCGGCGAGGCGGCCACGACCACGGCATGCCGGGAGGCGCGGCTTGAACGTCGAGTTCGGCCTCAACGGGCAGCAGGTGACCGTCGCCGTCGAGCCCCACGTGCTGCTGCTCGACCTGCTGCGCGACCACTTCAGGCTCACGGGCGCCAAGCGCTCGTGCGACGTCCAGGTGTGCGGAAGCTGCACCGTGCTCATCGACGGGGGTCCGGTGAGCGCGTGCACCTACCTCGCGTGCGAGGCCGCCGGGCGCGACGTGCTCACGATCGAGGGCTTTGCGGAGCTCCCCGAGTTCGAGCACTACGCGTCCGCGTTCGAGCGTCACGCGGCGGTGCAGTGCGGCTTCTGCACGCCGGGCTTCCTGCTCACCCTCAAGTCGCTCCGAGACGCCGGCGAGCTGTCGAGCGAGGAGGACATCCGCCACGGACTGGACGGCAATCTCTGCCGCTGCACCGGCTACCGGGCCATTCTCGAGGCGGCCCGCGACATCGGGGAAGTGGCGGCTTGAGCATCGCCACCGAGACGGGCACGCGCGAGGTCGGCCGCTCGCGCACGCGGCTCGACGCGCGCGAGAAGCTGCGCGGCGAGGCGGTCTTCACCGGCGACATCGAGGTGCCGGGGATGCTCTACGGCCGCGTGCTGCGCGCCCAGGTCCCGCACGCCGAGATCGTCTCGATCGACACCTCGGCGGCCGAGCGGATGCCGGGGGTGGTCGCCGTGCTCGTGGGCCGCGACCTGCTCGACATCGACCCCTACTACGGACACGCGATCAAGGACCGGCCGATCGTCGCGATCGAGCGCGTGCGCTTCAGCGGCGAGCCGGTGGCCGCCGTGGCGGCCGAGGACGAGGCCACCGCGGAGGCCGCGCTGCGCGCGATCGAGGTCGTCTACGACGAGCTGCCGCTGGTAGACACGATCGAGAGGGCGCTCGACCCGGACGCGCCGCTGCTCCACGAGGGCCCGATCCGCCCCGGCCTCTTCCACGGGCTCGGCAACCTCGGCGAGCGCGACGGCAACGTCGGCTACCGCTACACGCTCACCGCGGGCGACCTGCGCGAGGCAGGCGCGGATGCCGCCCCGCTCGTGGCCGAGGGCGAGTACCTGTTCCCAGCCGTCTACCAGTACGCGATGGAGACGCACAGCGTGATCGCGGATTGGAAGCCCGACGAGATCTCGCTCTGGGCGAGCTGCCAGCACCCGTTCCTCGTGCAGGCGGAGATCGCCGACGTGTTCGGCCTGCCGATCGGCGCCGTGCGCATCCAGGTGCCCTACCTCGGCGGCGGCTTCGGCTCGAAGTCGTACACCAAGATGGAGCCGCTCACGGTGGCGCTCTCGCGCAAGGCGCGGCGGCCGGTGAAGATCGTCAACCGAGTCGACGAGTCGATGGTCACCTCGCGCCGCCACGGCATGCGTTGCTGGATGCGCACCACGGCCGACCCCGACGGCCGCCTGCGCACGCGCGAGGCGCGCTTCTGGCTCGACACCGGCGCCTACATGGACAACGGGCCGCGCGTCACGGCCACGGCCGCCGACTCCGCGCCCGGCCCGTACCGCTGGGCGGCGGTCGAGATCGAGGCCAACTGCGTCTACTGCAACACCGCGCCGTCCGGCTCCTACCGCGCCTTCGGGGCGACGCACCTGCAGTGGGTGGCGGAGTCCCAGCTCGACCAACTTGCGCGCCAGGCAGGCCTCGACCCGCTCGAGATGCGCCGGCGCAACCTGCTGCGTCCGGGGGAGCCCGTACGCCCGGACGGCACGGGCAAACCCCTGGACGCAGACCTTGGGGGTGACGTCGAGAGCGCGGCCGCGGCGGTGGGCTGGGACGAGCCCAAGGGGCCGCACATGGGCCGCGGCGTGAGCGTCGGCCTGTTGGCGGCCGGCGCGCATCCGGTGTCGCGCGCCTCGGTCCGGATGCGCGCGGACGGCTCGGTGGAGGTGGCCGTCGGCACGACCGAGATGGGCCAGGGCCCGCGCACCGTGATGGCCCAGATCGCCGCCGAGGAGATCGGCACCTCGAGCGACCGGGTGCGGGTGCTCGGCGCCGACACCCGCTTCACCCCCTACGACCGCTCCACCGGCGCAAGCCGCTCCACCACGCTGGCGGGCAAGGCGGTACAGAACGCGGCTGCCGCGGTGGCGGGGCGCCTGCGCGAGACCTGCGCGGAGGTGTGGGACGTGGATCCTGAGCTGGTTGAGCTGCGCGACGGCCATGCGACCTACGGCGACCTGGAGCTCGACTTTCCAGGTGTGATCGCCAAGCGCTTCGGCTTTAGCGGCGGCGAGATCATCGAGGGCGGCGAGGTGCGCCCCAGCGGGGGCGACACCGGCTCCTATGCGGAGGGCCCCGTCTTCTGGGAGGTCTGCGTGGCGGCCGCCGAGATCGAGCTCGACCCCGAGCTCGGCCGCGTCAACGTGCTGCGCACGGCCACCGTCGCGGACGTCGGCAGGGCCATCAATCCCCAGCTTGTCGAGCGCCAGGACGAGGGCGCGTGCATGCAGGGCTACGGCAACGCGATGTTCGAGGAGATGGTCTACGACGACGGTCTCCTCATCAACGACAACCTGCTCGAGTACCGCGTCCCGCGCATCCAGGACCTGCCACGCGAGATGAGCTCGATCGTGGTGGAGAACGAGGACGGCCCCGGCCCGCATGGCGCCAAGGGCTGCGGCGAGGGCGCGCTGGCCGCGGTGCCCGCCGCGATCGTGAACGCGCTGGCCGACGCCGGCCTGCCCGTCACCGAGCTGCCGCTCACGCCCGAGCGCGTGTGGCGAGCCCTACAGAACCTGAACCCAGAACGCACGGAGGAATTGACATGACAGACGTCTCACGCGCGACCATCCTCGGCACCGGCACGATGGGGCCGGGCATGGGAGCGGTGCTCGCACGGGCCGGCATCCAGGTGGCGCTGTACGACGTGAGCGCCGAGGCGCTCGAGCGCGCCAAGGGCGGCCTCGAGATCGCGAACGGGGTGCTGGAGCGGCTGGGCGCGCCCGCGGCCGACGGCGGCGGCGTGAGCTTCGAGACCGACCTCGCCACCGCGCTCGAGGGGAGCGAGGTCGTGGCCGAGGCCGTGCCCGAGCAGCTCGAGCTGAAGCAGAAGGTGATCGCCGACGTCGAGCAGCACGTGGGCCACGACACGATCATCGCCTCCAATACCTCCGGCATCCCGATCACGAAGATGGCCGAGGGCATGCAGAAGCCCGAGCGCCTCGTGGGCTGGCACTGGTCCAACCCGCCGACGCTGATCCCGATGAACGAGGTGATCGCCGGCAAGCAGACCTCCGCGGAGGCGGTCGCCACGATCGAGGACCTCACCCGCCGCATCGGCTACCACCCGGTAACGCTCAGGAAGGAGGTGCCCGGCTTCGTCGAGAACCGCGTGCTCTACGCGATCATGCGCGAGTGCCTCGCCCTCATGGACGAGGGCGTGATCGACGCCGAGGGCCTCGACCTGTGCGTGCAGTGGGGCATCGGCTACAAGCTCGCGGTGATCCCGCCGATCCACCTGCTCGACGTCGCCGGCCTCGACATCTACACGAGCGTCGCCAGCTACCTGAACCAGGACCTCTCGAACGAGAGCGGCGTGTCCTCCACCGCGCAGAAGCTGCACGACGAGGGCCGCCTGGGGATCAAGGCCGGCGGCGGCTTCTTCGACTACACGCCCGAGCAGGCACAGCAGCTCCAGCAGGAGCGCGCGGCCAAGCTCGTGGGAGTCCGCAAGGCACTGAGCTAGAGGAGACTCGCAAATGGCCAAGCCGACGAAGGTGCGCCTGCTCGACAGCGGCACGCTGGTGATCGACCAGTCGCACATCACCTGGAACGTGGGTTGCGGGACCCCCGTGCGCTTTCCCGTCTACAGCGTGCTGATCGAGCACCCGGACGGGCTGATCATGTTCGACACGGGCTACGACCTCGACGTCGTGAACGAGTTCCTGGCGTTCGAGTTGCCGGAGCAGACCGAGCAGCAGACCGTGCCCGCGCAGCTCGAGCTGTGCGGGTTCAAGGCGAACGACGTGGACGTGCTCGTGAACTCGCACCTCCACTTCGACCACTGCGGCGGCAACAAGTACCTGACGAACGCCGCGGTCTGGATGCACGAGCTCGAGATCCGCGAGGCGCGCTCGCCCGAGCCGTTCGAGCGGCTCGGCTACGCGGACAAGACCTGGGACTACGCGGGCGCCAAGTTCAACCTGATCCAGGGCGACCTGACGGTGGCCGACGGCGTGCACCTCTTCTACACGCCCGGCCACACCATCGGGCACTACTCGATGCTCGTGGAGATGGACGGGCGCAAGCCGCTCATGTTCATGGCCGACGTGAGCTACACCCCGGCCGCGTTCGCTGCCGACCAGCAGGCCGGCTTCCACAACGACCCGGTTGCCGGCGTGCGCTCGATCCGCCGCATCAAGCAGCTCGCCAAGGAGTGGGACGCGGAGATCTTCTTCACGCACGACATGGATGTCTTCAAGACGTACAAGCTCGCCCCCGACCACTACGCCTGAGGAGGGCGCCTCAATGAAGCTCGAGAACAGGGTCGCGATCGTCACCGGCGCCGCCCAGGGCATCGGCAAGGCGATCGCCGAGAAGCTGGCGGCCGAGGGCGCCACCATCGTGGCGGCGGACATCCAGGGCGACGGCGCGAAGGCCACCGCCGACGCGCTCGGCGGCACCGCCGTCGAGGTGGACATTTCGGACGAGGCGGGCGCCCAGCGCATGGTCGACGAGGCGCTGTCGGCCCACGGCAGGGTCGACGTGCTCGTGAACGCGGCGGCGATCGTGCCGTTCATCCCCTGGGACGAGGTCGACTTCGCCTACTGGCGCAAGCTGATGTCGGTCAACCTCGACGGCGCCTACCTCGTGTCGCGCGCGGTCGAGAAGCCCATGCGCGAGGCGGGCTACGGCCGCATAGTGCAGATCGCGTCGAACGCCTTCTTCGCGGGCACGCCGAACATGGGCCCCTATCTGGCCGCGAAGGGCGGCGTGGTGGGTCTCACGCGCGCGCTCGCCACCGAGCTTGGCAAGTACGGGATCACCGCCAATGCGGTCGCGCCCGGCATCACGCGCTCGCCGGCCACACTCGAGTCGCCGCACAAGGACTCGTTCGACTTCGTCCAGTCGCTGCAGGCGATCCCGCGCCACGGCGAGGCGGAGGACATCGCCCCGGCGGTGGCGTTCCTCGCCTCGGAGGAGTCGGGCTGGGTCACCGGCCAGGTGATCGTGGCCGACGCCGGGCACATCCGCGACTGATGGCGGCGCTGTCCGTCACGCGCGCGGGCGCGATCCTGGCCGTGTCCGACTTCGAGCGCTCGCTCCCGTTCTACCGCGACACGCTCGGGCTCGAGGTCGAGGCCCTGTACGACGATCCGCCGTACGCCACGCTCGTATGCGCGGGCACGCGCGTCTCGCTCGCCGAGCAGGGACACGCGGCAGACGACCGGCCGGGAGTGACGATGAACGCGCCGGCCGACCCGTCCTCCCTCCAGGTCGTGCTCGTGCTCGAGCTGAGCGGAGTGCAGGAGGCGTACGCGTCCATGTCAGCCGACGGCGTCCGCTTCCTGGCGGAGCCGTACTCGCCGCCGTGGGGCGGCCACCGCTGCTTCGTCGTCGACCCGGACGGCTATCTGATCGAACTGGAGGAGCCGGCATGAAGGCCGTCAAGCTGATCGGGCCCGAGGACGTGCGCGTCGACGACGTGGCCGAGCCGGAACTGGCCGACCCCGGCGACGCGATCGTGCGCGTCAAGGCCACCGCCATCTGCGGCGCCGACCTCTTCCCCTACCACGGCATGACTCCGGGCTTCGAGTCCGGCACGGTGCTGGGCCACGAGTTCGTCGGCGTTGTGGAGACCGTCGGCGTGGATGTCCGCGGGATCGAGGCGGGCCAGCGCGTGGTCAACACGAGCATGATCTCGGACGGCACCTGCGCGCACTGCCGCGCCGGGCGCGTGACGCAGTGCGAGTCGCGCGCGATGTTCGGGTACTCGGGCGTGTACCCGCGGCTCGAGGGCGGCCAGGCCGAGCTCGTGCGCGTGCCCAACGCCGACCGCTCGCTGTTCGTGATCCCCGACGGGATCTCGGACGACGACGCGGTCTTCGTCGCCGACATCCTGCCCACCGGCTTCGCCGGCGTGCGGCGCGGGGGAGTGGGCGTGGGCGACGTGGTGGTCGTCTTGGGCGCCGGGCCCGTGGGCCTGATGGCCGTGCTGTCCGCACGCGGCACCGCGCGCGAGCTGATCGCCGTGGACGGCGTGGCGGAACGGCGAGCGCTGGCGGAGAAGCTGGGCGCGCACGCGGTCACGCCCGGCGAGGCGGCGGCCGCGGTGGCCGCGGCGAGCGCCGGCATGGGAGCCGACGTGGTGATCGAGGCGGCAGGCGCGCTGCCCGCGCTCGACGCGAGCCTCGAGCTCGTGCGGCCGCAGGGCACCGTGTCGGTGATCGGCGCTCACTTCGAGCCCGACTATCCGCTCAACAACCTCCTGATGTTCGAGAAGGAGATCACCATGCGCTTCACGATCGGCGACCCGACGCGCGACCGCGAGCGCCTGCTCGCCACGATCCAGGCGGGCGCGATGAAGCCGTCCGAGGTGATCACGCACCGACTACCGCTGGCCGAGGCGGCCGACGCCTATCGGCTGTTCGACAAGCGGGAAGCGACGAAGGTGGTGCTGGAGCCCTAGTGGCGCCGGCGCCGGTGGTGTGCGCGCGGCGGCGAGTGTGCTGATTAGTCCCCGGCCGCCGACAGATCGGGCTGGCGCAGTCTGTCGCGCCTCACGTGCTCATGCACCGGCGCCGTCGCCCCGAGATAGCCGCGCAGCACGTCGCGGTGACCGATCCAGCCGACTACGGCGGTTCCCTCCGGGTTCAACACCGGTAGTCCGCCTTCCTCGCTCTGGCCGAGGGCGCGGGCGGCGGCCTCGAGCGAGTCGCTGCTGCGCAGGCTGATCGCGGGGCGGACGAAATCGGCAGCAGTCGCGGAGTCCGAATCGCCGCTGAGCGCCGCTTCGAGATCGCCGACGGAGACGACGCCGATCAGCGAGCCGCCGGAGTCCACCACCGGCAGCGCCCCCTCCGAGCTATTCGAGAGCCGCTCGATCAACTCATCGAGCGGCAGTTCCGCCGGCACGCTGCCGGGTAGCGGGCGCATCGCCTGGCCAACGCTCACGAGCTGCATCGGGCCGCGCGCGTGCTCGCTGTCGAGGTCGATGCCGCGGCGGCGCAGCTTGAGCGTGTAGATCGTGTTGCCCGTGGCCAGGCCGCTGATCCCGGTGGCCACGACCACCGCCAGCATCAGCGGCAGGATGATCGCGTAGTCACCCGTCAGCTCGAAGATGATGATCACCGCGGTGATGGGCGCGCGCGCCGCGGCGGCGAACACCGCCCCCATGCCGACGAGCCCGTACGCGCCCGGGCTCGACACCCAGGCGGGGAGGAGGGCGTGCGCCGTCTGGCCGAAGGCCGACCCGAGCATCGCCCCCATGAACAGCGACGGGGCGAACACCCCGCCCGAGCCGCCAATGGCGATCGTCAGGCTGGTGGCGATCACCTTGCCGGCCAGGAGCAGCGCGAGAAAGCCGAGCACGTAATGACCGGCTACCGCCGCCTGGAGCACCGGATAGCCGACCCCGTACATCTGCGGCAGGGCCAGCAGGAGCAGTCCGAGCAGGACGCCACCTGCCGCGGGCCGCAGCCACTCCGGCCCGCGCCAGAGCCGGTCGGCCAGGTCCTCGCCGCCGTACAGGACGCGGATGAACAGGAGTCCCACCAGCGCGCCGAGTACGCCGAGCAGCGCGTAGAGCGCGTACTCGCCGCCGAAGTGGAGCTGGAACGCGGGCAGCTTGAGGAACGCCGACGAGCCGAAGGCCACCCGGCCAACGATCGACGCGGCCACCGAGCTCAGCACCACGAGCCCGAACGACTCGGTCTGGAAGTCGCGCAGGATCACCTCGAGCGCGAAGAACACGCCCGCGATCGGTGCGTTGAAGGTGGCGGCGATGCCGCCCGCCGCGCCGCAAGCCACGAGCAGCCGCAGTCGCCGCTCGGGCAGCCGCGCGAGCTGGCCGATGGTCGACCCGAGCGCCGACCCGATCTGCACGATCGGCCCCTCGCGGCCCACCGACCCTCCCGAGCCGATGCAGAGCGCGGAGGCAAGGGCCTTGACGAGCGGCACCTGGGGGCGTATGCGCCCGCCCTTGCGCGCCACGGCCAGCATCACCTCCGGCACGCCGTGCCCGCGCGCCTCGGGGGCAAAACGCGAGACGAGCGGCCCATACAGAAGGCCGCCCACAACCGGCGCCAGCAGCACGCACACCGCGCCGACCCCGGGCAGCCACGGGCTGCGCGGGTGAGGATGAGCGCCGAGTTGGCTCGCCCCGGCGAACAGCCACGTCAGGGCCTCGATCATGTAGCGGAAGGCGACCGCGCCCAAGCCGGCGCCCACGCCCACGACGAGCGCAAGCGCGACCAGCGTCCGGCCGCCGGACGGCAGCCGCGGCAGGCCGGCCACCCGGAGTCCGCGCGCGCTAGTCCGCAACAGCTGCCACCGCGATCTAGAGATAGCTGAAGGCCGCGGCGGGTTAGGTAAGTGCGCTTACATCGCCACGTACGGCCCTGCGGGCCAGCAGGGGCTCGAGCTCTTGGGGGATTGGCAGCGGCAGCAGCCAGCCGCGATCCTCGCCCCTGATCAGCAGCCCGCGCTGCCTCAACACGCCCAGCGCTTGAGTGACAGTGGGCCGCTGGGCTCCCACCAGCTTGGCCAGCGTCTGATGAGTGAGCGGGAGATCGAGCCGCACGCCGCCGGTGGAGACACGGCCCCACCTCTGCGCGAGGTGCCAGAACAGCAGTAGCAGGCGGTCCTCGATACGCCCCTGGTGCGATATCGCGAGGTTGAGGGCGAGGCCGTGAGTGCGCCACACTGCGCGGAGGGCGATCCGCCCGAAGATCTGCGGCCAGCGCGCCGCGCAGAGCGTGAAGCGCTGGTCGAGCACCGCGAGCTCGGCCGACTGGAGCACGGTCCAGCGCAGCCGGCCATGGAGCGGGGACAGGTCGCTGCCGGTGATGTCCCCGGGGTGGATCAGATCGCCCGCGCCGATCAGCTCCGCCACCACGGTGCCGGCGACCTCAATCTCGCGGAGCAGTAGCCCGTCCACCACCAGCAGGCCGATGAGCCCGGGCCGGTCCATACGCCGCGCGAGGGCCTCCTCATCGCCCACAGCCACGGTCAGCGCCGCGACGGTCACCTGCGGGCGGGCGGTCTTGACCTCGTTCTCGGTGAGGTCCGCGGCGAGATCCGGATCGGCCGACAGCAGCTCGACCAGGCGCTCATTCTCCGCTGCGCCGCTCTCCACGGTTCGATTCTTGCGCAGCGGCCCGTGGCCGCGCTGCACGCCGGTCCCCGTTGTAAGTGCGCTTACATCGATCGCGAGAGTGGGTTCCTCCGGTCCTACGATCACCCGCTCTTGGATCTTCAAGGCGAGGTCGTGGCGCGGGAAGCGGAGACGCTCCGCGTCCTGGTGCAAATGTCCGAGGACAGGGAGCTTCTCTACCTCACGGCCGCCAGCGCCGAGATCTTCGGCAAGCTCTATCCCGGCCGTACGTTCTCGCTGCGGATCGAGGACGCGCGGATCGTGTCCTGTGTCCGCTCCGAGTAAGGGCCCGGCGGCACGGGATGGCGTCCGGCAGCCGCAGCTCGGGGACGGGCGTACTAAGCCGGCACGCCGAGCGCGCGCTCCGCGCTGAAGCGCTCGCACATCGTCCCGACGAGCCCGCGCAGGCCGCCGGGCTCGCGCGCCCGGAAGCGCTGGCGGTCCGCGCCGTTGGCTGTGGCCAGCCGCCGGGCGTGCTCGAGTTCGCCCGCACAGCCGAGCGCCTCGGCGTGCGGCAGGCAGCGGGTCAGCAGCTCGTCGACCAGACGCCGCAGCGGCACGAGCTCGCGCCTGGCCGGGTCGATCAGGCGCGCCTCCGATCCGTCGCGGGCGGCGAGGAAGCGGTTCTCCGCGAGCACCTCAGGCCCCACGTCGCCGGCGGGCGGCGCGTCGCCCTCCAGCTCGAGGCGCACGAGCGACTGCACGAGCGCGATCAGCGCGGCGCTGTCGGCGACGTTTGACTGCGCGTCCATCACGCGCACCTCCACGGTGCCGAGCTTCGGCTGCAGGCGCACGTCCCACCAGAGAAAGCTCGGGTCCGGCAGCGCCCCCGAGCCGATCAGCGCGTCCACGGCGCGTACGTAGTCCCTGTAGCCGGCGAACGCGCGCGCCGTGCCCGTGCGCGGGAAGCTTTGGAAGATCACCGTGCGGGCGGAGGCGAAGCCCGTGTCGCGTCCTTGGGAGAACGGCGAGTTGGCCGACAGCGCGAGCAGCAGCGGCACCGCCTCACGCAGCCCGTTGAGGACGCGCACCGCGTCGCCCGCATCCGGGACGCCGACGTGCACGTGCAGCGCGAGCGTGGGTTCGCGGCGGGCGAGCGCGCGCATCGAGTCGGCGACCTGGCGGTAGCGCGCGAGGCCGGAGACGCGGTTCTCGCCGTGCGAGGCGAGCGGGTAGGTGCCCGCCGACGCCGCCGTCAGGCCCAGCGGGCGCAGCTCGCGCGCCAACTCGGCGCGCAGCCCGGCCAGCTCTTCCACCGCCCCGTGGATGTCCCCGTGCACGCCCGTCATGAGCTCGACCACGGCCGCGTGCGTCTCCGCCGCCGCGTGCCCGGCGAGCCCGCCGGAGAGCTGCCCGAGCACAGCGTCGCTCGCCTGCGCGAGCGCGAGGCTCGGCGGCCGCAGCAACATCGCCTCTTCTTCGGCGCCGACGGTGTAGCGCCGCTCCTGGCCGTCGTTCCAGCGCGCCCACGCGGGGCCGCCGAAGCGCGACTCCATCACCGACATGCGCGGATGATCGCCCTCGCCTGTCCGACCGGCAATGCTGCGCGCCCGTGCGTAGGGGTGGTGCGCGCATGCGTTCACCCGCCGAGACCCGAAATCGGGCCTCCAAACGGCTGAGCCTCCCCAAAAGTCAGGGACATCCTGAACTTTTGAGAGTGCGCTTCGGCCCGCTTCCGCGGAAAGCTTTGCGCTATGAATTCCTGTATGCAGAATTCGGCCCGCTTCGAGGTGCTCCCGTTTGAGCGCAGCGTCGAGGAAGCACGGCGTTTGCCAGGTCCCATCAGGCTTACGGTCACCTGCTCGCCAAAGCATGGACCGGACCGCACTGTGGAGATTGCGGGCCGCTTGCATGCAATCGGGCATCAAGTGACCGCTCACATAGCCGCGCGCATGGTGCGCGACAGCGCCCATCTCGACGCGCTGCTCGCCGGCATGGCCGATGCGGGCGTCGACGACCTGTTCCTGATCGGCGGCGACGCCGACCCGCCCCACGGCTCCTACTCCTCGGCGACCGAGCTGCTGCCGCTGGTCGCCGAGCACGCGCGGCGCCCGCAGACGATCGGGATCGCCGGCTACCCGGAGGGGCACCCGTTGATCGCAGATGGGATCCTTGACGAGGCGTTGCGGGAGAAGGGCCGATTTGCGGACTACGTGACGACGCAGATGTGCTTTGACCCGAAGGCATTGCGGAGCTGGGTCGGGCGCCACCGCCAGGACGGGATGACGCTGCCGGTCCAGATCGGCATGCCGGGCAAGGTCAACCGCCGCCGGCTGCTGGAGATGTCGCTGCGCATCGGCGTCGGTCCGTCGCTCAAGTTCGTGCGCAAGCAACGCGGCGTCCGCAATCTGCTCTCGCGCCGCTCGACGGTCGACCGGCTCTACGACGACCTGCTGCCGATGCTGGATGACAGCCGGCTAGGGGTCGAGGGGTTCCACTTCTTCACGTTCAACCAGCTCGTCGAGACGTGGGAGTGGTACGCGGAGAAGGAACGGGAGAGCACTGGCCGCTCGAGCGACTCAGCAGCCCAGAGCACCTACGTCACATCTGAGGAGAGGACCGCATGAGCAACCCACAGAACCTCCAGGAAGTCCTGGACCAGGCGGGTAACACCGTCGACCTGCTGCGCAACTCGCAGGTCGGCGCCTACATCTACCCGGTGGTCCCGTACGAGTTCAGCAACTGGCGCCGCGAGCAGCGCGCCTGGCGCGAGAGCGCAGTGCTGTTCGACCAGTCGCACCACATGGTCAACCTCTTCCTCAGGGGCCCGGGCGCGATCAAGCTGATCTCCGACGCGGGCATCAACAGCGTCGAGAACTTCCCCGTCAACATGGCCAAGCAGTTCGTGCCGACCACCCCGGCCGGCAACGTGATCGGCGACGGCATCCTCTTCCACCTCGACGACGAGGAGTACGTCTGGGTCGGGCGCGCCCCCGTGTCCAACTGGCTCGAGTACAAGGCCGAGACGGGTGGCTACGACGTCGAGGTCGAGAAGGACGACCGCTCGCCGTCGCGACCCTACGGCAAGGCGGTGACGCGCAAGTTCTGGCGCTTCCAGATCCAGGGCCCCAACGCCTGGCAGGTGATCGAGAAGGTCAACGGCGGCCCGGTCGAGCAGCTCAAGTTCTTCCGCATGGCGGAGATGAACGTCGGCGGCCAGCGCGTTCGCACGCTCCGTCACGGCATGGCGGGCGAGCCGGGGCTCGAGCTCTGGGGCCCGTATGAGACCTACGACGAGACGCGCGAGACGATCCTCGAGGCCGGCCGTGACTTCGGGCTCGAGCCCTGCGGCGCGCGCGCGTACGCGTCGAACACGCTCGAGTCGGGCTGGATCCCCTCGCCCCTGCCCGCGATCTACACGGGCGATGAGCTGCGCGGCTACCGCGAGTGGCTCGGTGCCGACAGCTACGAGGCGAGCAACGCGGTCGCCGGCAGCTTCGTCTCCGACGACATCGAGGACTACTACCTCAACCCGTTCGAGCTGGGCTACGGCCACATGGTCAAGTTCGATCACGACTTCATGGGCCGCGACGCGCTCGAGCAGATCGACCCGGACGCGCAGCGCAAGAAGGTCACGCTGGCGTGGGAGGCGGACGACGTCTCGAAGATCTTCGACGCGATGTTCGACACCGACGCGGTCGGCTACCAGTTCTTCGACATCCCGATCGCCAACTACGGCGCGTCGAACTTCGACTCGGTGCTCGACCCCGAGGGCAACGTCGTCGGCTACTCGATGTTCAGCGGCTACAGCGCCAACGAGAAGCGCGCGCTGTCGCTGGCCACGATCGACCCCCAGGTCGAGATCGGCACCGAGGTGACCGTTGTCTGGGGCGAGCCGGACGGCGGCACCCGCAAGCTCACGGTCGACCCGCACGAGCAGCTCAACGTGCGCGCGGTGGTGAGCCCGGTGCCGTATTCGGAGGCGGCCCGGCTCGAGTACGCCGAGGGCTGGCGTACCGGCCGGCGGTAAGCGAAGGCGAGGGATTCGGGATGAGCCAAGGCATTTACGGACACGACCTCGAGGCGCTGCTCAGCAGTCGCATCGCGCAGGCCGATGCGCTGCACGCGGAGATCGCCGAGCTGCGGCAAGGCTGGGCGCTCGAGCGCCACCCGTTCATGCAGCGCTGGTTGGCCGGCAGGCTGCGGCTGCCCGAGCTGCAGTCGTTCGCGGCCGAGCACTACCACGTCGTCGTAGCGCTGGAGCGCGTGGCGCGGCGGGCGGCGGCGCTCAGCGAGGGACTGCTCGCGGAGCGGCTCGGCCGCTATGCCGACGACCAGGACGAGGCCCTCGACTCGTGGTTCGAGTTCGCCGTGGCGAGCGGCTGGGGCCGCTCCGCCTGGTACTTCGGCGAGGACCCGCTGCCGCAGACGGTTGCGTGTGCCGGCGCCCTGACGGGCGATCGCTCGCTCGTCCTACACCTGGTCACGATCTACGCGCTCGAGTCGGCGCTCTCGGAGCTGGCCCCGCGCCAGCTCGAGGCGCTGACGTGCCGCTATCGCTTCGACGAGTGCTCGACGCGCTATTTCGCTCTGCGCGCTGAGCGCTCGGCGGACGCCGCTCTGACCGCCGAGGCAGGACTCACGGGGCTGCTCCCGATCGCCTCGCCCGCGGACCTCGTCGGTCATGCCGAGCTCGCCTACCGTTCTTACGTCGACCTGTTGAGCGGCGTGGAACTGCTCGCGGGCGCGGGCGCCTAGGCGTTCTTCGCCCGGCCGGTCCCGAGCCCGCTGATCCCGAAGCGCGCGGCGCCGGCGATCACCGGGCGGAGCGGCCGCAGGCGGCGCTTCTTGCCGGCCGCGCGCAGCTCCGCCGCGTGGATGGCCTGCAGGTCCTCCGCGGGCTGCGGGCGGGCGGTGACTGCGAGGTGGGTGAGGTGGCTCATCATCATGTTCGGCTCCTTGAGGGTGGGTGGCGTTTCCGTACACCGGAGTCTCCGGCCGGCGCGGCCGCCGCAAAAGGCACCCTGGGTGTTGGATTTCGCCACCTTGCCGGCGGCGCGCAGAGGGTCCGGCCGCGCTGATCTGATATCTGCCGGTGACGGACCGGCGAAGAGCGACCCTTGGCGAATCTCGAAGCTGACGATCAACGAGCAGGGCCCGGGCGGCCACGGGGCACCTCGCGCCAGACCGTGGCGCGAACGGCACTCGAGCTGTTTGCCGAGCGGGGCTTCGAGGAGACCACGATCGAGGACATCGCCGAGGCGGTGGGCGTGGGTCGCCGCACGTTGTTTCGCTACTTCTCCTCCAAGGCAGACATGGTCTGGGGCGAGTTCGACTGGGTGCTCGACCGGCTGCGTGCCGGGCTTCGGGAGACCTCTCCCGAGGAACCGCTGATGCAATCGCTGAGCACGGCGGTGGTCGAGTCGAACCGCTATGAGCGGGAGTCGCTTCCGGAGCTCAGGATCCGGATGCAGCTGATCACGCGCGTCCCCGCGTTGCAGGCGCACTCGATGCTGCGCTACGCCGCCTGGCGCGAGGTCATCGCCGAGTTCGTGGCAGAGCGCGTCGACCAGCCCGTCGAGGCGTTGCTACCGCAGACGCTGGCGCACGCCGCCCTCGGCACCTCGATGGCAGCGTTCGAAGTCTGGGTCGACAATCCGTCGCTGGACCTCGTCGAGACCCTCGAGGAGGCGTACGCACTGCTCGAGGCAGGCTTCAGTCTTCCAGGCGGGCGCTAGGGACGCCCGGGCCGCCCGGGTGACGAGGGTGGCGCGCCGGCAGCAAGGTGCGGAGACTCTGCTCCTGCACGCAGCCGAGCCAAATCCCGGCTCCGCGCGCGGCTTCCTCCGCCATCCGCAACGCCGCGTAGCTCGCGGGGTCGAGCCGCGGGCGATCCTCGAGCCAGGAGGCGACCAGCCACGCTCCGATCAGGGTCGCGAGCTGACGCGAGGCCCCCTGCATGCGGGGGGCCGCGAGTGTGGCGGGAGACCACGGTCCGACGAGCGCGCGAGCAAGCTCTCGGCCCTCGCGCGCGGTGCCCTGCAGGCTCAACCGCGCCGCGAGGCGAGTCGCATCGATGTCACGAACGCGGAGCAGCCGCAAGAGGCCCACCGTCCGCGCGGCGGCGATCACAGGTAGCGCCTGCGGGTACCCCGAGAGCGCAGCACCCCAGGCGAGCGCGCCGGCGGCGGACATGTCGAGCACGGGCAGCCGTCCGGGATGCCGCCGCGAAAGCGGCGCCACCGAGCTGTTGTAGACCACGCGCCGTGCCCACCAGCTCGCCAGCTCGAGACGGTGGTCGTGGGCGACCGTGCTCCGGGGCTCGTAGCGAATCTGCCAGCCCGCGTCGTACAGGCGCCAGACGAGATCTACGTCCTCGCCGATCGAGAGCGCCTCGTCGAAACCCGGTCCGAGCACCTCGCGCCGAGCAACGAGCGCGGCTGTCGGCAGGTACGGGACCCGTCCGTGCGGGTTGACCAGCGCGGGGGACGGCCCCATGTCGAGAGCCGACCGCGCGCGCTCGTAGCTGTCCATCCGGCTCCGCGGACCCGGCAGCGCGACGATCCGCGGCGCGACGGCCGCCACCAGCGGATCCCCGAAGTGCGGGAGCAGATCGGCCGGAAAGCCCCTCGCTGGCACGCAGTCCGAGTCGAGGAAGGCCACCAGGGGGGTGTCGGCCCGCGAGAGTCCCGTGTTGCGCGTCGCGGCGGCCCCGCGCCTGTGCTCATGCCGCACGTAGCAGGCACCGCGCTCGCGAGCCGCCGCGGCGATCGCCTCGGCGTTCTTCGACCCGTCGTCCACGACGATCGTTCGCCATTCGCCGCCGAGCGCCGCGAGGCACGTTCGGAGCTGGTCCGCTCGCTCGTGGACGGGCACGATCACCGTGAGCTTTCCGGGCGACCTCGTATCGGGCGGCGGATCGGGGTCGGCCAGCCCGGCGTCGAGAAGGCGGCGCGCGAGCAGGCGCTCCGCACGTTGTTCTCCTAGCGGCCGGCCGCTCCACCAGCCTCTGACGAGCCGCGCGCCGGACGTGCTCAGGCGCAGCAGACGCAGGGGCGAGCCCCCCACGAGCAATTGGCCGCCGTCGAGCTGACGGAGGCCCGCAGCCGGGCGCAGTCGCCAGCCCGCGGGCGCCGGCGATCGCTCCATCCTTACGGCGTCAGACCGCCGTCAACCGGGATCGCTGCCCCGGTCAACGCCGACGCATCGGGTCCGCACAGCCACGCGATCGCGGCCGCCACCTCGCCCGGCTCGAGCAGGCGCCGGACGAGCTGCTGGTGACTGAACTCCTCCTGATCGGCCAGCTCGTAGACAGCCGCGCTCGCCACCAGCATCGCGCCGCGCGTCGACCCCGGACAGATGGCGTTGGCCGAAACCCCCGTTCCGGCCAGATCGGCTGCCAGCGCGCGGACGAAGGCCACGACGCCCGCCTTTGCAGCTGAGTAGGCGGCCAGCTGCGGCATTGCGCGCAGCGCAGCCGCCGAGGCGACGGCCACGAAGCGGCCACTGCCCGCCGCCACCATTCCAGGCACGGTGACCTCCGCCAGCCGGCGTGTCCCGTCCAGGTTCACCCCGATCAGAGTCGACCACGCCTGCTCGCTCGTCTCCCACGCGGATGAACCCGCGATCACGCCTGCCGCCGCCACGGCTGCGCCAGCCGCCCGGCCCTGTAGCGCGACCGCGAGCGCGCGCCCGAACTCGGGATCGGCAACGTCAGCTCTCAGTACCTCCACACGTGGGCTGCCCGTTGTCGCGCAGCGCTCCGCAACGGCCTCGAGCTCGGCAACGCTGGGCATCTGATAGCCGACGCCCGGCTGGTCGGCGCAGGCGTCCACAAGCAGGAGCGACCAGCCGTCGGCGGCGAGCCGCTCGGCGGTTGCCGCGCCGATCCCGCGCGCCGCGCCCGTGAGCACAGCCAGGCCGGGGCTCTCAGTCATGCTCGCCTTTCAAGCAGGGCGTCGAGTGCATTCACGCAGGCGCCCGCCAGCTCGTCGAGCAGGCGTCGTCCCTCCGCCGCCGTCGCGCCGCGCGGATCGCCGAGCACGCCGTTGCGGCTCACCGCGCGCACCCCTTCGCGGCGCAGTCGGCCCATCAGCTCCGAGATCGGGCGCGGATTCCCGGCTTCGGCGAGCTCCAGCCTGACCAGCGAGGGATCAAGATGGAGCAGAAGCGCCGTCTCCGTGCGCCCGGCGTGGGCGTCGCCAGCGCGGGGGGTGGCGTGGTAGGCGCCGCAGTGGCGCCCTTCTGCAGAGAGCTGCGCCATCGCGGCGGTCACGGCATCGAGGTTGCCGCCGTGCCCGTTCACCACCAGCATGGCGCCCCAGTGCGATGTGGCGTCCCTGCCGAGCTCCACGAGCAGCTCAGTGAGCGCCCCGGTCCCGATCGACAGGGTGCCCGGGAACGCGGCGTGCTCGCCGCTGGCGCCCAGTGCGAGCGGCGGGCTCACCGGCATGCCGCGGCGGGCCGCGGCGGCCTGCGCGACGGCCAGGGCAACGCGGGTGTCGGTGTCCAGCGGCAGGTGCGGGCCATGTTGCTCGAGCGAGCCGAGCGGGACGAGCACGGCGTGGCGGACACGCGCGGCCACTTGCGGCCACGTGGCCTGGCCGAGGTCGAGCGACGGGTCGGCGTTGGTCTCCTGAGAATTTGGCACGAGGTGTTAAATTGTTGCGCCGATCGAGTCCGGCGCCAAGCAGGAGAGGAGAATGCCATGGCCGACCCAGTCCCAACGCCACCGATCGTCGCCGATCCGGCCGACGGGCAGCCCGCCGCGGGAGAGCTGTCCGAGGAGCCTCTGGTGCTCGAAGAGCTGCTCGTCGAGGACGTCTCGATCGACGGCATGTGCGGCGTCTACTGAGCGATGGACACGCTCACGCGTGCCTGGCGCGTCAGTCCGCAGGTCGCCCTTCGCCCTGAGGCCTTCGGAGCGCTGGCGTACCACTTCCAGACACGCCGGCTGTCGTTCTTGAAGAGCCGCACGCTGCTCGAGGTGGTGCAGGGCCTCGACCGGTATGAGAGCGCGGGGGACGCCTGCCGCGCCGCCGGCGTCGGGGAGTCCCAGCTCCCCTCCTATGAGCGGGCGCTTGCCACGCTCGCCGAGTCCGGCATGATCTGCGAGCGGGGCTGAGCCGTCAGCGCCGTCGCCGTCCCCCGGCTCGTCGACCAGTTCGAGACCGGGCTGGACGCGCCGATCTGTCTCACCTGGGAGCTCACCTACGCATGCAACCTGGCTTGCGTGCACTGCCTCTCGAGCTCCGGGCGCCGCGATCCGCTCGAGTTGACGACGGCGGAATGCAAGGGGCTGATCGACGAGTTCGAGCGGATGCAGGTTTTCTACGTCAACATCGGCGGGGGCGAGCCGACCGTGCGCCGGGACTTCTGGGAGCTCCTGGACTACGCCGTCGACCACCGCGTGGGCGTGAAGTTCTCCACCAACGGATCGCGAATCGGCCCCGAGGAGGCGGCGCGCCTGGCCCGCCGCGACTACGTGGACATTCAGATATCGCTCGACGGAGCGACGTCCGAGGTCAACGACGCGATCCGCGGCGCGGGCTCGTACGAGACCGCGGTCAGTGCGATGGCGAACCTGGCGGCCTCCGGCTTCAAGAACTTCAAGCTGTCGGTGGTGGTCACGCGGCGGAACGTCTCTCAGCTTGACCACTTCAAGGCGCTGGCAGACAGCTTCGGCGCGCAGCTGCGCCTGACCAGGCTGCGCCCGTCGGGCCGCGGCGCCGACGTCTGGGACGAGCTCCACCCCACAAGCGAACAGCAGCGCGAGCTCTACGACTGGCTCTTGGCGCACGGCGAGAGCGTCCTCACCGGCGACTCCTTCTTCCACCTCGCCGCTTACGGCTCCGCGCTCCCGGGCCTCAACCTCTGTGGCGCCGGCCGGGTCGTCTGCCTGATCGACCCCGTGGGAGACGTCTATGCCTGCCCGTTTGCGATCCACGACTCCTTCCTCGCCGGCAACGTCCGCGATCGCGGAGGCTTCCGCGCGGTCTGGCTGGAGTCCGAGCTCTTCAGGAGGCTTCGCGCACCGCAGGAGGGCGGCGCGTGCAGGAGCTGCGGCTTCTACGACAGTTGCCGCGGCGGCTGCATGGCGGCCAAGTTTTTCACCGGGCTGCCATTGGACGGACCCGACCCGGAGTGCGCGCTCGGTCATGGGGAAGAGGCGCTCGCCCTGCGCGGCACGGCCAGTCCGCCACGCGCGTCGATCGATCACTCGCGTGTCGCCCCGCCCCGGCGCGACTGCGACGAGGACCCACTCGGCGACTTTTGGCGGAACGTGGAGCTCCCCGGTGGCTAGCACCGGAGATTGGTTCGAGTCGGTGGCCGAGGCGCAGCGGCGGGCCAAGAGACGCCTGCCGCGTTCGGTGTATGCGGCGCTGCTCGCGGGTGCCGAGCGCGGGCATACCCGCGAGGACAACTCCAGCGCCTTCGCGGAGCTCGAGTTCCTGCCCCGGATAGCCACCGGTGTGCCGGCCGCGGAGCTCGCGACCACCGTCCTTGGGCACTCGGTCTCGTTGCCGGTGGTCATCTCGCCGACGGGCGTGCAGGCCGTCACGCCCGCGGCTGAGGTCGCCGTCGCACGCGCGGCCGCGGCCGCCGGGACCGTCATGTGCCTGAGCTCCTTCGCGAGCAAGCCGCTCGAAGAGGTGACCGCCGCGAACGCGAACACCTTCTTCCAGGTCTACTGGATGGGCAGCCGCGAGCGCATCGCCCAGGTGCTCGAGCGGGCGAGGGCCGCCGGCGCACGCGCGCTCATCGTCACGCTCGACTGGACCTTCTCCCACCGTCGCGACTGGGGTAGCCCGGCGATCCCTGAGCGGCTCGACCTGCGTGCCAAGCTCAGGCTCGCCCCGGAGGTGGCCGTCCGGCCCAGCTGGCTGTTCGACTATCTGCTGCACGGCGGCCCGCCGGACCTCAGCGTGCCCAACGTGGTGCCTCGCGGGGAGCCGGCGCCCAGATTCTTCGGCGCCTACGGCGAGTGGATGCAGACGCCGCAGCCCACGTGGTCGGACATCGAGTGGCTCCGTGAGCAATGGGGGGGTCCGTTCCTCGTCAAGGGGGTCATGCATCCCGACGATGCCCGGCGCGCCGTCGAGATCGGCGCCGACGCGATCTCGGTCTCCAACCACGGCGGCAACAACCTCGACGGCGCCCCCGCCACCATCCGCGTCCTGCCCGCCATCGTCGAGGCCGTCGGCGACCAGGTCGAGGTGCTCCTCGACGGCGGCATCCGGCGGGGTAGCGACGTCGTGAAGGCGCTCTGCCTAGGAGCGCGAGCCGTCCTGATCGGTCGCGCATATTTGTGGGGCCTCGCCGCCGGTGGCGAGACCGGCGTGGGCAACGTGCTCGAGATCCTGCGCGGCGGCATCGCCGAGACGCTGGCCGGGCTGGGGCGCGAGTCGGTGCACGAGCTCGGCCCCGAGGACGTTCTGGTCCCGCCGGGGTTCGCGCGCGCGGCGCCACGCTGGCTGTCGCCCTCCAACGCCTAACTTCGCCTCCTTATCGCTGAGCGCACACTCGTGCGCCTGGAATTGCGCCTTGGTGCACTACTTCACGCGCGCCCGCGTGACCGCCGCCGTCTGGGGGAATCGGCGGACATATACGAGGGGAGCGAGACGTGAAGGTGACACTCACAGGTTTGGCGGTCGTGCTCGTGCTGGTGGTGGCGACCGGATGTGGCGGAGGGTCGTCCTCGACCACCAAGGGATCCGGGTCGACGGTACCCACGAGTCACGCCGCGCCGGCGCCGAAGCCGGGCGGCTCGCTGACGGTGCTCGAGGGCGCGGGGTTCGCCGGTGACTGGCCCGCCGGTCTCGACCCGGCGACCAACACGAACGGCGCCGCCGACCAGAGTCAGATGATCGCGATCTACGGGCAGCTCTTCGAGCTCACTCCCGGCGGCAAGCTGCAGCCGGATCTCGCCTCGGGCTACCAGTACAAGAACGGCGGCAAGACGGTGATCATCAAGATCCGCCCGGGCGTGAAGTTCAGCGACGGCACCCCGTTCGACGCGGAAGCGGTCGTGTTCAACTGGAAGCGCGACCTGGCATCGCCCTGCACCTGCAAGCCGATCTGGCCGGTGAAGTCGATCACCGCGCCCGACAGCCACACCGTGCAGGTCGACCTACAAGCGCCCGACGGCGCGCTGATCAACCAGCTGCAGGACGCCAACGTCAACTGGATCGCGTCGCCGACGGCTCTGAAGAAGACGGGGGAGCAGGCGTTCAAGCTGAAGCCGGTCGGCGCCGGCCCGTTTACGGTCGTCAGCAACAGGCTGAGCTCGCAGCTGGTGCTCAAGAAGAACCCGAGCTACTGGAAGCAGGGGCGCCCCTACCTCGACCAGCTCACCTTCAAGACGACGTCCAACGACGAGACCGCGCTCGAGGCGATGCAGGCGGGCGAGGCCCAGGCGTACGAGGGTGTGTCCACGCCCACGCTCGTGAAGTCGTTCGACAAGCGCTTCACGGTGACGAAGATGCCCTCGACGTCGCCGTACAACATCCAGCTCAACACGGCAATCCCGCCGTTCAACAACAAGCAGGCGCGGCTGGCGATCTACTACGCCACCGACGTCAAACTGATCGACGAGAAGCTGTTCGGCAACCAGTACCCGCTCGTGCAGTCGTTCACAGCGCCCGGTGGGCTGTTCTTCAACCCGTCGGTGAGCAGCTATCCGAGCTACGACCTGAACAAGGCCAAGTCGATCGTGAAGTCGCTGGGCGCCCTGAAGGTGAACTTCTTCACGCTTCAGACGCCGACCAACACGAACTTCATGGAAGCCCTGCAGACGATGTGGAAGCAGGCGGGAATCAACGCCTCGATCCACCTCTACAGCCTGGCCGGCCTGATCCAGCAGTTCCAGACCAAGAAGTGGCAGGCCGCGCTGCAGACCGCGGGCGCGTGGGACCCGGCCGGCGGCGTGGGCGTGGCGTTCCGCTTCCAGTCCCAGTCGCCCTTCAGCGGCGTGCAGGACAAGAAGCTCGACGGAATGCTCGCGCAGGGCACGGCGTCGGTGAACCCGAGCCAGCGCAAGGCGGTCTACGACCAGGCCGGCAATTACATCGCGCAGCAGGCGTACAGCCCGTTCCTGTTCCCGATCGCGACGTGGAACATCGCGAACGGTGCGTGGGGACCGGGCCTGACGACGGCGATCCCCTCGGTGGCGGTCAACCCGGCGGTGCTGTGGCAGGAGGTCTATCGGGGTGGGACGTCCTCCTAGCGAGGTCCTGAGATGAGCGCGCACGCGTCTGCGCCCCTGCGGCTGTCCGGCCCGCGTCGCGTGGGCGGGCTCGCGGGGATCACGCGCTCTCCCTTCGTGCGCCTGGTCGCGCGCCGCTTGCTGGCCGCGATCCCGGTGCTGTGGGGGGTCACGTTCCTGACCTTCCTGGCGATGAACGCCCTCCCCGGCGACGCGGCCCAGCAGTTGCTCGGCGCGAATGCGACGCCTGACCAGGTGCATCAGCTGGAGGTGAAGCTCGGCCTCGACGAGCCGCTTCTGACTCGCTACTGGCATTGGTTCAAGGGAGTCGTGAGCGGCGACCTCGGCCACTCCCTGGCCAGCGGCCAGAGCGTCGGCCACATTCTCGGCCAGGCGCTGCCGATCACGTTTGAGCTGATCGCCTACGCGTTCGTCTTCTCGCTCCTGTTCGCGGTTCCGCTGGCGCTGCTGTCTGCGCGCAAGCCGAACGGGATCCTCGACCGGGTCACGATGCTGCTGAGCATGGGCGGTCTGTCGATCGCCAACTACGTGCTCGCGCTGCTGCTGATCTGGCTGTTCGCGGTGGAGCTCGGCTGGCTGCCGGCGCTCGGCTGGGTGCCGCCCGGCCAGAGCATCGGCCAGAACCTGCGCTACCTCACGCTGCCCGCCGTCTCCATCGGCCTGCCGCTGCTCTGCTTCTACACCCGCCTGCTGCGGGCTGACCTGCTCGAGCAGCTGCAGGGCGAGGACTACGTGGTGACCGCCCGCGCCAAGGGTGTCGGCCCCTGGGGAGTCCTGACGCGCCACGCGCTGCGCAACTCGGTGTTCGGGCTGATCACGATCGTGGCGCTGAACCTGGGGACGTTGCTCGGCGTGACCGTGATCATCGAGGACATCTTCAGCGTGCCCGGGATGGGCCGGGAGCTGTTGTCGGCGATCAACACGCGCGACGTGCCGGTGGTGGAGGGCGCCGTCCTGGTATTCGCCACCGTCGTGGTGGCGGCCAACTTCCTCGCCGACCTCCTGTATTCGGTGCTCGACCCGAGGATCCGCTATGGCGGCACGCGGTCCTGACCTCGCCCTCACCGCCGCACCGTCGGTGCTCGAGCCCGCCGCCGAGCCGGAGGGTGGGCCCTTCGGCGGTGGCTGGGCGCGGTCGCTCGGCATCTGGGTGCCGGCCGGGATGCTGGCACTGATCTTCGCCCTCTGCTTCATCTGGCCGCTGATCGGCCCGGTGCCGAAACCCAGCGGCGGCAGCATCCTCGATGCCAACTTGCCGATGGGCTCGCCGGGACACATCTTCGGCACCGACCAGGTGGGCAACGACGAGTGGTCGCGTCTCTTGTACGGCGGACGCGCCTCCCTCGAGGTTGCGCTCGCGGTCACAGCGATCGGCCTGATCGCCGGCGGGCTGCTCGGCGCCGCAGCCGGTTACCTCGGCAGCTGGCGCGACGCGACGATCATGCGGATCCTCGACGTCTTGATCGCCTTCCCGTCGATCGTGCTCGCGCTGGCCATCGCCCAGGGCCTCGGACCGAGCAAGATGCACACGATCTGGGCGCTGTGCTTCTTCAGCGTGCCGGCGTTCGCGCGGATCGCGCGCTCGGGGACCGTCCGCGTGCGCGAGCAGACGTTCATGACCGCCGCCAGGCTGTCGGGCACGTCGCACTGGCGCATGCTCCTGCGCCACGTCGCGCCCAACATCTTTCCCCAGCTCGTGACCTTCGCCTTGCTGGGCATCGGGGTCACGATCGTGCTGGAGGGTGCGCTGAGCTTCCTCGGGCTCGGCATTCAGCCTCCCGCTCCGAGCTGGGGCAACATGCTCGCCCAGGGTCGCGGCGTGCTGTCGGCGGAGCCGCGCTTCGTGCTGCTTCCCAGCGCGGCCCTGTTCCTGACGGTGTTCTCCTTCAACGTGCTGGGAGACGCTTTGAGGGCGCGGTGGAACGCGTGAACGGCAACGGCCAGGTGGGCCACGGCCCGCTGCTCCAGGTCAGGAACCTGCGGGTGGACTTCCGCATGCCGCGCGGCGTGGTGCGTGCGGTGGACGGGCTGACCTATGAGCTCGACAAGGGCCGCACGCTCGCGATCGTCGGGGAGTCGGGCTCCGGCAAGACCGTCAGCTCGCGGGCGATCATGGGACTGCTGGCTCCCACAGCGAGGGTGCAGGGGTCGATCGCGTTCGAGGGCGGCGAGCTGGTGGGCCTCTCCGAGGAGAAGATGCGCCGGCTACGCGGGCGTTCGATCGCGATGGTCTTCCAGGACCCGTCGCGGTCGCTCAACCCGACCATGCGCATCGGGAAGCAGATCACCGAGGCGATCGACCAGCACGCCGACGTGCGGCACGCGGAAGCGACGAACCGGGCCGTGGAGCTGATGGAGCTCGTGCGCCTGCCCGCGGCGCAGGAGCGCTTCTCCCAGTACCCGCACCAGCTCTCCGGCGGCATGCGCCAGCGGGTGATGATCGCGATTGCGCTTGCCGGGCGGCCGAAGGTGCTGATTGCCGACGAGCCGACGACAGCGCTCGACGTCACCGTCCAGGCGCAGATCCTCGACCTCATCCGCAGCCTGCAGCGCGAGTTCGGGATGGCGCTCATCCTGATTACCCACGACATGGGCGTGGTCGCCGAGATGGCCGATCGCGTCGTCGTCGTGAATGAAGCGCGCGCCGTCGAGACCGGACCTGTCGAGCGCATCTTCTCCGCGCCCGAGTCGGACTATACGCGGATGCTCTTGAGCGCGGTTCCGCGCCTCGGGGCGATGCGAGGCATCGACACGCCGCTTCGCGCCAAGGGCGGCGCGCGGAGCCCCGCGCCGCCGGTTCTCGAGGTGGACGATCTCACGGTGCGCTTCGACCTGAAGGTCGGGCTTCTCCGGCACCGCGCCCGTGTGCATGCGGTCGAAGGCGTCTCCTTCGCGCTTCGGCAGGCGGAGACCCTCGCCCTCGTCGGCGAGTCCGGATGCGGGAAATCGACGACCGGCAAGGCGCTCCTCGGCCTCGTCCCCTGGGAAGGTGCGATCAAGGTCGCCGGGCGCTCCGCCCACGACCTCGGCGCAAGCGGAATGAAGGCGCTTCGCCGCGACATCCAGATGGTGTTCCAGGACCCCTACGGCTCGCTCGATCCGCGCATGCGGATCGCGCGCATCGTCGCCGAGCCGCTGCCGAGGGGGCTTGCCCGGGCGGAGAAGGCCGCGCGAACAGCGGCGGGTCTTGCCGCCGTCGGGCTCGAC
>DASXNY010000084.1:0-55618 GCA_036494715.1 Thermoleophilaceae bacterium
CCCGCTGTGGCGGCTCGTCGGCCAGCTCGAGGACGGCCTCCAGGGCGGCGAGACCGCGATCTCCGACGCCGCCTGGAGCGAGTATCTGGAGGACTCGCCCACGCCCGAGGGCTTCGACGTGATCGTGGCGCACGGTCCCGGTCCGCTCGCGGCGGCGGCCAAGTCCCCGGCGCGCGCAGTCTGGCGCTACGAGCTCGACGCCTCGAACGCCGAAGCCGCCGCCTGGGAACGCCTCGAGCCCCTCGTCGCTCAGTGCGACGCCGTGGCCGAGCTGCCAGCGGCGATCGATCCGCTCGCGCCCGGGTCGATCGACCTGCCGGTGAGGCTCGCGGGGTCGATGCTGCGCTCCCTCGGGGTCGACCTGGAGCGCCCCTGCGTGTTCCAGGCCCGCCCCTTCGACAGCTGGCAGGACCCGCACCACGTACTCGACGCGTTTGCGCTGGCGAGGGAGAGCGCGCCCGGGCTGCAGCTCGTCCTGGCGGGCGACCCTGTGCAGGACGACGTGGAGGCCTGGCGGCTGCTGCGCGAGGTGTCGGAGTACGCCGAGGCCCAGCAAGACCTCCAGCTGCTCAGGGACGTGGGCGACGTGGAGCTGAACGCCCTCCGTGCCGTGGCGCGCGCGGGGGTCGAGAGCACGCTGGCGCCCGCGTCGCAGGTGACGAAGCTCGAGACGCTGTGGAAGGGCACGCCGATGGTGTCGGCACGGTCGGAGGACCCGCCCGAGGCCACCGCCGGGCGCATCGCCGAACTCGTGAACGATCCCGGTCTCGCGGTCGACGTCGGCCGGGCCGGCCACGAGCTCGTCCGCCGCGACCACCTGATCACGCGCCTGGCCGAGAACGAGCTGCGTCTCCTCGCTAGTTTCCAGTCGACATGACGGTCACCCTCCCGGACGGCAAGGAGCTCGAGCTCGAAAACGGCGCCAGCGGCGCCGATGCCGCGCGCGCGATAGGCGAGGGTCTGGCACGCGCCGCGCTCGCGATCAAGGTCAACGGCGAGCTGCGCGACCTGTCGCGCGAGCTGAGCGACGGCGACAAGATCGACATCGTCACCGACCGCAGCCGCGAGGCGCTCGACCTCCTGCGCCACGACACCGCGCACGTGCTCGCCGAGGCTGTGCTCGAGCTCTATCCCGGCACCCAGGTGACCATCGGCCCTCCGATCGAGGACGGCTTCTACTACGACTTCGACTTCCCCGAGGGCGTGAAGATCTCGGACGCCGACTTCGAGCGCATCGAGCAGAAGATGCGCGAGCACATCAAGGCGGACGAGCACTTCGAGCGCAGCGAGGTGAGCGCGCAGGAAGCGATCGGCCGCTTCGAGAAGGAGGGCCAGGCCTACAAGGTCGAGCTGATCAGGGACCTGGGCGAGCCCACCGTCTCGCTCTACCAGAACGGTGACTTCACCGACCTCTGCCGCGGTCCGCATGGCCCGAGCACCAAGCGCATCAAGGCCTTCAAGCTGATGTCGACCGCCGGCGCCTACTGGCGCGGCGACTCCGACAACCCAATGCTCACCCGCATCTACGGCACCGCGTTCTTCTCGAAGGAGGACCTCGACGCCTACCTCGAGCGGCTCGAGCAGGCGCGCGCCCGCGACCACCGCAGGCTCGGCAAGGAGCTGGGCCTGTTCATGTTCAGCGACCTGGCGCCGGGCATGCCGTTCTGGCAGCCGGCCGGCACCCACGTCTGGAACGAGCTGACCACGATGTGGCGGCGCGAGAACGTGGCGCGCGACTACACCGAGGTCCGCACCCCGCTGATCTACGACGTCGAGCTCTTCAAGCAGTCGGGCCACTGGGACAACTACAAGGACCACATGTACTTCACCGACGTGGAGGACAAGCCGATGGCCCTGAAGCCGATGAACTGCCCGGCGCACATCCAGATCTACAAGGAGGAGCGCCGCTCCTACCGGGACCTGCCGATCCGCTACGCCGAGCAGGGGCTGGTGCACAGGCACGAGCCGAGCGGCACGCTGCATGGCCTGCTGCGGGTGCGCTCGATCACCCAGGACGACGCCCACATCTTCTGCACCGAGGATCAGATCCAGGAGGAGGTCGTCGGCTGCCTCAACTTCGGCTTCTTCCTCTATGACATGTTCGGCCTGGAGCCGAGGCTAGAGCTCTCGACCCGCCCCGAGAAGCGCATCGGCAGCGAGGAGATGTGGGACGCCGCCGAGGGCGCGCTGCAGGGCGCGCTCGAATCGCGGGGGCTCGAGTACGAGCTCAACGAGGGCGACGGCTCCTTCTACGGGCCCAAGATCGACCTCCACACGACGGATGCGATCGGCCGCTCCTGGCAGCTCGGCACCGTGCAGCTCGACTACCAGATGCCGGAGCGCTTCGAGCTCGAATACGCCGGCGCCGACAACGCCGAGCACCGGCCGGTGATGATCCACCGCGCGTTGCTCGGGTCGTTCGAGCGCTTCATCGGCATCTTGATCGAGCACTACGCGGGCGAGTTCCCGCTCTGGCTGGCGCCGACTCAGGCGCTGATCCTGCCGATCGCCGACCGCCACGAGGGCCACGCCGACGAGGTGGCGGCCGCCCTGACGGCGGCCGGGCTGCGCGCGGAGGTCGACGCGAGGACCGAGTCGGTGGGTAAGAAAATCCGCGAGGGCGAGCTGAAGAAAACCCCATACATGCTGGTGGTGGGGGACAGCGAGGCCGAGTCGAAGCAGGTCGCCGTCCGCCGTCATCGCGAGGGCGACCTCGGCTCGATGAGCGTCGACGAGTTCGCCGCCCGCGCGCGCGACGAAATCGACCGCAAGGCGTAGCCGCGTCTTTAGTAGTGGACAAGCCGTCTCATGGCTATACTCGCCCTCTGAATGCAGGGCACCTACACATCGCGCCGTTGCCGCTGACGCGCCGTGCCCTCCCCAGCCATCGTCACCTCCATCTGCCCTTTGACGTCTAGCCCGCTTCAGTCTTAGTGCCGATCCCTCGCAGGTTCGATCGGCGCCCGCCTGAGCGGGATCAGACGCGTATAAACGAGCGGATCCGCGTGCCCGAGGTGCGCCTGATCGGCGACGACGGGCAGCAGGTCGGCGTGGTCAAGACGGACGAGGCGCTGCGCTACGCGCAGGAGCGCGACCTCGATCTCGTCGAGGTGGCGCCCGAGGCGCGCCCGCCCGTGGTCCGGGTGCTCGACTACTCGAAGTACAAGTACGAGCAGGAGCAGAAGGCCAAGGCCGCGCGCCGTCACCAGAAGCAGATCACGATCCGCGAGATCAAGCTGCGGCCGAAGATCGCCAACAACGACTACGAGACCAAGAAGGGGCACGTGCGCCGCTTCCTGGGCAGCCAGGACAAGGTGAAGATCACGATCATGTTCCGTGGCCGCGAGACCACGCACCCCGAGCGCGGCGAGCAGCTCCTGATGAGGCTTGCGGAGGACGTGGCGGACCTCGGCGCGATCGAGCAGCGCCCAAACCTGGACGGCCGCAACATGACGATGGTCCTCGGTCCCGTGAGGGCGAAAGAGGGCGCCGACGGCCACGAGGAGGAGAAGCACGACGGCGGGACGACGGGCAAGGACAGCCGCCGCAATCGGGCCGCTGCCGAGGCCGCCGCGTCCGACCCGACGCCGTCCGAGGCACAGCCTCCCGAGCCCGCCCCCGCCGAGGCGGAGCCTGCGCCCGCGACGGAAGAAGAAATTCGCCGCTCTGCTTGAATAGGGCACCGCATGCCCAAGATGAAGACCCACTCGGGCGCTAAAAAGCGCTTCAAGCTGACCGCCAAGGGCAAGGTTCGCGGCCGTCACGCGATGACGAGCCACATCCTCGGCAAGAAGAGCGCCAAGCGCAAGCGCCGGCTCGGCAGGCCGGTGCCGATCTCCGATCACGACGCTCCCCGGATCAAGGAGCTGCTCCGCAAATGAGCCGGGTGAAGCGCTCAGTTCACGCACGCAAGAAGCGCCGGGCCACGCTCGAGCGCACCAAGGGTTTCCGCGGCGAGGCCCACTCGTCGTACAAGCGCGCCAAGGAGGCGCTGCTCAAGGCCGACAGCTACGCCTACCGCGACCGTCGCAACAAGAAGCGCGACTTCCGCCGCCTCTGGATCACCCGCATCAACGCCGCGGCGCGCCGCGAGGGCATGACCTACGGCCAGTTCATGCACGGGCTGCGCCTGGCCGAGATCGAGCTCGACCGCAAGATCCTCGCCGACATCGCCGTCCGCGACCCCGAGACCTTCCGACGCTTTGCCGAACGCGCCCGGGAGGCGGCCGCTGCCTGATCGCAGCAGCGGGACCGCAAAGACCACTCCCAGGGCGCCCAGCGAGGCGCCCTTTTTCTTTTCACGACCATGATCACCTCACCTCACAACGAACAGCTCAAGACGATCCGCAAGCTCCAGGACAAGAAGCACCGGGAGCGGTCAGGGCTGTTCGTCGCCGAGGGCGAGGACCTCGTGGACGCCGCGGCCGCCGCGGGCTGGGCGCCGGAGCTGCTCCTCGTTGCCGGCGAGGATGTGGAGCCCGAGCTGCTGGCGGCGGTGAGCTCGCTAGGGTCGGGCGCGCGGGTGGTTGGCGTCTACGCCCAGCGCTGGTCGGAGCCGGCCGGCGCGCTCTCCGTCTACCTCCACGGCGTGCACGACCCCGGCAACGTCGGCGCGGTGATCCGCTCGGCGCACGCGCTCTGCGACGGACCCGTCGTGCTCGGGCCCCACTGCGCCGACCCGTGGTCCCCGAAGGCCGTGCGCGCGAGCATGGGATCGCTGTTCGCGCGGCCGCCGGCGCGGGCGAACTTCGCCGAGCTGACCGGCGCGGCCACCACGATCGCGCTCGAGCGCGGCGCCGGGCTGGCGCTCGCGCAGGTGGAGGTGGAGGCGCCCGCCGTGGTCTGCCTCGGGAGCGAGCGGGAAGGACTGCCGCGGGCCTTGTCCGAAGAGGCAAGCGTGCGCGCCGAGATCCCGCTGCGCGGCGACGGGCCCGACTCGCTCAACGTGGCGATGGCGGCCACAGTCGCCCTCTATGACCTGACAAATAGGATGGCCGCCGATGGCTGACCTCCAAGCCCTGCGCGAAGAGGCCGAGTCCGCTATCGCGAGCGCGGGATCGGCCGCCGAGCTCGAGGAGCTGCGCGTGCGCTACCTCGGGCGCAAGGCCGTGCTCACGCAGACGCTGCGCGGCATCGGCGAGCTGCCGCCGGAGGAGCGCGGCCCGGTCGGCAAGAGCGCGAACGCGGTGCGGGCGGCGCTCGAGGAGCTGCTCGGCAGGCGCACGACCGAGCTCGAGGCCAGCGAGCTCGACTCGCGGCTCGCGCAGGACCGCATCGACGTAACGCTGCCCGGCGACCCGCCGAGCCCCGCCGGCCACCTGCACCTCGTCACGCAGACGCGGCGCGAGATGGAGGACATCTTCATCGGGCTCGGCTTCAACGTGGTCGAGGGCACGGAGGTCGAGTTCGACCACTACAACTTCACGACGCTCAACATCCCGCCCAGACACCCGGCGCGGGCGCTGCAGGACACCTTCTACCTGTCGCCCGACGTGGTGCTGCGCACCCATACATCGCCGATGCAGACGCGCTCGATGGAGCTCCAGGCGCCGCCGATCTACATCGTCGTGCCGGGGCGCGTGTACCGGCGCGACTCGGACGCCAGCCACACGCCGATGTTCCACCAGCTCGAGGGCCTGGCCGTGGACGAGGACATCACGCTCGGCGACCTGCGCGGCGTGCTGCTCGAGTTCGCGCGCGCGATGTTCGGCGCCGAGCGCGAAGTGCGGCTGCGCTCCGGCTATTTCCCCTTCACCGAGCCGAGCGTGGAGGTGGACATCTCCTGCTTCAACTGCGGCGGCTCCGGCTACCTGCGCGACGGCTCGCGCGACCCGCTCTGCAAGGGCTCGGGCTGGATCGAGATCCTCGGCTCCGGGATGGTCGACCCGAACGTCTACGGCTTCGTCTCCGAGATGGGCTACGACCCGGAGAAGATCCAGGGCTTCGCGTTCGGGATGGGGATCGACCGCATCGCGATGCTCAAGTACGGCGTGCCCGATCTGCGGATGATGTTCGAGAACGACCTGCGCTTCCTGGAGCAGTTCTGAAATGAGTCCGCGGTCCACGGTCCACAGTCCGCAGGGCGGTTCACGGGGGGTCTCGTGAAGGTCCCCCTAAGCTGGCTGCGCTCGTACTGCGACCCAGGCTTACCGACGAACGAGCTCGGCGAGCGCCTTGCTTCGATCGGTCTTCAGCCGGAGCGCGTCGATCACGTCGGCGTGGCGGAGCTGTCGGCGTTCGTGGTCGGGCGCGTGCTGTCGTGCGAGAAGCATCCCGACGCCGACCGGCTGTCGGTGTGCATCGTCGACGACGGCTCGGGCGAGCAGCGCCAGATCGTCTGCGGCGCGCCCAACGTGGCCGCCGGTCAGACCGTGGCGGTGGCCAAGCCGGGCGCAGTGATGCCCGACCGCCAGACGCTGGGAGAGGCCAAGCTCAGAGGAGTCAAGTCGAGCGGCATGATCCTGGCCGAGGACGAGGTCGGGATCAGCCACGAGCACGCGGAGACGATGGTGCTCTCGGACGAGCTCGCGCCGGGCACGCCGCTCACCGAGGCGCTCGTGATCGAGGACGAGGTGCTCGACCTCGAGGTCAACCCCAACCGGGTGGACGCGTTCGCCGTCTACGGTGTCGCGCGCGACGTGCATGCGTTCAGCCTCGCGCCGCTCGCCGAGGATCCGACGGCGCGCGACCAGGAGCCCGTGGGGACAGACGGCGTGGAGGACCACGCCGGTGTCACGATCGACCCGGAGATCTGCCTGCGCTTCACGGCGCGCGTGTTCGAGGACGTGAAGATCGGGCCGTCGCCGCTGTGGCTCAAGCAGCGTCTGACCGCGGCGGGCCAGCGGCCGATCTCGAACGTCGTCGACATCACCAACTACGTGATGCTGGCCACCGGCCAGCCGCTCCACTCGTTCGACCTCGACCGGGTGCGCGGCGCGCGCATCGACGTGCGGCGCGCCCGCGACGGCGAGCAGATGACGACGCTCGACGGCGTGGAGCGCACGTTCGACTCGACGATGGCGCTGGTGTGCGACGCCGAGGGACCGTCGGGCATCGCGGGGGTGATGGGCGGCCAGATCTCCGAGGTGTCGGACAGCACCGCGCGCGTGCTGATGGAGGCCGCGACCTGGGTCGGGCCGAACATCCTGGAGACCTCCAAGCGGCTCGGGCTGCGCAGCGAGGCCAGCACGCGCTTCGAGAAGCAGCTGCATCCCGACCTCGCCATGGCGGCGCAGCGGCTGGCCGCCCGGCTGATGGTGGACCTGTGCGGCGCGCGGCTCGTGCCCGGCACGATCGACGTCTACCCGCAGCCGCTCGAGCCGCGGGTGGTGCCGCTCCGCCACGCGCGCATCGGGAAGCTGCTCGGGGTGGAGATCCCGCCGGACGAGGTGGTGGCGATCCTCGGGCGGCTCGGCTTCGAGCCCACGGAGTCGAGCGCCGGCACCTGGAACGTCACCGTGCCCTACTGGCGCGACGGCGACACTCGTCGCGAGGCCGACCTGATCGAGGAGGTGGCCCGCATCCACGGTCTCGACAGCTTCCCGGCGACGCTGCCCGAGCGTCCGCAGGCGGTGGGCCGCCTGACGCCGGCTCAGCGGCTGCGCCGCACGGTCGAGGATGCGCTGCGCCATCGCGGGCTGGCGGAGGCGATCTCGTGGAGCTTCACGCGCCCGGAGGCGATGGACCAGCTGCGACTCGCCGACGTCCCGCTGCTGCGGCTGGACAACCCGCTCAGCGAGGACCAGAGCGTGCTGCGCCCGCTGCTCCTGCCCGGGCTGCTTGACACGGCCGCCTACAACGCCGCGCGCGGGCGCGCGTCCGCCGGCTTCTTCGAGTCCGCCCACGTGTACCGCGCCTCCGGGCCGCTGTCCACGAACGGCGACCTGCCGCAGCGCGGCTCGACCCCGTCCTCCGAGCACCACCACATCGCGGCACTGGGAACGGCCGGCTACCGCTCGCTCAAGGGCGTGCTCGAGGGCATGCTCGACACCACCGCCGCCGACTGGTGGGTGGAGCCGGACGAGCGCCCCTTCCTGCACCCGGGCCGCTCCGCGTCTGTCATGGCCGAGGACGAGCGCAAGATCGGCTGGATCGGCGAGCTGCACCCGCTGGTGGCGCGCGCGTGGGACCTCGATGGCACGTGGGCCGCCTTCGAGATCGACTTCGACATGCTCGCCGAGGTCGTGCCCGAGGCCCGGCATTACGTGCCGCTGTCGCCGTTCCCCGCCGTGATCCAGGACATCGCGGTCGTGGTCGACGACGACGTGCTGGCGGCGGACGTGCAGGCGACGGTGGCCGAGGGCGGGGGCGAGCTGCTCGAACGCGTGGCGCTGTTCGACGAGTACCGCGGTGCGCAGGTGGGCGAAGGCAAGAAGTCGCTCGCGCTCCGGCTCGAGTTCCGCGCGCCGGACCGCACGCTCACCGACGAGGAGGTGGCCGAACGCCGCGCGGCGATCGAGGGCGCGCTCGAAGAGCTGGGAGGGCGGCTTCGTGCCTGAGCCGGGAACCAGGGTCGCCGTCTGCGGGGCGGCGGGCTTCGCCGGCGCGCTCTGCGCCGCGATCGTCCAGCGCCATCCCGAGCTCGAGCTGACGCTGCTCACCGCGCGCAGCGACGCCGACAAGCGCCACGACGAGCTCTACCCGCGTTACCGCGTGCCGCTCGACATGCGCGAGTTCGACGCGGACGCCGTGGCCGAGGCGGCGGACGCCGTGCTCGTCGCGTACCCGCACGGCGCGTCCGCGCCGGCGGTAAAGGCACTGCGCGAGCGCGGCCTGAAGGTGGTCGACCTATCGGCCGACTTCCGGCTCGAGCAAGGCCGCTACGAGAGCTACTACCAGCCGCACGGCGCGCCGGAGCTGCTCGAGGAGGCGGTCTACGGCCTCACCGAGCTGCACCGTGACGCGATCCGCGACGCGTCGCTCGTGGCCGCGCCCGGCTGCTATCCCACGGCGGCGATCCTCGCGCTCGCACCGCTGCGCGGCTTGATGCGCGACGCGATCGTGGACGCCAAGTCGGGGGTGTCGGGCGCGGGCCGGGAGGCCACCGGCACCACACACTTCGTGTCGGTCGACGAGAACGTGAACGCGTACAAGGTCGAGGGCCACCGCCACCGCGCCGAGCTCGAGCAGGAGCTCGGCGACGGCGCGCCGATCACCTTCACGCCGCACCTCGTACCGCTCGACCAGGGCCTGCTGGCGAGCTGCTACGTGAGCACGGACAACGGCATGACGAACGACGAGGTGCGTGGCCTGTTCGAGCGGGCCTACGCGGACGAGCCGTTCGTCGAGCTGGCCTCGTCGCCGCCCGGGGTGCGCGATGTGCGCGACACCAACATGTGCCGCATCCACGCCACCGTCGAGCCCGCGCCCGGCCGGGTGATCGTGTTCGCCGCGATCGACAACCTCTGGAAGGGGGCCGCCGGGCAGGCGGTGCAGGATTTGAACCTGATGCTGGGTCTCGATGAGACTGCGGGGCTCGTATGAGTCCACAGTCCACAGTCCGCAGTCCGCAGGGCTTTTTCCGGTCGCGCTGGGTTGAGGCTCCTGCTCATGTCCGTGAGCTCGATTCGGCTGCTCTGCCTGCCGGTTTTCGGGCTGCTGGCGTGGCTGCTGGGCTCAAGCGTGAGGGGCTCGATGTGGGCGTGCTGTTCTCCGATCTCGCGGACACGGTGTCGGCGGCGCGGTTCACGACCAATGCGCGTGTTGGCGCGCCGGTGATCGCCTCGCGCGAGGCGGACCTCGACAGCCTGCGGGCCGTGGTGGCGAACGCGTCATGCTCGAACGTGGGCGACGGGCAGCGGGGGCTCGACACCGCCCACGCGACGCAGGAGCTGGCGGCGGAGCTGCTCGGGATCGAGCCGGCGCAGGTGGGCGTGGCGTCCACCGGCGTGATCGGCACCGAGCTGCCGCGCGAGCCGCTGCTCAGCGGAGTCCGCGCCGCCGTGGAGCAGCTCGGCCCGGACGCCGCCGACTTCTCCCAGGCGATCCTCACGAGCGACCGCGCGCCCAAGCGCGCCTGTCTCGAGGTCGAGCTCTCGGGCGGCAGCGCGCGGCTGTCGGCCCAGGTGAAGGGCGCGGGCATGATCTCGCCGCGCTTCGCCACGATGTTCTGCTTCGTGCAGACCGATGCCGCCATGTCCGCCGAGACGCTCGACCTGCTCACCGGCGTCACCGTCAAGCGCTCGTTCGACCGCATCAGCGTCGACGGCCAGCTCTCCACGAGCGACACCGTGTTCGCGCTCGCAAACGGCGCGTCCGGGGTCAACGTCGAGCCGGAATCCGACGACGAGCTGCGCTTCGGCGAGGCACTCGATGCCGCGTTGCGCCAGCTCGCGCTCGACATGCTGGCCGACGGCGAGGGCGCGAAGCGCGTCGGCCGGATCGTGGTGCGGGGCGGCCAGGACGTGGTCGAGCCGGTGGCGCGCGCGATCGCCAACTCGCCGCTCGTCAAGACCGCGCTCCACGGCGGCGACCCCAACTTCGGACGCATCCTGCAGGCCGCCGGCATGGCCTACCCGGCGGGCAACGGCTTCATCGCCGACCTCGAGATCGAGGGTCGCCTCGTGGTGAGCGCCGGCGAGGCCGTGATCGACGACCTGCGCGAGCTCGAGCCGTCCGTACAGGGCGACGAGGTCGAGTACGCGCTCACGCTGCCTGGCGAGGGCGGCGAGACCGAGGTCTACTTCAGCGACCTCTCGCAGGAGTACGTGCACTTCAACTCGGCCTACACGACATGAGCGCGCAGCCCCGCGACATCGCCACGATCCTCGAGGCGCTGCCCTACATCAGGGAGTTCCACGGCCGCACGATCGTGATCAAGTACGGCGGCGCCGCGATGACCGACCCGGCGCTCAAGGAGGAGTTCGCGCGCGACGTCGTGCTGCTCAAGTACGTCGGCATGAATCCGGTGGTGGTGCACGGCGGCGGCCCGGAGATCACGCGCTACATGGAGCGGCTCGGGATGAAGGTCGAGTTCGTCGAGGGGCTGCGGGTGTCGGACGCCGACACGGTCGAGGTGGCCAAGATGGTGCTCGTGGGAAAGCAGAACAAGGACATCGTGCTGCTGCTCAACCGCCAGGGCCAGCCGGCGGTTGGCCTCTGCGGCGACGACGGCTCGCTCTTCCGCGTGCGCAAGCAGCTCGCCGCCGGCGAGCGCGACATCGGCTTCGTCGGCGAGATCGAGAAGGTCGACGTGAACGTGCTCAACCACATCGCCGAGGACTACATCCCCGTCGTCGCGTCCGTCGGCGCCGACTTCGAGGGGAACTCCTACAACGTCAACGCTGACGCCGCCGCGTCGGCCGTCGCCGCCGCGCTGGGCGCGTTCAAGGTGATCTTCCTGACGGACGTGGAGGGCTGGCTGGCGGACCCGCCCGAGCCCACGAGCCGCATCTCGGAGGCGAGCGCCGCCGACGTGCGCGCCAAGCTTTCGGGCGTGAGCGGTGGCATGCGGCCCAAGCTCGAGGCCTGCGTGAGCGCGGTCGAGGACGGCGTGGGGGCGGCGCACATAATCGACGGGCGACTGCCCCACTCGCTGCTACTCGAGCTGTTCACCGACCAAGGAATAGGAACGAAGATTTGGCCGTAGATGGTCTCTCTCTCAAGTTCGACCGCGGTCGGCGGAACTTTCGGTCGAGACCATGACCCTCAGCGACCTCCAGGCTCTCGAGCGCGACTGGGTGATGCCCACCTATGTGCGCCAACCCGTCGAGTTCGTGCGCGGCGAGGGCTGCCGGCTGTGGGACGCAGACGGCAACGAGTACCTCGACTTCCTCGCCGGCATCTCGGTGGCGCAGATCGGCCACTGCCACCCGGCGCTGGTCGAGGCGATCCGCGAGCAGGCCGGGCGCCTCGTGCACGTGTCGAACCTCTTCTACACGGAGCCCGGGATGCGCCTGGCGCAGCGGCTGGGAGAGAGCTCGCTGGGCGGCAAGGTGTTCTTCTGCAACTCGGGCGCGGAGGCCAACGAGTGCGCGATCAAGCTCGCGCGCCGGCACAAGGCCGCCGGCGAGATCGTCGTGCTCACGCACGGCTTCCACGGCCGCACCTACGGCTCGCTGTCGGCCACGCCGCAGGAGACCAAGCAGGCGCCGTTCGCGCCGCTCGTGCCGGGCTTCAAGGTGGCCGGGCGCGCCGATGCCGTGGGCGTGACGGACGCCGTGAGCGACCGGACCGCCGCCGTGTTCATCGAGCCGGTGCAGGGCGAGTCGGGCATCCACCCGACCCCGGTCGAGGTGCTCGAGGCCGCGCGCGAGGCGTGCGACCGGCACGGCGCGCTGCTCGTGTTCGACGAGGTGCAGTGCGGCATGGGCCGTACCGGCACGCTGTGGGCCTACGAGCAGACGGGCGTCACGCCCGACGTGATGACGCTCGCGAAGGGCCTCGGCGGCGGGCTGCCGATCGGCGCCTGCGTCACCTCGCCCGAGTACGCGGACGCGCTCCAGCCGGGCGACCACGGCTCGACCTTCGCCGGCGGCCCGGTGCAGTGCGCGGCGGCGCACGCGGTGCTCGACGTGGTGCAGGACGAGGCGTTCCTCGACGACGTGCGCGTGAAGGGCGAGCTGCTGCTGGCCGGGCTCGAGCGCCTGCCCGTGCGCAACGTGCGCGGGCGCGGGCTGATGGCGGCGTTCGACGTCGACGGCGCGCCCGAGCTCGTCGCACGGCTGCTCGTCGAGCAGCGCCTGGTGGTCAACGCGACCGGTCCCGACGCGGTCCGCTTCGAGCCGCCGCTCACGGTCACGCGCGAGGAGATCGAGGATGCGCTCGGGCGGGTGGCCGCCGTGATGGCATGAGCGGCGGCCCCTACGACCCCGATCGGCCGATCGATCCGCGCGACTACACGCGCCGCACGCTGCTCGCGAACGAGCGCACCTACCTCGCCTGGTGGCGCACCGGCATCACCGCGCTCGCGGCAGGGCTGGGCTCCGCCCGCGTCGCGCCTGAGCTCGCAAAGGCCAAGCACGACTGGCCCTACACGCTGCTCGGCGTCGGCTTCGCGCTGATCGGGCTCGTCTGCTTCGTCTACGGGCATCTGCGCCGCGTGCGCGTGGACCGCGCGGTGCGCGAGGGCGACTTCTCCGACCTGAGCCACTCGGTCACGCTGCTGATCAGTGTCGGCGGCGCGGTCCTCGCGGCCGGGCTCGTCGTGCTGATCCTGGTCGAAGGCTGACCGAGCCGAGCGCTCCTCTACGATGAAAAGCGTGGTTCGTTTCGTCCTCTTGGTCGCAGCCTGCTGCGCGCTCATCGTCGGCGCGAGTGCCGACGCGGCCGGCTGGTCGGCGAAGATGACCGTCCCCACCCATACGCCCAAGGCCCGCAAGGCCTGGCCCGTGAAGATCGTCGCGCGCAGCGGCGGCAAGAACCTCAAGGGCACGGTCCAGTACCACTTCATCTACAAGGGCCAGGTCGTGTCGACCGCGGGCTGCATCCCCACCAAGCCGGACCCCTGCCCGTTCAACGGCACCTACAAGGACGTGGTGCGCTGGCCAGTGCGTTCGGCGGGCATCCGGCTCACGTTCCAGGCGACGGTCAAGACCAAGCTCGGGACCAAGAATCTGGACTGGTGGGTGAAAGTCCGCCGTTAACGAAGCGTGAGGTTGGCGTAAATAAGCCGTAATTAAGGCTTTAGGCTGAGCGCTGGCGGGCGATACAGGGCAATGAGAGGATGAAACTGCCCTGATCGACCGAGTCGAAACGATCTATCACTCGGCGGAGCAAGCGCTGCTGCTCTTCGCCGACAAAGCCGTGAGCCTGAACCCGTGGTGGCTCCTCGTCGGGATCGTCCTCTATGAGCTGTCGCAGGTGGTGCGCACGCGCGGCTGGTTCAACATCCTCCGCGCCGCCTACCCGGACTCGCCCGAGCTGCGTGGCCGCGACGTCGCCGGCGCCTATCTCGTCGGGGCGGGCGTCAACACGATCATCCCCGCGCGCGGCGGCGACTTCCTCAAGCTCTTCCTCGTCCACCGCCGGCTGCCGAAAGCGCGCTACTCGACGCTGATCGCCAGCTTCGGCCCCGAGGCGCTCCCCGAGATGGTGCTGAGCGCGGGCCTCCTGATCTGGGCGCTCACGCACGGCTTCCTGCCGGTGCCGGTGTCGGCCAACGAGCTGCCGGAGTTCGACGTCTCGTTCGCGATGGTGCACCCGCTCGTCACGGCCGCGGCGCTCGCCGCGTGCTCCGTCGCGCTGTTCGCCCTCGTGCGCTTCGGGCGCAGGCGTTCGCGCGGCCTCACCGCGCACCTGCGTCAGGGCTGCGAGATCCTGCGCACCCCGCGCCACTTCATCCTCGGCGTCGGCGGCTGGCAGGCACTCAGCCGCGTGATCCGGCTCGCGGCGATGATCTGCTTCATGGAGGCGGTCGGCCTGCCGCTGACGGTCGACACGGCGATCCTCGTGATGGCCGCGCAGAGCGCCGGGCGGATCATCCCGTTCGCGCCCGTCAGCGCCGGCCTGCGCGTGGCGATGCTCGCCTACGGCTTTCCGGCGCTCACCGACCAGCCCGTCGACGTCGCGAGCATCACGAGCTTCTGGTTCACCGCCGGTGCGGTGCACCTGATCGGCGGCCTGCTGATCGCGACCGGGGTGCTGTGCGCGACCTTCGGCACGATCTCACCGCGCAAGGCCGTGGCGGCGCTCAGGTACGCGCGGGTCCAGGCGGCCGCGGCCGCCGCAGCCAGCATTCGCTGAGCGTCCGCGCCCGGCACTTCCGCACTCCGCGCTCCGCCTGTTAGCTTCTCCGCCCCATGGCCGAGGTAGAGCGCCGCACACTCACGAAAACCGCTTCCTACGAAGCCGTCCCCGGCGAGGTCGGGCGGGTCCTCCTGCTCTACTCGGGCGGCCTCGACACGAGCGTGATGCTCAAGTGGATCCAGGACGAGTACGAGGCCGAGGTGGTGGCGCTCACGGTCAACCTCGGCCAGCCCGGCGAGGACTTCGATGTGGTCCGCGGAAAGGCGCTCGACCTCGGCGCCCTCGACTGCTTCGTGGTCGACGCGCGCGAGGAGTTCGCCCATGACTACGTGCTGCCGGCGATCAAGGCCAACGCCCTCTACGGCGGCGGCTACCCGCTCTTCACGGCGCTCGGCCGGCCGTTGATCGCGAAGATCGCGGTGGAGAAGGCGCGCGAGGCGGGCTGCGACACCGTCGCCCACGGCTGCACCGGCAAGGGCAACGATCAGGTGCGCATCGAGTCCACCGTGGTCGCGCTAGCGCCCGAGCTCAAGATCATCGCGCCGGTGCGCGGCTGGCAGATGGGCCGCGAGGAGGAGATCCGCTACGCGCGCGAGCACGGCATCCCGGTGAAGGGCGGCACGGAGACGACGCCCTACTCGATCGACGACAACCTCTGGGGCCGCTCGTCCGAGGGCGGCCCGATCGAGGACATCGAGGAGCCGCCGCACGACGACGTCTTCGAGCTGGTCACCAAGCCGCAGGACGCGCCGGACGAGCCGGAGGACGTGAAGGTGGAGTTCGACAAGGGCGTGCCGGTGGCGCTGAACGGGGAGCGACTCGGGCTCGTGGAGCTGCTCGAGCGGGCCGGCGAGCTCGGCGCGAAGCACGGCGTCGGGATCGTCGACCACATCGAGGACCGCATCGTCGGGCTCAAGGTGCGCGACCTCTACGAGGTGCCGGCGGCCGCGATCATCCTCACCGCGCACAAGGAGCTAGAGAAGCTCGTCGGCACGATTCACCAGAACAACTTCAAGCCGGCGCTCGACAACCAGTGGGCGTTTCTGGTCTATGCCGGGCTCTGGTACGAGCCGCTGCTGAGCGACCTCAACGCCTACATGGACGCGGTCAGCGAGCAGGTCAGCGGCAGCATTACGATGCGCCTGTACAAGGGAAAGGCGACCGCCGTCGCGCGCTCGTCGCCCAACGCGCTGTACGACCCGGCTCTGGCGGGCTTCGGCGAGTCCGGCGGCCTTTTCTCCCAGCAGGCAAGTCCGGGCTTCATCGAGCTATGGAGCCTCCAGTCCAGGATGGCGTACGCGATCCGCAACCGGGTAGACGGTAAGGAATGACAGACAAGAGACATGCACTGGTCGGCTGGATCGTCACGCAGATCGGCGTGCGGATGGCGAGGCGGGCGATCCACCAGAAGAAGCAGTCGCTCGCCGAGAACAGGACCAAGATCGGCGCCGCGGGCATCGTCGCACTCGTCCTTATCGGCGGGGTTGTGGCCGCCAAGGTGACTTCCGGCGACGACTGAGGTAGCGCGCACGGAGCGGCTTGTGATCCGCACCTTCCGCGAGGACGACCTCCCGGCGGTGCATGGGATCTACTCCGACTCGCGCGTCTGGCGCTATATGGGCATCGGCCCGACCACGACGGCGGAGGAGAGCCGTGAGCGGCTCGAGGGCATGCTGGGCTACCAGCGCGATCACGGCTTCACGTTCTGGGCCGTGACGGACGCGGAGACGGGCGAGCTGCTCGGGGACTGCGGCCTGATCCCGCTCGAGGGCGTGGGCCCCGATGTCGAGCTCGGCTACCGCTTCGCGAGATCGCAGTGGGGCAAGGGCTACGCCACGGAGGCCGCAAGCGCCTGCCGGGACCTCGGCTTCGAGCGCTACGGGCTGGAGCGGATCTATGTCGACGTGCACCCCGACAACGTCGCCTCGCAGAACGTCGCGCGCAAGCTGGGTGCGCGGCTACTCGGCCGTGCGAAGCACCGCGGCTTCAACGTCGTGCGCTTCCTGATCGACCGGCCGGCTCAGTAGTTGCCGCTGATGCGGTTCCAGAAGCGCTTCCACCAGATGTCGCGCTTGTAGGCGCCGCGCGACTCGGACACCTCGTCGGCGCCGACCTCCATCGCGGCCGGTGCCGGCTTCGGCTCGGGCAGGTTGCTCGCCGAGGCGGAGTCGAGCTTGAGGTCGACGCCGCGCTCGTGGATCGAGCCGATCACCTCCCAGTCGGCGAAGCGGTCGCCGTGCTCGGTCCCCAGGATGATCCCCTCGAAGATGTCGTCCTCCGGCACGGCGAGCACCTCCTTCACCTCGCCGAGGCGCGCCCCGTCCGAGCTGAAGACCGGCGTGCCGGGCGCAAGTGCCTCCCACGACTCAGGCAGACCTTCATCCACCGCGCGAACCCTACAGGCGCTGGATAATCGCGGCATGGCTTACGACGAAGAGCTCGCCAACCGGATCCGTGCGCTCGTTGCGAACGAGCCCGGTCTGACCGAGAAGAAAATGTTCGGTGGCCTCGCGTTCCTGATCGACGGCAACATGGCGTTGAGCGCCAGCGGCCAGGGCGGGTTGCTCCTGCGCGTCGACCCCGACGAGACCGACGCACTGGTCGCGGAGACGCACGCTCACCCCTTCGAGATGCGCGGGCGCTCGATGCGGGGGTGGCTGCGGGTCGACGTCGAGGGTGTGAGCTCGGAGCGCGAGCTCGAGCGCTGGGTGCGACGCGGCGTGGACTACGCCGGCTCGCTGCCCGCGAAGTAGCTGGTCACTCGACTCGCGCGCTCGAGAGCGCCCAGCGTTCCTCGATGTGGCGCAGCTTCCAGATCGCCGTGGCGGCCACCCAGGTGACCACGAACACGCCGACGATCAGGTAGCCGAGGATCTCGAAGTCGAGCGAGCCGAGCCACGACCAGAAGCCGCCGTCGAGGCCGAGCCGGTCGCTCATCACCTGGAGCAATTCGACCGTGCCGACGGCGAGCGCGACGAACACGGACAGCGAGGTGACCGTGATGTTGTAGAAGACCTTGCGCACGGGGCTCGAGAAGGCCCAGCCGTAGGCCTTCGCCATGAACACGCCGTCGGCCGTGTCCATCAGCGACATGCCGGCGGCGAACAGGATCGGCAGCGCGACGATCGCGAGGAACGGCACGTGCCCGGTGGCGACGCCGGCCGTGATCGCGAGCAGCCCGACCTCGCTGGCGGTGTCGAAGCCGAGCCCGAACAGGAAGCCGAGCGGATACATGTGCCAGCTCTTGCGGATCAGCCGCGACGCCCGCCCGATGAAGAAGCGGTTCATCAGGCCGCGGTCGAGCAGCCGCGCTTCGAGCTCGTCCTCGTCGAAGCTGCCCGAGCGCAGGCCGCGCGCGATGCGCACGATGTCGCGCAGCACGAGCAGGTTGAGGATCCCGATCATCCAGAGGAAGGTGCCGGACACGCTCGCGCCGACGTAGCCGCCGTATTCCTGGAAGCTCGGGATGTCCGAGTTCACCGCCTGCGCGGCGACGGCGAGGCCGGTGGCGAGGGCGAACACCACCGTCGAGTGGCCGAGCGAGAAGAAGAAGCCCGTCGCGAGCGGCTGCTTCTCCTCCTGGAGGAACTTGCGCGTGGTGTTGTCGATCGCCGAGATGTGGTCGGCGTCGAAGGCGTGTCGGAGGCCGAACGTGTAGGCGAGCGTGGCGAGGCCGCCGAGCACGGGGTGAGAGGGCGCGTAGTAGACGACCAGCCCCCAGCCGGCGACGTGGAGCAGGGCGACCGCGCCGCCCAGCCCTCCGAGCCGGACCCACTCGGAGGGCGTGAACGAGCGCCTCACGCTCGTGGCGATAGCTGCGAGTCGGGCCATCGACAGGTATTCGCGCGGACCCGGGACACGGATCACGCAAACAGCGCCTATGACCTATGACCCATGACCTATGACCTGGGCCTGCCGTCCACTCCCGACCCTAAGATCGCCTCTCGATGCCGCCCAGCCCGGTCGCCCACCTCCACGTCCACTCCGAGTACTCGCTGCTCGACGGCGCCTGCAAGATCCAGGGCCTCGTCGACCGCGCGGCGGAGTTCGGCCAGCCCGCGCTCGGGCTCACCGACCACGGCGTGATGAACGGCTCGATCGAGCTCTACAAGGCATGCAAGAAGGCGGGGATCAAGCCGATCCTCGGCCTCGAGGCCTACCTCGTGGACGACATCCGCAGCGAGGCGGTGCGCTACGAGCGCAACCACCTCACGCTGCTCGCATCGACCAACGAGGGCTTCCGCAACCTGACCAAGCTCAGCTCCTGCGGCTTCCTCGAGGGCTACAAGCGCGGCAAGGCCAACGTCGACCTCGACCTGCTGTCGCGCTTCTCGAAGGACGTGATCGTGCTCACCGGCTGCCTGCAGTCGCGCTTCTGCCGGCGGCTCGTGGAGGACAACCCGGCCGAGGCGCGCTCGCACGCGGACGACCTGCTGCAGATCTTCTCGCCCGAGAACGTCTACTTCGAGGTCCAGCAGAACGGGATCGCCGACCAGGCGAAGGCCAACGAGGGGATCGTGCGGGTGGCGCGCGAGCTGGGCCGGCCGCTCGTCGGCACCGCGGACGTGCACTACCTGCGCCGCGAGGACTACCACCACCACGCCGCGCTCCTGTGCGTGCAGACCAAGTCCACGCTGGCCGAGCCCAAGCTCAGCTTCGACACCAACGAGTTCTATTTGAAGGACAACCAGGAGATGGCGGACGCATTCGCCGCCTGGCCGGACGCGATCGAGTCGACGCTCGAGATCGCGGAGCGCTGCGACGTCGAGATCGAGCTCGGCAAGATGCTCATCCCGCGCTACCCGACGCCGAACGGCGAGGACGAGGGCGCCTACCTGCGCGAGCTGGCGCTGGCGGGCCTGCGCGAGCGCTATGGGGACCCGCTGCCATCCGAGGCGGTCGAGCGCCTGGAGATGGAGCTCGCGGTGATCGACCGGATGGGCTTCAACGCGTACTTCCTGATCGTCTGGGACTTCGTCAAGTTCGCCAAGGACAACGGCATCGCGGTCGGCCCCGGCCGCGGCTCGGCGGCGGGCTCGATCGTGTCCTACTCGCTGCGCATCACCGACGTCGACCCGCTGCGCTACGACCTGCTGTTCGAGCGCTTCCTCAACGCCGAGCGCGTGTCGATGCCTGATATCGACATCGACTTCTCGGTCAAGGGGCGCGACCGCGTGATCCGTTATGTGGCCGACAAGTACGGCCAGGACTCGGTCGCGCAGATCATCACCTTCGGCCGCATGTTCCCGCGCGCGGCCACCCGCGACGCCGCGCGCGTGCTCGGACACGACTACGGCGCGGGCGACCGCCTCGCCAAGCTGATCCCCGACCCGATCATGGGCCGGTCGCCGTCGTTCGAGGACTGCCTCAAGCCGGGCGAGGAGCTCGCGCGTGAGTACGGCGAGAGCCCGGTGGCTAAGGAGATCGTGGACGTCGCGCGCGGGCTCGAGGGCACGGTGCGAAACTCTTCGATCCACGCCGCGGCGGTGGTGATCGCCGACCGGCCGCTCACCGACATCGTCCCGCTCCAGCTCGCGGAGGAGCGCGGCGCCGTCGACGAGGAGGGCGGGCGCGCGTACAAGACCGTCACGCAGTACTCGATGAAGCCGATCGAGGAGATCGGCCTGCTCAAGATGGACTTCCTCGGGCTGCGCAACCTCGACGTGATCGAGTCGGCGCTCGACATCATCGAGCGCTCCGACGACGAGCGGCCGGACATGTCGCTCCTGCCGCTCGACGATGCGAAGACCTACGAGATGCTCGCGCGCGGCGACTCGGTCGGCGTGTTCCAGTTCGAGTCCGACGGCATGCGCGAGGCGCTGCGCAAGGTCCGCCCGACCGAGTTCGAGGACCTCGTCGCCCTCAACGCGCTCTACCGGCCGGGTGCGATGCGCTTCATCGACACCTACGCGCGGAACAAGCGCAACCCGGACGCGATCGCCTACATCGACGAGCGCCTGCGCCCGATCACCGAGTCCACCTACTCGGTGGTCCTCTACCAGGAGCAGTCGATGCAGATCGCCAAGTCGATCGCCGGCTTCAGCGGCCCGCGCGCGGACGACCTGCGCAAGGCGATCGGCAAGAAGGACCGGGTCAAGATGGCCTCGATGAAGGAGGAGTTCTTCGACGGCGCCCGCGCCACCGGCACCACCGACCAGGTGATCCAGGAGCTGTGGGCGGTCAACGAGGCGGCGGCCGACTACTCGTTCAACAAGTCGCACGCGGCCTGTTACGGCCTGATCTCCTACCGCACCGCCTGGCTCAAGGCCAACTACCCGGCCGAGTACATGGCGGCGCTGATCTCGTCGGTCATGTCGACCAAGGACAAGGTGCCGTTCTTCGTCTCGCGCTGCGAGGAGATGGGCATCGAGGTGCTGCCGCCCGACGTCAACGAGTCGGGGCACGACTTCGTGGTGGTCGAGGGCAACATCCGCTTCGGGCTCGACGCGGTCAAGAACGTGGGCGCGGCGGCGGTGGACGCGATCATGGCGGCGCGCGAGTCGGGCGGGCCGTTCCGTTCGATCTGGGACTTCTGCGAGCGGGTCGACGGCCGGGCGGTCAACAAGAAGGCGATCGAGTCGCTGGTCAAGTGCGGCGCGCTCGACTCGACCGCGGCCACGCGCAACGGCATGCTCCAGATCCTGTCCGACGCCCAGGGCGCGGGGCAGAAGGTGCAGCAGGACGCGCTGCTCGGGCAGGGCTCGATCTTCGACCTCGAGGAGCCCGAGCCGGCCGCCGGTCCCTCGGGCGGCGCCGGGCCCTCGCCGTTCGGCGGCCCGCTCCACCCGCCCGTGCCGATGGTCCCGGACGACCGCAACGAGCGCGGCGCGATGGAAAAGGAGACGCTTGGCCTGTTCCTCTCGAGCCATCCGCTCAAGGAGGTGCGGGCGGCGCTGCGGCTGCGCGTCGAGTGCTCGCTCCCAGAGCTCGAGAAGAAGAAGGACGGCGAGTGGGTCACGGTCGGCGGCACGATCACCGAGTCGAAGAAGATCCGCACCAAGAAGGGCGATCCGATGATGTTCGCCACGCTCGACGACCTCGAGGGGTCGGTTGAGATGCTGGTCTTCAACTCCGCCTACGCGGCCAACGAGGACAAGATCACGGGCGACGCCGTGCTGATCGTGCGCGGGCGGGTGGACCACAAGGAGCAGGGGGAGACCAAGCTCGTGGTGCAGGACGTCGAGGTGTTCGAGCCCTCCCACGAGGAGGTGGAGGACGCCAAGAGAGAAGCGGCGGCTATGGCGGCTGCGCCGCCCAAGCGGCTGACGCTGCACGTCCCCGTCGACGTCTCGGAGCACTTCCTCGAGGAGCTGCGCGATGTGGTGCACCACAACCGGGGCGACCACGAGCTGATGCTCCGCGTCGGCGAGCGCTCGCTCCTCCTCGGACCCGACTACAAGGTGTCCGCCAGCAGCGATTGCTGCGCGGAGCTGGCCGGGCTCACCGGCGTGCGGTTGGCGGCTTAAAGCCGCCTGCGAAGCCCCACCGCGGCTACACTGATTTGGTGCCTGGGACCACCAGTCAGAGCGCATCCGCACATGAGTGCAGGCAGTGCTGCGCCTTCTGCGACCGCCTCGTTCACCCCTCGGGATGCATCGAGTCGGGCTGTCCCTACCTCTACCTCTTCGACGACGAACGCACCGGCCGCCGTTTCATGGGCTGCATGAACAAGGTGTTCCGGGGCGAGATCGACGTCGGCGTCTTCGAGGAGGCCCAGCGCACCCGGCACGGCTTCGGCGGCGTGAAGATGACCGGCCAGCCGATCTCGCGCTGCAAGTTCACCGTGGAGAAGGCCTACGACGGCCACGGCGACGCGTTCGACTGCGTGAACCCTGAGTTCTTCGCGGACGACCCGGACAGCGACGCCTTCGACAGCGCGTTCGACCTCCGCGACCACCTGTAGTCCTCTAACGGCGAAGACCGAGTCCGCCTAGGACTCAGGGTCGGAGCAATATGTCGATATTGCGAGACCCGAGGACGCCGGCGGGCGACGGTTTGCAGCCGTTAGTGCGCGAAACGGGGCGGGTGGGGGAGGCGAATCCGGTGGATCCGGCTCGGGCGGCGACGCTCTGCGGTGCGCAGGCGGCGGTACTCGGCGCAGGTCATTCCCGGAGGGATGTCGCACTCGATGTAGATGGTGCGCGGGTTCATGGGAGCAGGCTACGTCCGGGGGCGCGGCCCGCCTAGCTGGCCAACCCCCGACCTGAGGTGCGGGATTCCCCCCGGGCAGCGGGGGAGGACCGGCCGCCCAGCCAAGGTAGGCATGCCCACTCCCAAAGATGGGGCGTATTCCCGATGTCGCCGGGGGCGACCACGCGTACCGTGGCAAGCATGCTCCAAGACCCCACCACACGACGTCTGTTCGTCGAGGCCCGACGCGAAGAGCTGCGCCGTTTCGCCCGGCCGGCGGACGAAACACGCCAACCGCGCGCCCAGCTCCGGCTGCGCCGCCTCCTCTCGAGGTAACGGGGCCGGACGATGCCACGCGGGCGCTGACTCACTCCGCCTCGGCCACCTCCGCTTCCGCCTCGGCCTGGCGGGCCATCCACTCCGCGCCCGGATGGTCCGTCAGGCCATGGGCGATGATCGAGGTGATGACGGCCAGCGCGGCGATGTCGAAGATCCGCCGCCCCTGCTCGACGTTCTTGCCGAGCACGAGCAGGGAGAAGGCCATCGTGGCCACGCCCTTCGGCCCGAACCAGCCGATGAAGGCCTTCGCCGCTCTGCTCAGCGGCGTGCCCGCCAGCGACGCGAAGATCGACAGCGGCCGGATCAGAAGCAGCGTGGCCGCCACGATCGCGACCGCCGCCCAGCCGTCGCTGAACAGGGCGGAGAACGTGAGCAGCGAGCCGAACACCACGAAGATCCCGAGCTTGATGATCTCGATCAGCTCCTCGCTGCGCCGCTCGAAGCTCTCGCGGACGTCCGGCCGCCCGATACCGAGCACGATCGCGCAGACGAAGACCGCGATGAAGCCGTTGCCGTGCGGCGTCTTCACGGCCACCCCGTAGCTCGCGAACGCGACCCCGAGCGCATACAGCGACTTCTGCCGCGGGCTGACCTCGTAGCCGAGCGCGCGCGAGCGCGGCAGGAGGAACACGGCCAGGGCGCCGAACGCGATCCCCACCGCCAGTCCGAAGCCGATGTCCTCGAGCACGAACTTCCACCAGACGAAGTTCGTCTCGGTCGGGTCGAGCGCGGCGGCGAACGCCAGCACGGCGGGGAGCGCCAGGCCGTCGTTGAGCCCGGACTCGAGGTTGAGCGTGTGGCGGATCACGCGCGGCACGCGCGGGTTGGTGACGACGGACGAGGACAGCACCGGGTCCGTGGGGGAGAGCAGCGCGCCGAGCAGGAAGGACTCCGTCCACGAGAGGTCGGTCACGAGCTTGGCGAAGACGGCCACGAGCACGCACGTGAGCGGCATCGCGATCGCCAGCGCGCGCAGCGGCGCGTGCCAGGCGCGCTGGAGCATCTCCGCCTCGACCTCGAGCCCGTCGCGGAACAGGATCACGATCAGCGCGACGCTGGCCAGGCCGTTGACGAAGCCGGAGAGCGGGTCGAAGTGCAGGACATCGGCGCCGCCGCGGCCGAGCACGAAGCCGGCGACCACGAACACCGCGGTGAGCGAGAGGAAGCTTCGGTGCGCGCGCCCGGCCAGCAGCGCGCCGAGCACGAGCAGGCCGCCCAGCACCAGGACGGTGGTGTCGAAGGAGGAGGTGGCGAGCGGGGGCATGGTCGGACGTGTCGCCGACCAGACTTCCCGGCACACCCTGGCGGGGAGCCTACCCGGCGGCTACTCGCCCTTCTTCTTCGCGGCCTCTCGCCGCTTTCGCCGCGCGAGTCCCTTCTTGCGCAGCGCGCGCATGCGCGCGATGTCGACGGCCTCGGGAGCTTTCCCCTCCACCCCCGGGCCCTCGAAGAGCGCGGGCAACCGTTCGAAGCGCGGCTCGGACAGGAACGCGGAGCAGCCGCTCTCGCCGAGCTCGCCGTCGCCGAGCGGGGCATGGCGGTCGCGGTTCGAGCCGAGCGGCGCCTGGGAGTCGTTCACGTGGACGCAGGCGAGCCGGCGCTTGCCGAGGTGCTTCACGAAGTCGTCCACGACAGCCCCTAGGCCCGCGTCGTCGCGGATGTCGAAGCCGCTCGCGAGCATGTGGCAGGAGTCGAGACAGACACCCACGCGCTTGTCGCCGCCGCTCTGCTCCACGAGGTAGTAGAGCTCGTCGAACGAGCGACCGAGAGTACCGCCCGCGCCGGCGGTGTCCTCCAGCAGGAGCTTGCAGCGGTCGGACTCGGCGAGCACCTCCTTGACCATCTCGGCCACGCGGTCGAGCGCCTCGTCGAGCGGCTCCTTCACGCGTGAACCGGGGTGCACCACCACGCCGTCGGCGCCGATCGCGTCGCCCATCCGCAGCGAGTGCGTCAGCGAGGTGAGCGACTTCTTGCGCATCTCCTTGTCCTTCGTCGCGCAGTTGATCAGGTAGACCGCGTGGATCACGACGGACTTGATCGGGCCGTCCTTCATGCGCGCCCGGAACTCGGCGATGTCGTCGTCCTTCCAGGTTGTGGGGCGCCACATGCGCGGCGACTGGTTGAAGACCTGGATCGCGTTGCAGTCGCGCTCGACCCCGCGTTCGTGGGCGGCCACGAGGCCGCCGGCCGTCGACACGTGGGCGCCGATTAGCATCCTGTGACGTTGTTGTCCGAATCCATGAGAGTCCGTTTCGCGCCGTCACCGACGGGGGCGCTGCACGTCGGGGGCGCGAGGGCCGCACTGTACAACTGGCTCCTCGCGCGCGGTAACGGCGGCACCTTCGTGCTGCGGATAGAGGACACCGACCGCGAGCGCTCGACCCCGGAGAACATCGAGCAGATCCTCGACGCGCTGCGCTGGCTCGAGCTCGACTTCGACGAGGGCCCCTACTTCCAGACCCAGCGCGTCGGCCGCCACAAGGAGGAGATCGCGCGCCTCGTGGAGGACGGGCACGCCTACTTCGACGAGGGCGCCGTCCGCCTGCGCGTGCCGGATGAGGGCGAGACGGTGGTGCCCGACCTCATCCGCGGCGACATCACCTTCAAGCACAAGGACATCGCCGACTTCGTGATCGCGCGCTCGGACGGCAGCCCGCTCTACAACTTCGCGGTCGCCGTGGACGACCACGACATGGGCATCACGCACGTGATCCGCGGCGAGGACCACATCTCCAACACGCCGCGGCAGATGCTGGTGCTGAAGGCGCTCGGCGCCGACACGCCGGTGTACGCGCACCTGCCGCTGCTGCACGGCCCCGACGGCAAGAAGCTGTCGAAGCGCCACGGCGCCGCCAGCGTGCAGGAGCTGCGCGACAGCGGCTACCTGCCGGCCGCTGTGCGCAACTATCTCGCGCTGCTCGGCTGGGGCTACGACGAGAGCACGACCTTCTTCACCACCGACGAGCTGATCGAGCGCTTCTCGCTCGACCGGGTGTCGAAGAACCCGGCGGTCTTCGATGAGCAGAAGCTGCGCTGGATGAACGGCCGCTACCTGCGCGAGCTGCCGCTCGGGGAGCTGCACGCGGCGCTCGAGGAGCGCCTGGGCCGCGAGCTGCCGCTCGAGGCGGTGAAGATCGCCCAGGAGAAGATGCAGACCCTGGACGACTTCTGGACGCTTGCAGGCTTTCTTGTGGAGCGCCAGCCCACCGACGACAAGGCCTGGAGCAAGGTCATGCGGGACGGGGCGGCCGAGCGGCTCGCGAAGGCGCGCGACGCGCTCGAGCGCACGGAACCCTTCACGCCCGAGGCGATCGAGGCCTCACTGCGTTCAGTAGTGGACGAAACGGGCGATAAACCGAACAAGGTCTTCCAGCCGCTGCGGGTCGCGATCAGCGGATCCACGGTGTCGCCGGGGATCTTCGAGTCCGTGGCCGCACTCGGCCGCGAGGAGACCCTTGCACGGGTCGATGACGCTCTTTTGAGGGCAAACGGACGCATTTAGCGCCGAAATACCCCAAAAAAGCTAGTCATTCAGCCTCAACCTTTTGTCCAGTCGTGCCGATTAGGCCAGTGTGCAGGGCAGCCGACCCGTCCCGGCTCTGCGCTAGTGGGAGAAAGAGATCTTGGAAGCAGCCACCAGTCAGAACGCGCATCAAGGCCAGCAGCCGGCCGCGGCGCGCCCTACCGCGAATGAGGGTCACGGCCGCAGGCTCACCGCCGCGTTCGAGGCACTTGAGGCCTTCCCGGCTCTCGTCGAGTCGCGCAACCGTCTTCTTCGCCTCGCCCGTGAGGAGCGCAGCTCGGTCGGCGACATGGTCGCCGCCGTCGAGTCCGACGTAGCTCTCGTGATCGCGGTGCTGCGCATCGCCAACGCCGCGCCGTCGCCCAAGAAGAACAAGATCACGAGCATCCCGAAGGCGATCGAGCTGCTGCGCCCGTCGGGTGTCGAGGCGCTCGCCTCGCGCACCGCGGTCTTCGACTTCTTCGAGCGCACCCCAGGCTGGGACGCCCAGCCCGAGCGTTTCCGTCTTCACGCCGTGGCCACCCAGCGCGCCGCCGAGCGGCTCGCGAAGGAGATCGGCTACGACGACCGCGACGAGCTGCTGGTCTCCGCCCTGCTGCACGACATCGGCCAGCTCGTCCTGATCCACGCCTACCCCGGCTATCCCGGCCAGGTGCACGGTGACGCGCGCACCCCCGAGGAGCGCGTCCACCGCGAGCGCCGTGAGCTCGGCGTGGACCACGCCCTCGTCGGCGGCGTGCTCGCCCGCCGCTGGGGCCTGCCCAACCGTCTTGCCACCGCGATCGAGCGCCACCACTCGGCCGAGGCCGACGGCGAGTCCGCGATCATCCGCCTCGCCGACATGCTCGCCCACTATGGGCACGGGCAGCCGGTGGACCCCGCGCAGATGCTCAAGGTCAGCCGCACGCTCGGCCTCGGGCCGGACGCGCTGCGCTCGGTGATGTTCGAGCTTCCGTACGCCGGCTCGAACCAGCGCCGCAACGTCGAGCCGTGCCCGCTGTCGGCGCGCGAGGTCGACGTGCTCAAGCGCCTCGCCGAGGGCAAGGTCTACAAGCAGATTGCGCTCGAGCTCAGCCTCTCGACGAGCACGGTGCGCACGCACCTGCACAACACGTACACGAAGCTCGGCGCCGTGGACCGCGCACAGGCGGTTCTCGTCGCGACCGAGCGCGGCTGGATCTAAGCCCCATTCTTCTCGACGCCGTCCAGCGGTAGCCGCACCGTCACCACGGTGCCGCGGCCGCCGCTGTCGATCGTCAGCGAGCCGTTGACCATCTCGGCGCGCTCGCGCATGCTCGAGAGGCCAATGTGGCCGGCGGTGTCGCCCATCAGCGGGGCGAGGTCGCCGAAGCCCTTGCCGTCGTCGGTCACGCGCAGCTCGATCCCGGGGTGCGCGCGGCGCAGCGAGACGGTCACGCCGTCCGCTTGGGCGTGGCGGCCGGCGTTCGTCACTGCCTCCTGCGCGATCTGGAAGAGCGGCCCGCTGATCTCCGGCGCGAGGTTGACGGGGTCGAGCTCGAGCTGCACGTCGAGGCCGAAGCGCCGCCGCCAGACCGGCACGCAATCCGTGATCGCCGTCTCGAACGAGAGCTCGCGGAAGGCGTGGGGGCCGAGCCCGACGATCTCGTCGCGCAGCGCCTGGATGTTGCGCTCGGTGACCGCGCGGGCCTCGTCGAGGATCATGTCGGATGCCTGGCGGTCGCCTCGCGCAATTGCGGTGCTGAGCGCCGTGAGCATCATGTCGAGCGACACGAGCTCCTGCACCGGGCCGTCGTGGATCGACTCGGCCACCCGCCGGCGGATCTCGGCCTCGGTCTCGATCATGTGGCGCGACACCTGCCGGGCGCGGAGGCGGCCCGTGGTCTCGGCGGCGCGGATCTGGCCCGCAGTGAGCGCCGTCGCGCAGGCGGACACGACGAAGATGGACTCGTAGAAGGCGAGCATGCCGTCGTGTACGGGCGGGCTTCCGAGCGCCGATATGAGGACCAGCGCCCCAGACCCGGCCAGGGCGATGATCAGCCCCCTGCCCGCGCCCTGGAACTGGGCGTGCGCGGCGATGAAGAACAGCGCCAGGAAGCGCACGGCACCGTAGGTCTCGGGCGTGACGATCTCGACGCCGGCGATCAGCGCCAGGTCGCCGGCGGCGACGTAGCTGCTCAGCGCGAGATCGGGCCGGCGCTGGGCGAGCGCGAGGTTGCCGACGGCCCAGGGCAGCCCGACCGCCGCCACGAGGATCGTCAGCTCGCCCTCGAAGGGTGTGTTGGTGACCACCAGCGTCGCGAGCGCGGTGACGGTCAGCAGCAGCCGCAGCGCCGCGAACCTGAGGACCGGTTCCGGCGACTCGATCGGGGGTCGCCGCAGTGTCGGCCTTGCCCACGTCCGTGCCCGGGCGGCCAGCGTCATGGCCATAACCTAGACTCGCCCGGCAGTGCTCGCCATAACGTCGAAGTCGCCGTATGCGGTAAGCGCGCTTGTCGAGCTCGCCCGCACGGGAGGCTCCGCGCCGGTGCCGATCGGGGAGATCGCCAAGCGACGCAACATCCCCGGCCAGTTCCTCGAGTCTCTGTTCGCCACCTTGCGCCGGGCCGGAATTCTGCAGAGCCAGCGCGGAGTGCGCGGCGGCTACACCTTCGCGCGACCGCCCGCGGAGGTCACCGTGCTCGAGGTCGTTGAGCTGCTCGAGGGCGAGCTTGGCACCGACTCGCCGCAGGCCGGCCCGATCTGGGAAGAGGCGGTCGAGGCCGTCCGCGGCGTGCTCGGCGGCGCCACGATCGCCGAGCTGGCCGAGCGCGAGGCGCGTGCCGCGGGCGCGTCGATGTATTACATCTGACGGCTGGCGGACTGCCGGGCCGACCCGGGGATAGCAGAATGCCTCGGGTGCCGGACACGCCGCTCATCTCGCTCGACCACGAGGAGCTCGTCATCCGCCGCGGTCGCCGCAGCGGCGTCTACACGATCGTCGCGGTCCACTCGACGGCGCTCGGCCCGGCCCTCGGGGGCTGCCGCATGTGGCGCTACGAGTCGAGCGCGGACGGCGCGCGCGACGCGCTGCGACTCTCGCGCGCGATGACCTTCAAGACCGCTGCCTGCGGGCTCAACGTCGGCGGCGGCAAGGGCGTGATCTGCCTCGAGCCGGGCCGCCCGCCGAGGGGCAACGCGCGGCGCGACGTGCTCCTCGACTTCGCCGACACGGTGAATGTGCTCGAGGGCAGCTACATCACGGCCGAGGATGTCGGCACGGGGCCGAAGGACATGTCGGTGATCGGCGAGGCGACGAAGTACGTGACCGGCCTCGGCCGCGCACGGGGCGGCAGCGGCGACCCGAGCCCGTACACGGCGATGGGCGTCGAGGCCGCGATGCGTGCCTGCTGCGAGGAGGCGTTCGGCACGAAGGACCTGTCCGGGCGCACGGTGGCGGTGGTGGGGGCGGGGCGCGTAGGCTCGCAGCTCGCCAAGCGTCTCGCGAAGGCGGGAGCCAAGCTGCTCGTCGCTGACATCGACGAGTCCCGCCGAGCGGCGCTCGAGAAGCTGCCGGGCGCCAAGTGGACCGACCCGACCAGCGCGATGCTCGCCGAGGTGGACCTGCTGGCGCCGTGCGCGCTCGGCGGGGTGATCGACCAGGTGAACGTCGACAAGCTGCGCTGCCGCGTGGTGTGCGGCGCGGCGAACAACATCCTCGCCCACGAGGGCCTCGCCGACGACCTCGCGGCCGAGGGCATCCTCTATGCGCCCGATTTCATCGCCAACGCCGGCGGGATCATCAACGTGTCGCTCGAGCTGAACGGCTACGAGGCCGCGAAGGCGCGCCGCGGCGCGGCCGGGATCGAGCAAACGATGCGCACGCTGCTCGCCGAGGCGGACGCCGCCGGGGTGACCCCGCTGGCCGCGGCGTACAGGCTGGCACGCCGCCGCCTTCAGACTCAACGATGATCTAGTGGATAGCCTGCCCGGGGTGGCGAAGGGCAGCAAAAGCTCCTCCATACCGGCCAACCTGGCGGACATCGTCGGCGGTACGCCGATGGTGCGGCTCACGCGCATCGCGCCTGACTGCAAGGCCGAGATCGTCGGCAAGCTCGAGGCCTACAACCCGGCGGGCAGCGTGAAGGACAGGATCGGAGTCTCGATGATCGAGGCGGCGGAGGCGGAGGGCCGGATCGAGCCGGGCAAGACCACGATCGTCGAGGCCACCTCGGGCAACACCGGCATCGCCCTCGCGTTCGTGTGCGCGGCGAAGGGCTACAAGCTGGTCCTCACGATGCCGCAGGGCATGAGCCGCGAGCGCGAGGGCCTCTTGCGCCTCTACGGCGCCGAGGTCGAGATCACCGAGTCGCTCGGCGGCATGAACGAGGCGGTGGAGGCTGCCGAGCAGATCGCCAACGAGCGCGGCGACTGCTTCATCCCCGACCAGTTCTCGAACCCGGCCAACCCGGAGATCCACCGCCGCACGACGGCCGAGGAGATCTGGCGCGACACGGACGGCAAGGTGGACGCGCTGGTGGCGGGCGTCGGGACCGGCGGCACGATCACGGGCGCGGGTGAGCGGCTCAAGGAGCTGAACGAGGAGCTCTACGTGGTCGCGGTGGAGCCGAAGTCCTCCGCGGTGCTGTCGGGCGGCCAGCCGGGCCCGCACAAGATCCAGGGGATCGGCGCGGGCTTCATCCCCGCCGTGCTCAACCGCGACATCCTCGATGAGGTGCTGCCGGTGGACGACGAGGACGCGCTCGACACGGCGCGGCTCGTCTCGCGCAGGGAGGGCGTCCTGCCCGGCATCTCCGCAGGCGCTGCCATATGGGCGGCGGTGCAGCTCGGCTCCCGGCCGGAGTTCGAGGGCAAGCGGATCGTCGTCGTGCTGCCGGACTCGGGCGAGCGCTATGTGAGCACGCCCTTCTTCGCGCCGTGACGAGCGGCGGGGAGACGCTGGACCTCACCGGCGTGCTCTGCCCGCTCAACTGGGTGAAGGCCAAGCTGGCGCTCGAGCAGCTCGAGCCCGGTGACGAGCTCACGCTGCTGCTCGATCCGGGCGAGCCGCTCGAGAGCGTGCCGCGCTCGGCGCGCGAGGAAGGGCACGCGGTGCGGGTGGACGGAACCAGCGTGACTATCGTCAAACGCGGATGACGCTGAGCGACACGGACCTCGAGCGCTACTCCCGCCAGCTCGTGCTGCCCGAGTGGAGCGGCGCCGCCCAGTCGCGCCTCAAGGCGGCGCGCGTGATGGTGGTGGGCGCGGGCGCGCTCGGCAGCCCAGTGCTCGCCTACCTGGTAGGCGCGGGGGTCGGCGAGGTCGGCGTTGTCGACGAGGACAGCGTCGAGCTGTCCAACCTGCCGCGCCAACCCATCCACTTCACGACCGACATGGGCGCGAACAAGGCCGAGAGCGCCGCCGCCAAACTGATGCTGATGAACCCGGACACGCTCGTCGAGCCCTACCCGGCGCGGCTCGGCCGGATGAACGCCGAGGCCATGCTGATGGGCGCCGACCTCGTGGTGGACTGCTCGGACAGCTTCAGCACCCGCTACACCGTGAACGACGCCTGCTGCGCGATGGGCGTGCCGCTCGTGGAGGGCGGCGTGCTCGGCTTCGACGGCCTCGTGATGGCGATCAAGCCGGGCGAGTCCGCCTGCTACCGCTGCGCTTTCCCGGTCGAGCCCGAGGACGGCGGCGTGCCCAGCTGCCGCGAGGCCGGCGTGCTCGGCCCGGTGGCGGGGCTGGTCGGATCGATGCAGGCGCTCGAGGCGCTCAAGCTGCTCACCGGCGCGGTGTCGCCGCTGCTCGACGGGTTCGTGCAGATCGACGCCCGCACACTCGAGCAGACGATCGTGGCCACGAGCCGCCGCCCCGACTGCGAAGCGTGCGCCCGCGTGCCCGCTGCGACACAATCCAGCTGACGTGCTCGGGCTTCGCACCCTCACTCGTGTCGCGCGCGAGCTGCGCCAGGACCTCACCGCCGCCCAGGAGCGCGACCCCGCCGCGCGCGGGATCGGCCGCTGGGAGATCCTGCTCACCTACCCCGGCGTCCACGCCCTGCTCACGCACCGCGTCGCGCACGCGCTCTACGAGTCGGACGTACCGGTGCTGCCACGCGTGCTCGCCAACGTCGCCCGCACGGTCACGAACATCGAGATCCACCCGGCGGCGCAGATCGGCGAGGCACTATTCATCGACCACGGCACCGGCGTCGTGATCGGCGAGACCGCGGAGATCGGTGACAACGTGACGCTCTACCAGGGCGTAACGCTCGGCGGCACCGGCTTCGCGCGCGGCAAGCGCCACCCCACCGTCGGCAGCGACGTGGTGGTGGGCTCCGGCGCCAAGCTGCTAGGCGCGATCAACGTGGGCGACTGTTCCAAGATCGGCGCCAACTCGGTTGTGATCCACGACGTGCCGCCGAACTCCACCGTGGTGGGCAACCCCGGACATCCGGTGAAGGTGAGCGGGAAGAAGCCCGAGGGCCCCGACGCCGACTGGGCGCACCTGCCCGACCCGGTGGCCGACGCCATCCGCGCGCTCAGCAACCGCATCCGCGATCTCGAGGCCGAGATGGAGCAGGCCACCGGTCGCAAGCCGCAGCAGACCGCCGACGTCAGGCCGCTCCGCGGCGCCGGGCAGGACCCGGCGGGCGGTTGATGCGGCGGGCGCTGCTGCTGGCGCTGGCGACCATGCTCGTCGTGGCCGCCCCGGCTGGGGCGGCGAAGAAGCCGGCCGGCGCGACCACGCCTGTGCGGTTGAAGTCGCCCGCCGCCGCCAACGTGACCGTGGCGGGCTTCGAGCTCGACCTCGTGAAGGTCAAGAAGAAGAAGAAGAAGCCGCACAAGGCGACGGCCGCCGCCGCGCTCGCCCACATCAGCGCCGCGCTGCCGAAGAACGTGACGGTCTATGGGGTCGTAGCCAAGCAGAAGCGCAGCGACCGCGTGCGCGGCGTGCTTGTCGTCGCCAACCGCTCTCGCGCGGTGAGCACCGGCAGCGCGCGCCGCCGCGCCGCCCGCAAGCTCACCGTCAACCTCAAGCACGGCGCGGTGCCCAAGGGCTACAAGCTCAAGCTCAAGCTGGCCGAGAGCGACAACGTGGTCACGAGGCACGGCAAGTTCTCCTGCGCGAGCTACTTCAAGCCCGCCGACCTGGCGAACGCGCAGCGTCTCGGCGGTCCTGGGCTGCCGAACATCACGCTCGGCACGGCGATTCAATCGGCCTGCTCGTCCGCCGCGAGCCGCAGACCGTATGCGACGCTCGGCGAGCTGCTCGGCGCGCTCAACGCACCGTCCGGCACGCTGCCGTTCGTCACCGACAGGCAGGTGCCGAACGCGATCGACGGCACCGCCACCTTCAACTACCCCGTGAAGGCGTTCGGGGTGATCGCCGACAAGGCGCACTCGTTCACCGGCTGCGCGTTCGGAGGCGGCCCGTGCACGATCGCGCAGATGTCACACCCGGGCGACTACGTGATCTTCAGCCTGAGCACGCCCGCGCCCGCAGGCACCACGCTGCCGGTCGCCCTGGTGGTGGCGCCGGGCATCGCGCCCGCGCTGCCGTTCAAGTTCTTCGGCATCGATCCCGCGGGCCACCGCCAGGCGCCGCTGCTCACGAGCGGCCCTCAGTAGAAGACCGTGCGCGTGCGGTGGCGGGGGAGCGCCTTGTAGCGCGGCTCCTGGCCGCGGTTCCAGAGCCAGACGTCGAGGATGCGCGGCGGCACGCCGAGCCGCGCCGCGATCGCCTCGCAGGCGTGCAGCGCGCAGGCGCGGATCTCGCGCTCCTCCTCGCCCGGCGGCAGCAGCTCCTCGCGGTCGATCCGGGCGCCGAGGTCCGGCTCGTAGCTCAGCACCCCGTCCACGCGCAGCACGTGCGGCACGAGGTTGTCGGCGAAGATCGTCAGCTCATTGAGGTCCCAGAAGTCGGCGACGCCGCCGAGCGCGAGGTTGCTGGCCACGATCTGGGCGCGCTTGAAGAAGCCGCGGTCGTCGAAGAACGGCATCCCGCGCGCCAGCAACACGGCCAGCTCCTCGGCCGACCCCTTGGCGGAATTCACGAGCTCGAGCGCGCTGCGTCCGGCGAGGAAGCGGCCGAGGTCGCGCAGCGCCTCCGCGTAGAGCTCCATCAGCTCGTGTCCCGGCTCCTGCTCGAGCACCGCGGACACGCGCCGCCCGTCGAGCAGCTCGAGCTCCTCGGGCGACCAGGGGCCGTGCGCCCGGAAGTGGTCGGCCAGCGCCCAGGCCATTGTGTAGTAGCCCGAGCAGCCGGGGCGCTTGCGCAGTGTCGGGAACCAGCCGGAGCCGAAGTTGATCGCGTCGAGCGTGAGCATGTACGTGCAAACCTCGGCGCGTGTGCCCTCGAGGTAGTGACGTTCCGGGTCGAGCACGGGCGGCGACCCGGGCTCGATCTCCTCGGCCACGTCGGGGTGGATGCGCACCCAGCGCGCGTTCGCCGCGATCGCGGCGCAGCTCGTCCGCACGTCGTCACAGAGCCCCACCGGCGGGCAGGGTATTCGAGCCGCTCGCACCTCTATCGTCTCGAACGTGAGCACCACCACCGCACCCGAGACCCTGCTCGAGGGCCTCAACGAGCCCCAGCGCGAGGCCGTCCAGCACGGCGAGGGGCCGCTGCTGATCCTGGCGGGCGCCGGCTCGGGCAAGACGGCGGTGCTCACGCGGCGGATCGCCTACCTCGTCCACACGGGCGCCGCGCGGCCGGGCCAGATCCTCGCGATCACGTTCACCAACAAGGCCGCTCAGGAGATGCGCGAGCGCGTGGAGCTGCTCGTCGGGCGCCGCGCGCGGGCAATGTGGGTGATGACCTTCCACTCCGCCTGCGTGCGCATGCTGCGCGCCGAGGGCGAGCGGCTCGGCTACACGCGCGGCTTCACAATCTACGACGAGGCGGACTCGCTGCGGCTGATCAAGCAGTGCATGGACGAGCTCGACGTCGACCCCAAGCGCTTCGCGCCGCGCGCGATCAAGCGCCAGATCTCGGACGCCAAGAACCAGCTAATCGACGCCGAGGGCTACCGCATCAAGGTTGGCTCGTTCTTCGAGCAGACCGCGGCCGACGTCTACGAGCTCTACGAGCAGCGGGCGCACTCGATGAACGCGATGGACTTCGACGACCTGCTGTTCCGCTGCGTGAACCTGTTCGAGCTCTTCCCGGAGGTGCTCCAGAAGTACCGCGAGCAGTTCCGCTGGGTGCTCGTCGACGAGTACCAGGACACCAACCGCGCGCAGTACCGCTGGCTGCAGCTACTGGCCGGCGATCACCGCAACCTCTGCGTGGTTGGCGACCCGGATCAGTCCATTTACGCCTTCCGCGGGGCCGACATCCGCAACATCCTCGAGTTCGAGGACGACTTCCAGGATGCCGCCGTCATCCGGCTCGAGCAGAACTACCGCTCGACCCAGACGATTCTCTCGGCGGCCGACGCCGTGGTGGCCAACAACCGCGCGCGCAAGTCGAAGACGCTCTGGACCGACCTCGGCCAGGGCGACCCGGTGCACGTGCGCGAGGTCGAGGACGAGCACGCCGAGGCCCGCTTCGTCGTCAACGAGATCGAGCGGATAGTGGACGAGGGCGGCTCGCGCGACGAGGTCGCGGTCTTCTACCGCACGAACGCGCAGTCGCGCGTGCTCGAGGACATGCTCACACGCTACAAGCTGCCCTACCAGGTGATCGGCGGCACCAAGTTCTACGAGCGCGCCGAGATCAAGGACGCGATGGCGTACCTCACGCTGCTCGTGAACCCGCACGACGTCGTGGCGTTCCAGCGCGTGGTCAACTCGCCCCGGCGCGGCATCGGCGACACCACGCAGGCGCGCATCGTCGGGCACGCCAACACGCTCGGCGAGCCGGTCTGGGACGTGGCGGCCGCGCCCGATGCTGTCCCGGGCCTCGGCGCGGCGGCCGTCAAGTCGGTGCACCGCTTCATGTCGATCATGGAGCGGCTGCGCGAGCGGCTCGACTCGGAGGCGCCGGTCGGGGACATCCTGCAGGAAAGCCTGAACGAGTCCGGCTACCTGGAGGCGCTCGAGGCCGAGCGCACGATCGAGGCGCAGGGACGGATCGAGAACCTCGAGGAACTGGTGGGCGTGGCACGTGAGTACGACTCGGCCGCCGAGGAGCCGTCGCTCGAGGAGTTCCTCCAGCAGATCGCGCTGTTCTCGGACCAGGACGCGCTGCGCGACGACGAGGGCACCGTCACCCTGATGACCCTGCACAACGCCAAGGGCCTCGAGTTCCCGGTGGTCTTCATCATCGGCTGCGAGGAGGGCGTGTTTCCGCATTCGCGCGCCGTCGAGTCGGGCGACCTCGAGGAGGAGCGGCGGCTCTGTTACGTCGGCATCACGCGCGCCAAGCGCGAGCTGTTCGTGTCCTACGCGCGGATGCGCGCGCTCTACGGGCAGCGCGACTGGAACCTGCCCTCGCGCTTCATCGACGAGATCCCGGCCGAGCTCACCGACATCGAGCAGCAGGAGTCGCGCAAGCCGCGCGCATTCTCGACGAGCTGGGACTCGGGGCCGGTGTCGCGCCCCGAGCCGACGCCGGGCGCATCGTTCTCGCTAGGCGAGGATGTCGTGCACGCCTCGTTCGGCGAGGGCGTCGTCGTGGGCGTCGAAACGGGCGGTATCGTGGTCGTCCGCTTCGCCGAAGACGGCTCCGAGCGCAAGTTAATGGCCGACTACGCACCGCTCAAGAAACGATGAGGCTGCAAACCTTCGTCTGCGAGCGTCCTCGGTCGACCGCGGGCTATCGCCCGCCGGTCTCCCTGCGTCCTTCGCAGACTCGGTTTGCGCAATCGTTTCTTGAGCGGTTCCCGGTGCGATGAGCGCCCGAGTGATCGATGGGAAGGCCGTCGCCGCGGATGTGCGCGCGCGGGTGGCCGGCGAGGTCGCGGCCTTCGTGGCCGAGCACGGCGTGCGCCCCGGCTTGGCCACAGTCCTGGTGGGCGACGATCCCGCGTCGCACGTCTACGTGAGGAACAAGCGCAAGGCGAGCGAGGAGGTGGGAATCGCATCGATCCACCACGAGCTGGCCGCGGACACCACTCAGGAAGAGCTGTTTGAGGTGATCGCCTCGCTGAACGAGGACGACTCCGTCAGCGGGATCCTGCTCCAGCTGCCCGTGCCGGACCAGATCGACGGCGACGTGATGACCGCCCTGATCGACCCGCTCAAGGACGTGGACGGGCTCACCCCGCTGAGCGCGGGGCGGCTCTTCCAGGGCCTCGAGGGCCTGGTGCCCTGCACGCCCGCGGGCGTGATGGAGCTGCTGCGCGTCGCGGGCGCCGAGCTCACGGGCGCCGAGGCGGTGGTGATCGGACGCTCGAAGCTCGTCGGCAAGCCGGTGGCCGCGCTGCTGTTGGCGGCGAACGCGACGGTCACCCAGTGCCACTCGCGCACGCGCGACCTCGCTTCGGTGTGCCGCCGTGCCGAGGTGCTGGTGGCGGCGGCCGGCGTGCCGAAGATCGTGACCGGCGACATGGTCCGCGAGGGCGCGATCGTCATCGACGTGGGGATTCACCGCACGGACGACGGCCTGGTCGGCGATGTGGACTTCGACGCCGTCAAGGACATCGCGGGCGCGATCACCCCCGTGCCGGGAGGCGTGGGACCGATGACGATCGCGATGCTGCTGTCGAACACGGTGAAGGCCGCGGGGTTGCAGTTAGCGGCTCGCGGGGTGGCCGAGCGGCGGTAGCCTGCTGGCCGTGGATCTGCGCAGGCTGAGGGGAGCGGACTGGGCGGCGGGGCTGTTCGGCGCCGTCCTGATCGGACTGCTGTGGGCGCCGTGGTTCAAGGCGCCGGGCTCCTTCACCGCCTGGCAGTCCATGGCGGTCGACGACGTCTTCCTGTTCATCGCCGGTGCGCTCGGGGTCTGGGTACTCGTCTCGACCACGGCGTACTCCACCGGCGCCGTCCCGATCGCTGCCGCGGCGTTCGCGAACTTCGCCTCCTTTCTTGCGTCGATCCTCGCGGCGGTCAGGCTGATCTGGCCGCCCGATCTCGGCCCGGGCCCGACCGGACGCGCCTACGGCGTCTGGCTCGGTACCGCCGCGGCGACCCTGCTGCTGGTGAGTGCCATCGCGGCGATGCGCGGCGAACGCCGCACCGCCGCTGACCCCACGCAGGTGCCGATCACCGAGCTGCCGGCGCCCCGCGCCGGCCAGGAGGGCAGCGGAGCGTGAGCTTCGAGCGGCTCACCAAGGGCGACGCCCTCGCCTGGATTGCGGGCCTCGCGCTCCTGCTCGTGAGCGCCATCGACTGGTACAGCACGATTCTCGGCAACGCCGCACGGGCGGTCGAGCACGACGTGCAGGTACCGGGCGGCCCGCTCGGCAGCGATATCCCGAGCACCGTGCAGGACCAGGCCAAGCTCGTGGCGCAGGCGCAGGAAAAGAACCTCTGGCAGGTGCACGGGGCGATCGACCGGCTGATGCTGATCGTGCTGCTGGCCGCGGCCCTGTGCGCCGCCGTGGCGGCGGTCCTGCGTGTGGCCGGGCGGCGCTACGGCGGCGGCTTGACGCCCAGCGCGGCGGCAGCGCTGCTCGCAGCCCTCGGCATCCTGCTCGTGCTCTACCGCATGGTCCAGCAGCCCGGCGACAACCAGGTGACCACGCTCAAGTCGGGCCCCTGGCTGGCTTTCGTGGCGCTGGGGCTGCTGTGCATCGGCGCGTCGCTCGCGTGGAAGGCCGAGCGCGACGGCAGCGCCTGGCAGGATGGGGTCGAGGCGGCGGCCGCCGACGGCGCGGCAAAGCCCGACCCCGCCTGACCGACGCCACGTGCCCACATCGATGCCCGAGAGCTATCCGCAAGGCGGCTTCTTCGTGCCGCCCGACGCGACGCAGGTGCTGCTGATCCGGCACGGCGCCTCGGCCGCGGCGATACCGGGCGAGCCGTTCGAGCTGCTCGAGGGCCAGAGCGACCCTCCGCTGGCGCCAGAGGGGCGCGAGCAGGCGCTGAAGGTTGCGGCGGCGCTGGCGGGCGAGCCACTCAGCGCCCTGTTCGTCACGCCGCTGCGCCGCACCGCCGAGACGGCGGCGCCGCTGGCCGAGCGCACCGGCCTCGAGCCGAAAGTGGTCATCGACCTGCGCGAGGTGATGCTCGGCGACTGGGAGGGAGGCGAGTTCCGCATCCGGCTCGCCAACGGCGACCCGATCATCGCCCAGATGGCCAGGGAGGAGCGCTGGGACGTGATCCCGGGGGCGGAGAAGATGGAGGACTTCGGCGCGCGCGTCGCGCGCGGCCTGGCCCACGTCGCCGACGAGATCGGCCCCGGCACCACCGGCGCGGCCGTGCTGCACGGCGGCGTGATCACCGAGGTCTGCCGCCAGGTGACGGGCAGCCGCCCGTTCGCCTTCCTAGAGGTCGACAACACCGCGATCACCCGCCTGCTGCGCTTCGCCGACGGGCGCTGGCGCCTGCGCTACTTCAACGAGACCGCTCACCTGCGCTAGTCGCACCGGCGCGTACCGCCCAGCGCTTGGCCCAGGTGTCGAGCGGAGCGAGTGCGTGGATCAGCGTGCGGCCCTCGCTGGTGAGGCTGTAGCCGCCGCCGTCGGAGCCGGTCACGATGCCGGCCTCGCCGAGCTCCGCCAGCCGCTGCGCGAGCACGCTCGAGGACATGCCGCCGCAGCGCTGCTGGAGCTCCCGGAAGGTGGCGGCCTCACCGTCGCGCAGCTCCCAGAGGATGCGCAGCGTCCAGCGCCGTCCGAGCAGGTCGAGCAGGGCCATCACCGGGCGGCCGGTGGTGGACCCGCGTACGGGACGCCCTGGGGTAGGGCCGCTTGACTGCTTCGGATTCAGAAGCTATATTCCTTGCTTCGGCATTCGAAGCAAAGGATAGACGCCATGACGACCGTCACGCAAGCCGCCCGGATCAAGCCGATCGAGCCGCCCTACGAGCCCGACGTGGACCGCTACCTGAACAAGCTCATGCCGCCCGATTCCGGGCTCGAGCCGCTGAGGATCTTCCGCACCCTGGCGGTGAACTTCGACCTCGCCACGCGCATGCGCCCGCTCAGCGCCGGGCTGCTGGCGCACGGCACCATCGCGCCGCGCGAACGCGAGCTCGTGATCCTGCGCACCACCGCGCTGAACGGCGCCGCCTACGAGTGGGGCGTGCACGCGACCATCTTCAAGGAGCTCACGCGCGAGGAGATCCGCGACAGCGCGCTCGAGAGCGCGCCCTGGAGCGGCAGCGACGCGCTCGTGATCCGCCTCTGCGACGAGCTCCACGCCGGCTCGATGGTCTCGGACGAGCTCTGGGAGGGCCTGAGCGCGCACTGGTCGGACGAGCAGCTGCTCGAGCTGCTGATCCTCGCCGGCTGGTACCGGGCGATCTCCTACGTGATCAACGCGCTTCGGATCGAGCCGGAGCAGTGGGCCGCGCGGATGCCGTGAGCTCGTCCGCGAGCCCGGCCGCGATGCGGCGCGCCACGGCCATGATCGTGATCATCGGGTTCACCCGCAGCGAGGTGGGGAAGAGGCCCCCGTCGGCCACGTAAAGGCCGGGCACGTCATGGGTCTCGCCCGACGGCGCGACGACGGAGCTGCGCGGGTCGCGCCCCATGCGCGTCGTGCCCATCGGGTGGAAGCCCTCGAGCCGCAGCTCACCGGGGCGGAAGCGGCCCTGCTCGACGAGCCGGGTCGCCTCGCCCGGCCGGAGCACCGACACGCGCCCGACCTGCGGGTAGACCTCGCTGGCGCCCGCCGCGAAGTGCACCTCGGCGGCGCGCGCGATGCCGAAGCGCAGCGTGGCCGCGTCGTCGTCGGTGAGCTTGTAGGTGATCCGCGCGCGGTCCCCCGTGAGCGCGACGCGTCCCTCCGAGCGGTCCGACAGGTGCACGCCGATCACGCCGAGCCGGTCGAAATGCCGGAGTCGCTCCTTGTAGGGCGCCCCGGCGCCGCGCAGCCAGTGCGCACCGAACGACAGCGGGCTGAAGGTGGCCTCGAGGAACAGGCCGCGGTCGTTCCACTCATCGACCGCCCAGCTCTGCATCACGCCGTCCCAGCCGCGCACCTGCTCGTCGTAGAGGCCGCCGACCCAGCAGGCGGGGTGGATGCGCAGGTGCCGGCCGACGTCGCCGGAGGAGTCCGCGAGCCCCTGGCGCAGCAGCAGCTCCGGTGTGCCCAGCGCGCCCGCGGCGAGCACCACCGCCCGTGCGCGCACCTCGTAGCCGCCGCGGCAGCTGACGCCGGCGGCGCGCCCGTTCTTCACGAGCACGCGCGTGACGCGCTGGCCGGACCTGATCAGCGCGCCCGTCGCCACCGCGCGCGGGAGCTCCGACACGTGCATCGCGAGCTTGGCGTCGATCGCGCAGCCGGTGGGGCACGAGCCGCAGCAGGTCACGTCGGACGCGTTGCGGGCAAGCGCGTGGTTTGAGGCGCCGAGGGCCTCGGCCCCGATCCGGCACAGCTCGGCATTGCGACCAACCCGGCCCTGCGCGACGGGCGTCACGTCCAGCGCACGCTCCACCGCCTCGAACTCCTCGTCGAGCTCGGTGGCCCAGTCGATCCCGTGCTGCTCGCGCCAGGTCATGAGGATGTCGCCGGGCGCGCGGAAGCAGGTGCCCGAGTTGATCACGGTCGTACCGCCCACGCAGCGCCCCACCGGCAGCGGGATCGCGGGGCGCCCCTCGGCCACCGTCAGGCCCGAGTCGCGGTAGAGCCGGGGCAGCGACTCGAACACGTCGCGCGAGTAGCTCGAGGCGTCGTAGTGGTCGCCCTCCTCGACCACTATCACGGACAGCCCGGCCTCGCTCAGCACGCGCGCCACCGACGCCCCGGCCGCGCCCGAGCCCACCACCACGACGTCGCAGCGCTCCACGTCCGCGGGTGCGCGCATGGCCGCCGGGTCGAGCTTCAAGGGCGAGGGCGTGCCCTCACAGCGTGCCTCGACGCCCAGCACCTGCTGCACGCGCGGGTCGCGCGAGTAGCTCACCCCGGCGAGAGTCTTGAACAGCAGAAAGAGGTCGCGCGCGAAACCGATGCGGCTGGCCTCGAGCTTCTCCAGGTGGCGCGAGCGGCGCTCGACCGGCAGGTGCGAGAAGCGCCGCGGGAACGAGCTGAGCTGCAGCACACGCAGGCCGACGCGCACCACCAGCCGCACCTGTGACGGCCCGCCCGCGAGGTAGCCGGAGACCGGCTCGCCCACGCCCACCTCCGCCGCGCCGGGCAGCGGTCCGCCGGCCGGCAGGAGCGCTTCGGCGAACGCGCCGAGGATCCGCAGCTCCGACGCCGTCAGGCCCGGGGCGCCCCTTCAGGTGGGCGCGACGCGGCGCTCGAGCGGCGCCGAGATCACCCAGCAGCTCATCACGATCAACACGAGCGAGCCGTCCACCAGGAAGTTGAGGAGGTAGATGAAGACGTCATCGCCGAAGACGAAGAAGGCGCCGGCCGCGAGCGAGGAGGCCGCCTTGCCGGCGGCGAGCACGAGCAGGAAGGGCCGATAGCGGCCCACGTCCAGCGACACCACCAGCGCGATGCCGGTGATCACCGTCATGTAGGCGAACGCGAGCGCCAGCCACAGCTTCTCGTCGCTCTGCGGAGCGGTGTGGAAGCTCCCGATCCAGTTGCCGACGTCGTCGAGCCGCCCCAACACGCCATTGGGCGTCGCAATGAACAGGATCCCCACCACCGCGAAGGTCAGGGCCAGCGCCCGCAACGTGAGGACCACTACGCGTTCCGCTCGCGCCGGGGTCACGGCGAGGATCCTAATCGTCGGTCACCCTACAATCGCCGGTCGGATGATCGATCGCGAACAGGTGCTGCATGTTGCGCGGCTCGCCCGGCTGAGGCTCAGCGACGAAGAGGTCGAGCGCATGTCGAACGAGCTGTCCGCCGTGCTCGACCACATCGAGAACATCTCGCAGCTCGACCTCGACGGGGTCGTGCCGACCTCACACGTGGTGGAGCTCGAGAACGTGCTGCGGCCCGACGAGCCGCGGCCGAGCTGGCCGCGCGAGACGATCCTCGAGCCCGCTCCCGACGCCTCGGACGAGGGCTTCCGCGTGCCGAGCCCCGGTGGCGGATGAGCGAGCTGCTCGAGCTCAGCGCGGCGGTCACCGCCGAGCGCGTGCGCTTCGGCGAGCTGAGCGCCGACGAGGTGTTCGACTTCTACCGCCAGCGTGCCGCGGCCGACAAGCTCGGCTCCTACCTCTGGGTTGCCGACTCGAGGCCGTCGAACGGCGCCCGCGAGGCCGCGCTCGGCGGCGTACCGCTGGGGGTGAAGGACCTCTTCTGCGTCGAGGGCGTGCCGAGCATGGCCGCCTCGCGCATCCTCGAGGGCTACCGGCCGCCCTACACCGCCACCGCGGTGGAGCGGCTGAGCGCCGCGGGCGCGCCCGTGCTCGGCAAGACCAACATGGACGAGTTCGCGATGGGCTCGTCCAACGAGAACTCCGGCTTCGGCCCGGTGCGCAACCCGTGGGACACCGAGCGCGTGCCGGGCGGCTCGAGCGGCGGCTCGGCCGCGGCGGTGGCGGCCGGCAACGCTCCCTGGGCGATCGGCACGGACACCGGCGGCTCGATCCGCCAACCGGCCTCGCTGTGCGGCATCGTCGGGCTCAAGCCCACCTACGGCGCGGTTTCGCGCTACGGGATGATCGCCTTCGCCTCGTCGCTCGACCAGTGCGGGCCGCTCACCCGCGACGTCACCGACGCCGCGCTGCTGTTCCGCCACATGATCGGGCGCGACAAGTGCGACTCCACCTCACTCGACTACCCGCACCACGTCGAGCTGCCCACGTCCACGAGCCTCGACGGCGTGCGCTTCGGCGTGTGGGGTCTCGAGGAGGAGGGCGTCGAGCCGGGCGTGGTCGACGCCTGCCGCGCGGCGATCGCGAAGATCGAGGAGCTCGGCGGCTCGGTGCAGGAGATCGAGCTGCCGCACGCCTCCTACGGGTTGTCCGCGTACTACGTGCTCGCGCCGGCCGAGGCGAGCGCCAACCTCGCCCGCTACGACGGCGTGCGCTTCGGCAAGCGCAGCGCGGCCGGCGACCTGACGGCGCTTTACGAGGAGACCCGCCACGACGGCTTCGGCGCCGAGGTCAAGCGCCGCATCATGCTCGGCACCTACGCGCTCTCGTCCGGCTACTACGACGCCTACTACGGCCGCGCCCAGCGCGTGCGGACGAAGATCGCCGACGACTTCCGGGAGGCGTTCGACAAGGTCGACCTCGTGATCACGCCGACCTCGCCGACGGTCGCGTTCAAGCTCGGCGAGCGCACGGACAACCCGCTGGCGATGTACCTCTCCGACTACTTCACGGTGCCGATGTCGCTCGCCGGCATTCCGGCCGTGTCGATCCCGGTCGGCCTGTCTGAGGGGCTGCCGGTCGGTCTCCAGCTGGCGGGTCCGGCGTTCAGCGAGAACCAGATCCTCGACTCGGCCTACGCGCTCGAGCTCGCCATCGGCTTCGACGGGAGCCCGGCACGTGGCTGACATCCACTACGAGCCGGTCATCGGCCTCGAGATCCACGTGCAGCTCAACACGCGCACGAAGATGTTCTGCGGCTGCGCGTTGTCGTTCGGCGAGCCGCCGAACACGCACACCTGCCCGGTCTGCCTCGGCCACCCGGGCACGCTGCCGACGCTCAACGCGGAAGCCGTGCACTTCGGCCTGATGATCGGACTCGCGCTGCACTGCAAGATCGCGCCGTACTCGATCTTCCACCGTAAGAACTACTTCTATCCCGACCTGCCGAAGGGCTACCAGATCTCGCAGTACGACATCCCGCTCTGCTCGGGCGGCACACTGGGCGACGTGCGTATCCACCGCGTGCACCTCGAGGAGGATGCCGCCAAGCTCGTCCACTCCAGCTCGAGCGGTCGCATCCACGGCTCGGAGGCGAGTGTCGTCGACTTCAACCGCGGCGGCACGCCGCTCGTCGAGATCGTGAGCGAGCCGGACCTGCGCTCGGCGGCCGACGCGGCGGAGTGGGGGAGGCTGCTGCGCGCGACGCTGCGGCGACTGGGCGTGTCCGACGTGAACATGGACGAGGGCTCGCTGCGGATCGATGCCAACGTGTCCGTCCGCGAGGTCGGCAGCGACAAGCTCGGCACCAAGACCGAGCTGAAGAACATGAACTCGTTCCGCTTCCTGGAGCGCGGGATCGAGGCCGAGATCGCACGCCAGCAGGGAATCCTGCGCGACGGCGGGCTCGTCCAGCAGGAGACGCTCCACTTCGACCCGCAGTCGGGCTCGCTCAGCTCGCTGCGCTCGAAGGAGGAGGCGCACGACTACCGCTACTTCCCCGAGCCGGACCTCGTGCCGGTCGTGCCGACCGAGGGGATGCTCGAGCGCGCCCGCGGTGCGATCCCCGAGCTGCCGGCCGAGCGCGCGCAGCGCTTCGAGGGCGAGCTCGGCCTGCCCGAGGAGACGGCGCGCATGCTCGCCTTCCGCACCGAGCTCGGCGACTACTTCGAGGAGGCGCTGGCCGCCGACTCCGGGGACGCGCGCACGCTCGCCAACTGGGTGCGCAACGAGCTCGTACAGAGGATCGGCGAGGCGGACCCGGCGGAGTCGAAGGTCACGCCGGCGGCGCTCGCGCAGCTGGTAGGCATGGTGGAGGGCAAGACCGTCTCGCGCTCGGCCGCGATGACCGTGCTCGACACGCTCGTCGAGGGCGGCGGTGACCCGCAGCGGATCGTCGAGGAGAAGGGGCTTGCGGCGCTCGACGACAGCGGCGAGCTCGACTCGATCGTGCAGAGCGCCATCGATGCCGACCCGGAGGCCGTCGAGCAGATCAAATCCGGCAACCAGAAGGCGATCGGAGCGCTGATGGGCGCGATCATGCGCGACACGAAGGGCCGCGCGGACGGCAAGGAAGTGCAGCGGCTGATCCGCGAGAAGATCGGCGCCTGATCCAACTCAGGTAGCGGCGCGCGCGGGCCGATAACGGGGGAAACCCCTCCGCACGCCGTGCTCGACAAAGTGCTCAGCCCCGCCCGGCGGGATCTCGCGATCTCCGCCGCCCTTCTGCTCGCCGCCTGCGCGCTGGCGGCGCTGCTGGCCGTGCGCTCGCCGCTCGGCGTCGACTACGTCGGGCCGACGCCCACGCTCTGCGACTGCGCCGCGGCTCCGATCCGCGCGCTCGCGCACGGGCAGCTGCATCAGTTCGTCGCAACCCAGCCCGTCATGGGCCCGCTCTCACTGGTCCTGCGCGCTCCCTTCGCCGCACTCGGGCTGCAGCTCTCGCCCGGCACGCAGCTCGACCTCTACCGCTTCGGCGCCTTCCCGTGCCTGCTCGCCGCGGGGCTGCTCGCCGTCTACCTGTTCGGCCGCCTGCGCGAGCTGCGCCGCCCGGCGCTCACCGTCGCGCTCGTGCCGGTGCTGGTGGCGGTCAACCCGCTCACCACGCGCGCCCTGCGCTACGGGCACCCCGAGGAGATCCTCGCCGCGGCGCTTGCGGTGGCGGCGGTGCTCGCGGCCGGGCGCCGGCGCCCGCTGCTCGCCGGCCTACTGCTCGGCGGCGCCTTCGCCACCAAGCAGTGGGCGTTGCTCGCGATCCTGCCGGTGCTGGCCGCGGCCGGCGACTGGGGCGAGCGCCGGCGCCTCGCGCTCGCCACGGGCGCCACCGCGGTCCTGCTGATAGCGCCCGTCGCTCTCGGCGACCTCCACCGCTTCATCCAGCTCAACCACGGCGCGGGCGTGGTGGGCGGCTCGGTGCTGCCCACCAACATCTGGTTCCCGTTCGCGAGCGACGCGCAGGTGACGGTCGGGCCGAGCGGCGCGGCCACCTCGTCGCGCGCGCTCTCGATGGGCCTTGGCGGGCTCACCCACCCGCTGATCCTGGCCCTCGGCTTCGGGCTCGCCGCGCTGTGGTGGCGCTACCGGCGAGCCGACGCGGAGCCGGAAGACGCGCTGCTCCTGCTCGCGCTCGTCCTGCTCTTGCGCTGTCTGCTCGACCCGCTCACCAACAGCTACTACCACCTGCCGTTCCTGATGGCGCTGGCGGCGTGGGAGGGGCTGCGCCGCCGTGGGGCGCCGCTCGTCACGGTGGCCGCGACGCTGCTGATCGGCGTGACGATCGCGCTGGCCGGAGGCGGCGCGAGCGCGGCGGAGCTGAACCACTTCTACCTCGCCTGGGCGCTGCCGCTCGCCGGAGTGCTGGGCGTGCTCGCGTTCCGGCCGCGAACGCTGCCCGCAAGCCTGGCCGAGCCTGCCTGATCCGGGCGTATCATCGGGAGTAGATCCCGACAGGAGGTTCTCCGATGGGCCGACTGATTCGCATGGACTCCAGCGGGCACTCGACGCTCGCCGACTGGACCGACCTGGACGAGCGTGCTTACGAGGCCGCCGTCGAGGCCTTCCGGCGCGAGCTCGACGAGGGCTACATCGCTGTGGTGAGCGAGGGCGAGGGGCGCGCGACGCAGGTGCGCGAGCTGCCGAGGGACGCCGAGCTCGTGATCATGCGCCGCCCGATCTCCGGCGGCTGAGTCCGGTGGAGGCAGCCTCCGCGCCGCTCCCCGAGCTCGCCTCGGTGCCGTGGCGTTCGCGTGAGGACGCGGCGTCGCTGATCCGACGCGGGCGTCTCTGGATGCTCTTCACCAGCGCGCACGTGGTGCCGTTCCTGCTCGCGGCGGCCGGACTGATGTATCTCAACGTGCTGGCCTTCCCCGTCGCCTTCGTGGCGGCGGTGCACGCCTGGATCATCCCCGAGCTGTACGCGTTCAGGGGAGCGAGCGTGGTCCGCCCCAAGGGCCCGCGCAATGAGGGCGGCGAGGCGCTGGCGCAGGGCTTCCTCGGCGACCTGCTCGGCCACGACGCCCGCGCGCTCCAGCGCGACACCGGCCTCGTGCTCGAGCGCGGCCGGCTCGGCGTCTGGCTGCTGGGCGAGGGCGGCGCCCTGCTCGTCACGCCCGACCGCCGCGCGCACGCCTTCTGTGTGCGCGTGAGCGACAACGACCTGCCTCCATCCGACCGCATCGCCCACCTGCTGCTGGCCCTGCGAAGCGACGAGGAGGGCTTCGCCACGGTGGCCAACCACGCCTTCGCCGGAGCGGCCTGGCGGGTGCGCAGGCGTCTCGACGAGCCCATGCGGCCGGCGCTCCGCGAGGCCCTCCAGCAGTCCGTCCGGGGACTACCGCAACCTTCGACGGCGCTTTAGGGTTCTTACGCGTGCAGCCGCGCCGCCGGAGGCGCGGGAGCGAGGGAGAGCGATGGAAGCGTCGGTCCTAAGCCAGCCCGCCAAGATCACCGCGATCGGCGCCCGCGCGCCCTTCCTTCGCCTGCAGTCGGACGAGAAGCTGATCGACCTGATCCGCGCCGGCCACGAGGCCGCCTTCGAGGCGCTCGTCCAGCGCTACCGCTCGCGCCTGCTCGCCTTCTGCCGCCACATGCTGCGCTCGCGCGAGGACGCCGAGGACGTGCTCCAGGAGGTGTTCGCCGCCTCCTACCGCGCGATCGTTGCCGACGAGCGCGAGATCCTCGTTCGCCCCTGGCTCTACCGGATCGCGCGGAACATGTGCCTCAAGCACCTCGGCAAGCGCCGCCCGGCCACCGACGGCGGGGTGGAGGAGATGGACATCGCCGCCGCGTCGAGCACGGTCGAGGCCGTGCACATGCGCGAGGACCTGCGCCAGATAGTCGGCGACGTGCGCGAGCTGCCCGAGACCCAGCGCACGGCGCTGCTCATGCGGGAGATCGACGGGCTCTCCTACGAGCAGATCGCGGGGGCGATGGAGAGGAGCGTGCCCGGCGTCAAGTCGCTGCTCGTGCGGGCGCGAGTGTCGCTGGCCGAGGCGGCTCAGGGGCGGCTGCTGAGCTGCGAAGTCGTGCACGTCGAGCTGCGCCACGCCTCCGAGGGGTTCGCGCGGCTGAGCGGGCCCGCGCGGCGGCACGCGCGCCACTGCGAGCTGTGCGGCACCTACCAGGCCGAGCTCGGAGTTTCCCGGCGCGCGGCGGCCGCGGCCTTCCTGCCGCTGGCGCCCGCCGCCCTCGTCAAGGCGCTGCTGAGCCGCTTCGGCGCGGGTGCGGCGGCAGGCAGCGGCGCCGCAAGCGCGGGCGCAACCGGTGGCGCCGCCGGCGCGACCAGCGGAGCGGCGGGCGGCGCGATCAGCGCCACGCTCGGCGCCGTGGGCGCGAAGGCCGCGGTGGCCGTGGCCACCGCGACGCTCGTCGCGGCGGGCGCGGCCGACCTGCACCGCTCCTCGACCCACCATCGTCCTCACGCGGCCCCGGCGGCGCAGGCCCAGGCCGCGCCGGTGGCCCTGCCGGCGAGCACGGCCCAGTCCACGGCGGCCGTCGACCGCCACCTCGCGAGGGCCGCGACGACCACGACCAAGCACCACCGCCACCACTCCACGGCGAAGCACACGAGCGGCGGCCGGAGCACCGAGGCCGCGGGCTCCACCGCCCTGCCCGCCACAACCGGCGGGGAGAAGGGCACGTTCGCGGACAGCCCACCGCCGCCGTCCGCGGCCGACACGCCGTCAGGTCACGCGACCCAGCCCACCGACCCCGCGAGCCAGCCGATCGGCGCCCACGAGCCGGTGCAGGTGCAGGGCTTCACGCCGTCGGGGCCGGCCGACAGCGACAGCCCGACGAGCCCGTAGAGGAGCGGCGGCTCCCGGCGGGATAGCCTGCCGGGTCATGGCTTGGCACGTCGTCATAGCCGGCGGCGGCTTCGGCGGCCTCTACGCGGCGCGGCGACTGGAGCGCGTGCTCCCCGCACAGAGCGCGCAGCTGACGATCGTCAGCGACGTCAACTTCATGCTCTACACGCCACTGCTGCCGGGCGCGGCCGCCGGGACGCTCGAGCCGCGGCACGTCGTCGTGCCGCTGCGCGAGGAGCTGAAGACCACCGAGATCCACCTCGGCCACGTAACTGGCGCCGACCCTGCGGCCGGCGAGCTCTACGTGAACAGCATCGACGGGCGCGAGGAGACGCTGCGCTACGACCAGCTGCTGGTGGCGCTCGGCTCGGTGTCGCGCGTGATGCCGATCCCTGGCCTGGCCGAGCACGGACTGGGCTTCAAGACGATTTCCGAGGCGATCGAGCTGCGCAACCGCGCCCTGCTCAACCTCGAGATCGCCGAGACAATCGAGGATCCCGAGGCGCGCGCCCAGTACCTGAGCTTCGTGTTCGTCGGTGCCGGCTACGCCGGGCTCGAGGGCATCGCCGAGCTGCAGGACTACGTGGCGGACGTGATCGAGCGCTACCCGCGCTCCCGGCTCCAGGGCACGCGCTGGATCCTGGTCGAGGCGCTCGACCGGGTGATGCAGGAGACGCCGCCCAGCCTCGCCGAGTTCGCGGCGCGCGAGCTGCGCGGCCGCGGCCTCGACATCCGCACGAGCACGCGCGTCGACTCCATCGAGGAGGACTCGGTAACGCTGTCCACCGGCGAGCTGATCCCGTGCCGGCTGGTGTGCTGGACCGCCGGCGTGAAGCCGGCGCCGGTGGTCGCGGAGCTCGGCCTGCCGCTCGACAGGGGCGGCCGCATCGAGACGGACGAGACGCTGCGCGTGCACGGCTTCGACAACGTCTGGGCCGTGGGCGACGCCGCGGCGGTGCCCGACCCGGCCGCCAAGGGCGAGAAGCCCTGCCCGCCCACCGCGCAGCACGCGCTGAGACAGGGAAAGCTCGCGGGGGAGAACATCGCGGCGGCCCTCGCCAACGGCACGGTGAAGCCCTTCCGCTACAAGACGCTCGGCGTGTTCGCCGACCTCGGGCGCCACAAGGCAGTGGCCGTGATGCTGGGGCTCCGGCTGCGCGGCTTCGCCGCCTGGTGGGCCGCGCGCACCTACCACGTGCTCGCGATGCCAGGCGTGGGGCGGCGCACCAGGCTGATCGCGGACTGGACCGTCGGGCTCTTCTTCGGCCGCGCCTCCGCCGAGCTCGGGCAGCTCGGCCATCCGCCCTCGCTCAAGGGCTACCTCGAGACCCCTCAGCCGCCCGGGGACCGAGAGGACTCGGCCTGACCACGGCGCCGGCAGATGCCACGTTCCGCGACGGGGGCAGTGCCGACCTCGAGGCCACCTTCGCGCTGTCAGAACGGGCGATCTACGACGCCGCGGTGAAGCGCGGCGTACTACCGCCAGGCCGCCAGCCCACCGCCGGCCAGACGCGCGCGAGCTGGCGCCGCCACAAGCGGCTGATCGAGTTCCTCGGCGCGCGCCCCGGCGCGCGCTACCGCATCTGTGAGCGCGGCGGCGAGCCGGTGGGCTACGCGCGCGTCGTCCCGTTCGGCGCGATGGAGGAGCTCACCGAGCTGATGGTGGATCCGCGCCACCAGGGCCGCGGGATCGGCCGCGCGCTGCTCGAGCAGGTCTGGCCGGGCGACCCGACCCGCGAGCTCGGGCGCGTGGTGGTGGCCACCGGCGAGCCCACCGATCTCGGCCTCTACATGGAGTTCGGCGTCATGCCGGTGGTTGGGCACTGGCACATCCGCCAGCGTACCGACCGCTACCTCGAGCGGCGCTCGCACGAGATCGAGCGGGTGGAGACCGCCGTGCACGTGCTCAAGGCCGACCGCGCGGTGGCGGAGTGGCAGCGGCTCGAGCCCTCCGTGGTCGGGCACGAGCGCCCGGCGCTGCACGAGTTCTTCTGCCGCGACCGCACCTGCCTCGCCACGATCGACCCGGACACGCACGAGGCCACCTCGCTCTGCTGGGTCAGCGGCGACGGCGAGATCGGCCCGGCCGTGGCGGTCACGCCACCGGAGCTCGTGCCGGTGGTGCTCGCCGCGCTCGACCGCGTGGCCGCGTCTGTCGGGCCCGAGTACCTCAGCGTCTTCACGACGACGATCGCCTGGTGGCTCCTCAGACGCTTGCGCGGCCTCGGCTTCCAGATCTGGTGGCCCAGCTGGATCATGTGCTCCGTCCCGCTACCCGGCCTCGACCGCTACGTGCCAACCCGCCCACCACAGATCCTGTGACCTATGACCGATGACCCGTGAACCGCCGACCTCCGAACTACTCTTGATACATGCGTGAAGCCGCTGGAGATCTCGGCCGCAAGGCACTGGCCCTACTGGTGCTCCTGGTCGCGGCCTGGATCCTGTTCAAGGTCGTTCTGGGCATCGTCGCGGTCGTGGCCTGGGTCGTCGTCGTGGTGCTGGCCATCGCGGCGATCGTCTGGGCCATCAAGATCCTCTGACAGGCGCGGCATAGCTGCCAAAATCGGGGGCGCGTGGCCTACGTCTTCGTGATCATCTGCACGGGCCTGTCCGCCGGCATCGTCGCCAAGAGCCGCGGCAACGGCTTCTGGCTGTGGTTCGCAATCGGCTTCGTGCTGCCGCTGTTCGGCACGGTCGCCGCCTGGCTCTACCGGCGCGACTCGGAGGTAGCCAAGCGCGACTGCCCGGAGTGCGGCCAGACGGTCGCCGTCCACGACCAGGTGTGCATGAACTGCGGGCGCGACCTCGAGTGGCCGGACGAGCAGCTCGCGCTCAGCGTGCCTCCGCCACGAACAGGTAGCGGCTGAGGCTGAAGAAGTAGTGCGGCCCGAGGCCGCTCAGGTCGGCGGCCCAGGCGCGCGCCGACTCCTCGCTGATCTCGTGGCGCCCGATGACGAAGTCGGCGATCAGCCCGAGCACGCCCGCGCTGTAGCTGGCGCGGTCATAGCCGACGTTGAGCATCGGCACGACCTGGGCCTTGCTCAGCTTGAAACCGCCCTCGTCGAGCAGCTGTGGGAGGTGGCGCGGCAGGTCCCGGTGTGCGAGGTGCTCGTCCCACGCGCTCAGCACGCGCGCCATCCGCTCGTCGTCGCTCGAGCGCCAGACGATCGAGTCCCAGTCGGTATCGAGGATCAAGATCCGCCCGCCGGGCCGCAGCGCCCGGCGCGCCTCGGCGAGCGCGGCGGGGATGTCGGCCACGTATTCGTAGACCTGCGTGGAGACCGCGACGTCGAAGCTCGAATCGGGCACGGGCAGCGACAGCGCGTCGCCTTCGCTCAGCTCGATGCGGGCCGCATCGCCGCTCGGCTCCCTGCGCGCGGCGAGCCCGAGCATCGGCGCGCTCGGGTCGACGCCACGGACGAGCCCGCCGGCGCCCACGGTCTCCGCCATCTCGGCGGCGAGGTAGCCCGGGCCGCAGCCGATGTCGAGCACGCGCTCGCCGGGCGCGAGCTCGAGCGCCGCCAGCGTGAGCCGCCGCTGCTCGACCACGTCCTTGAAGGCGTAGACCGCCTCGACGGCGCGCGACTGTGCCTCGTCGAAATGGAGTTGGTCTGACATCTCCACGTGTCAGTCTCGCATGCCGCAACAGGCCGCCCGGAGCGCCAAAATCCCGCTGGTAGACTCGCAATCCCGGCCGGACGGCCCGGCCAGCCGGCCAATTCTTGAAAGGAGGTTCGCGATGCGAGCGGTCGAGGCCATCATGGAATGCCTGAAGGCTGAGGGTGTCGACACGGTATTCGGCATTCCCGGTGGTGCGAACCTCCCCACCTACGACGCCCTCTACGACGCCGGCATTCGACACGTCCAGTGCCGTCACGAGCAGGGCGCGGGCCACGCGGCCGAGGGCTACGCGAAGGCGAGCGGGCGCGTCGGAGTGGCGCTCGCCACGTCAGGCCCCGGCGCCACCAATCTCGTCACACCAATCGCGGACGCGATGATGGACAGCGTGCCCACCGTGTTCCTCACGGGGCAGGTGCGCACCGAGCTGCTCGGCACCGACGGCTTCCAGGAGGCCGACATCAGCGGCATCACGATGCCGATCGTCAAGCACTCGATCATGATCCAGGACCCGCGCGAGATCCCGCGCGCGATCCACGAGGCGTTCCACATCGCGCGCTCTGGCCGGCCCGGCCCGGTGCTGGTGGACGTGCCGCAGGACCTGTCGCGCGCCGACATCCCGTACGAGCCCGTGGACTCGATCTCGCTGCCGGGCTACCAGCCGACGACGGAGGGCAACGCCAAGCAGATCCGCCTGGCGGCCAAGGCGCTCGCCAACTCGCGGCGGCCGGTGATCTACGCGGGCGGCGGCGTCGTGAATGCCGACGCCGGCAAGGAGCTGGTGGAGCTGTGCACGTCCGACCGCTTCCCGGTCACCTGCACGCTGATGGGCCTCGGAGCGTTCCCCGGCACGCACGAGCAGTGGCTCGGAATGCTCGGGATGCACGGGCTGCGTGCGGCCAACTACGCGATGGACGAGGCAGACCTGATCTGCGCGATCGGCGCCCGCTTCGACGACCGCATCACGGGCAAGCTGTCCGAGTTCGCCCCGCGCGCGAAGTTCATCCACATCGACGTGGACCCGGCCGAGATCTCCAAGAACGTGCCCGCCCACATCCCGATCGTCGGCGATGCCAAGAAGGTGCTGCCGAAGCTCACGCGCGAATATCGCGCGCTCGAGCCCGACGGCTCGCGCTTCGAGGCCTGGTGGCAGCGGATCCAGGGCTGGCAGGAGAAGTACCCGCTGCGCTACGACGACAGCGAGGACTCGGAGATCAAGCCGCAGCGCATGCTCGAGGCGATCTACGAGGTCACCGGCGGCGAGGCGATCATCACCTCGGACGTTGGCCAGCACCAGATGTGGGCTGCGCAGTACTACAAGTTCCCCGAGCCGCGGCGCTGGATCAACTCGGGAGGCCTCGGCACGATGGGCTTCGGCCTGCCGTCCGCGATGGGGGCGAAGGTGGCCTGCCCGGATCAGCCGGTGGTCTGCCTGGCCGGCGACGGCTCGCTGATCATGACCTGCCAGGAGCTCGCCACCTGCGTGACCGAGCAGATACCGGTGAAGGTGTTCATCATGAACAACGGCTACCTGGGCATGGTCCGGCAGTGGCAGGAGCTGTTCTGGGACCGCCGCTACTCGTCCGTCGAGATGGGCGCGAGCCCGGACTGGGTCAAGCTCGCCGAGGCGTTCGGCGCGGTGGGCATGCGCGTGACCGACAAGAACGAGGTGGTCGACGCGATGAAGACCGCGCTCGACACCGACGGCCCCGTGGTTCTCGACGTCCACGTGACGAAGGAAGAGAACTGCTACCCGATGATCCCGGCCGGTCAGGCTGCGAGGGA
>DASXNY010000085.1:0-24918 GCA_036494715.1 Thermoleophilaceae bacterium
CGCTGCCGGCGCTGAACGAGGCCACTGCTCCTGCGCTCGCCGACGGCCTCCTCTACCGCATCTCGCTCGACACCTACGAGCGCGAAGTGGAGCGCTACGGCGGCATCGAGGGCGTCGAGCTGATGGACCAGGCCGCCGCGGCCGATTCTGAGGCGGTCCTGCGGATCCTCGAGCAGCGGGTGGGCGCGCTCGAGCGCCGCCACCTGGCGGTGGCGAGCCTGGCGGCGCTGTACGAGGACTCCGGGCTGCCGCTCGAGGCGAGGCGCGCCTGCTGCGTCGGGCTGCGCAACAGCTGGGCTCCCCCGGGCATCCCACTCGGCACTTTGCTCGGGTCGAGGGAGCGGTCCGAGCGAGCGCAGGTGGCGCAGGCCGTCGCCGACCTCGAGCGGGACGACGCGGCCGCCGCGATCGGCGCGCTGCGCGAGCGCTCGTCCGCGCAGGCAGCGGTGCTCGCGAGGCTGAGCGCGCTCGAGGCGGAGGGTGTCCTCGAGCGCTCGTTCCAGGACGTCATGTGCTCGCTCGCGCACATGAGCGTGAACCGCTTGCTCCGGCGCGGCGCCAACCTCGACGAGGTGAGGGTGCACGACGCGCTCGCTCGCCTGTACGAAGGGCAGATCGCGCGCGAGCGCTCGAGCCCGGTGCCGGCGTCGTGAGCAGAGTCCTCGAAGCCGGCAGCGACATCGGCGGCTACCGCATCCGTTCGCTGCTCGGCGAGGGCGGGATGGGCAACGTCTACCTCGCGGAGGGCTCCGACGGGCGGGTGTGCGCGCTCAAGGTGCTGTCCGAGCGCGCGAGCGACGACCCCGACGCCGGCGCCCGCTTCAAGCGCGAGGCCGAGTACGCCGCGGCGCTCGCGCACCCGAACATCGTCGAGCTGTACGAGGCCGGGCAGACCGCCGAGGGCACGGCGTTCTTCGCGATGCGGTACGTCGACGGGCCGGACCTCGGCGCCCTCATCGCACGCGAGGGCGCGCTGAATCCAGCGCGGGCCCTGGCGATCCTCGGCCAGATCGGCGACGCGCTCGACGCCGCGCACGCCAAGGGCCTCGTGCACCGGGACGTGAAGCCCGGCAACATCCTCGTAGAGGAGCGCGCGGGCGAGCCGTACGCGTACCTCACTGACTTCGGCCTCAGCAAGAACCCCAACGAGGACTCGCTCGCGCTCACCCGGCAGGGCCAGCTGATCGGCACGCTGCTCTACACGGCGCCCGAGGAGATCCTCGCCGAGCCGCGCGACCACGTGGTCGACATCTACTCGCTCGGCTGCGTCCTGTACGAAGCGCTCGTGGGCGCGGCACCGTTCGTGCGCGAGCGCGACATCGACGTCCTCTACGCGCACATCGGGGACCCGCGCCCGAGCGCGACCGCCGCCCGGCCCGACCTGCCCGCCGGGATCGACGAGGTGATCGCCAAGGCGATGGCGATCGCGCCCGCCGACCGCTATCGCAGCTGTGCCGAGTTCATCGAGGCCGCGCGGGCGATCGTGCCCGCGGCGGCGCCGACCGAGCCCACTGCGCCACTGGCTGCCGAATCCCCGCCCCCCGCCACTTCGCCCCCCGCCCCCTCAGACGCCCTGCGCCTGGTCGTCAAGACCGGCTTCGGAGTCGGCGGCGAGGTCGTGGTCGAGGACGAGGAGGTGGTGCTCGGGCGGCTGAGCACGCTGGACGGCGCGCTCGCCCCCGATATCGAGATCTCGCGCCGCCACGCCACCGTCCGGCGCACGGCCGACGGCGAGTTTGTGATCCAGGACGAGGGCTCGGCCAACGGCACGTTTGTCAACGACACCCTGATCGAGGCTCCGCACACGCTGAGTAGCAACGACGAGGTGAGGGTCGGCTCGACCGTCTTCGTCTCCATGCTCCGGGCGGCGCTCACCGAGCAGCACCCGGTCGTCGAGCCCAGCGAGCCGACGGAGGAGACGGCGACCGCCGAGGAGCCGGCCGCCGGAGAGCCGGCCGTCGAGGCGCCGGCCGCCGAGTCGTCTGTGGAGCAGCCACCGGAGATCGTGGTGGAGGCGCCCGAGACGGCGCCCGGCTCGCGGGTGTCAGTACGTCTCGAGCTCGACCTCGAAGGCGGCGAGCTGATCGTGGCGATCGAGAACGGGCCCACCGCACGGATCGTCCGCGACGGCGAGGAATGGCGAGTGGAGTCGCCGTGAGCGCCGCGGCGACCGCGCCCGAGGAGGCGCGCACCCGCATCGACGAACTGCTCGCGGCCCCTGTCCTCGCGGTCGACGGCTGCGAACTGACCGGCCGGGACCTGCTGGCGGCGGGCGTCGTGTCGGGCCGCTGGCCACGGCTCGAGCGCGAGCTGTCGGAGGGCCTCGGGCTAGTGGCCGCGGAGCCGCCGCCGGACGCCGAGGTGGGCGAGGCGGTACGCGCGTTCCGGCTCGACCATGGCCTGCTCAGCGCCGAGGACTTGCGTGCCTGGATGCGCTCGCGCGGGCTCACGCACGCGGGGCTCAAGGGAGTGTCGGCCCGGGTCCTGGCCCGCGCTCGCGGGGGAAGCCCGGAGTCCGTGGCGCCCGACGAGGTGGCGCTGGCGCTGCCCGCCGAGGCGGTCTGCACGGGCGCGCTGCGGGAGATCGGCTTCTGGCTCGGGGACCGCATGCTGTCGGCCGCCATCGGTGGCGCAAGCATCGAGCCGCTCGCGCTCGAACGCCCGCTTGTGCAACAGCTCGTGTTCGACGAGGCGCGCACGGTCGCGGGCGGCATCAGCCCGCTGCCCGGGCTCGAGCGCGCGGAGCGGCTGGCGTGGATCGCCGCGCTCGACCAGGCGCACCGTCCCTGGGAGGCCGACGCCACCGGGCCGGCGGAGGTCGCCGCCAAGCTGCACGAGAAGGAGCTCGACTGGTGCCGCTTCGACATCGACGAGCTGCGGCCCGGCTCGGAGGGCGCCGCCGCCGAGGCCGCCCGGCAGCTCGCGGAGGGCGTCGAACCAGCCGCGATCGCGGCCGCCGCGAGCGTGCCGCTCACGCCTTTGCGCTTCCTGCTGGTAGACGCCCCGCCTGAACTCGCCCGGGCACTCACAGGCGCCGTCGTCGGCGACGTGATCGGCCCGTGGAGCGAGGAAGGCGAGTACGCGGTGGCGCGCGTGCGAGAGCGGCAGGCCCCGCAAGCCGACGACGACGAGATCGGTACACGCGCGCGCGAGGACGTGCTCGCCGACGCGGCCACGCGCCTGCGCGCGGGAAGGGTGCGGTGGTATGACCGAGCATGAGCTGGCCGCACTGCGCGAGCCCACCGCCGTGGTGCGGGCGCTGCCGTTCATGGCGTACCTGCCGCCGGAGGTCCGCAACCTGATCCTCGCCGGCTTCGAGGAGCGCACCTACCGCTTCGGCGAGACCGTGCTCGCCCCGGAGGACGCGGCTTTCGTCGTGGTTGTGGAGGGCGAGGCGCGCGTGATCGGAGCCGGTCCCGACCACAGCGAGGTGTCGCTCGGCGTGCTCGGCCCCGGCGAGACGAGCGGTGAGCGCGCGCTCGTTGAGGACGCGCCGCCCGCCGTCACCCTGCGCGCCGCCTCGAGCGCCGTGCGCGTGCTGCGGCTCGACCGCGGCGTGGTGTCCGCGCTCGCCCGCGCGCATCCCGAGGCCGCCGCGGCGTTCGCCGCCCAGGCGCGCGTCAAGCGCATCGGCGCGTTCCTGCGCACCGACGAGACCTTCCGCGAGCTCGACACGAAGGGCCTCGAGCTGATCGTCCAGCGCGGGCGCGAGGTCGACGCGCGGGACGGCGACGTCGTCGTGCGCGAGGGCGACCAGACCGACCTCTGGTGGATCGTCGAGTCCGGCCGGCTCGTGGAGCACACGGGCGAGGGACCGGCGCGGCGCGAGGTGCGTTTCCTGCGCGCGGGCGACGTGTTCGGCGAGGTCGGCGCGCTGCGCGGCAGTGTCCGGCTCGCCAGCGTCACCGCGGCGAGCGACAGCACGCTGCTCGAGCTGGACGGCGCGCTGCTCGGCGAGCTGGCGGCGCTCGACCCCGCGTTCGCGTCGCGGCTCGAGGATCGCGCCCGGCTCCGGCTCAGCCGCATCGCCGTCCGCCCGCTCGACTTCGGCGGCGACGACGTCATGTCCGGCATCCGCGACCGCCCGCCCCCACCGCCGCCCTCGCCGGACGTGCGGATGGCGGCGGGTGTGGAGGTGTCGTCGGAGCCGGTCGAGGCGGAGCCGTGGGTGGCGCCGCGCCGCTTCCCGTTCGTGCGCCAGATCGACTTCGCCGACTGCGGCGTGGCCGCGCTCGCGATGATCTGCCGCGCGTTCGGTCGCAAGGTCTCGCTGCCGTTCATCCGCCACGTCGCCGGCACGGGACAGGAGGGCACGAGCCTGCGCGGGATCATGCGCGCCGCCGAGGAGGCCGGGCTCGAGGGACGCGCGATGAAGGCGTCGAAGGACCGCCTCGACGACCTGCCGCTCCCCGCGATCATCCACTGGGACGCGAACCACTGGGTCGTGCTCTACGCCGTCGAGGGCGACCGCGTGCGGATCGCCGACCCGGGCCGCGGTCTGCGGCGCCTCAGCCGCGCGGAGGTCGATGAGAAGTGGAGCGGCTGGTGCGCCACGTTCCGCCCGACGCCGCGCCTCGACGACGCGCCGGTGGAGCATCTCGACCTGGCGTGGGTGCGTCCGTTCGTGCGGCCGCTGCGCCTCAAGCTCGCCATCGCGACCATCCTGGCGATAGCGGCAACCGCCCTTGAGCTCGTCGCCCCGGTTCTGACTCAACACGTCGTCGACGCCGCCGCCAACCAGAACTCGACCCGCGTCACGCTGCTGGTCGTGTTGATCGTCGCCCTGCTGTTCCTCGGCCTCGGGGTCAGCCTGTTCCAGCGGCGGATGCTCGCCCGCGCGGCTGTGCGCATGGATGCGGAGGCACTCGACTTCGTCTCCGGGCGGCTGCTCGAGCTCCCGCTCAAGTATTTCGAGGCGCGCCGCACCGCCGACATCGAGCGACGCCTCAACGGGCTGCGGCAGGTCCGCACGCTGCTCATCCAGGGAATAGTCGGCGGGCTGTCGGCGGTCGTCCAGCTCGTGGTGACGCTGGTGATCATGGTCAACTACTCGCCGATCATCGCGCTCGTCTTCCTGGGCACGGCGCCGGTCTATGCGGGGCTGATGCGCTACTCGTCGAGCCGGCTGCGGCCGACGTTCGACAGCCTCGAGGAGGCGTACTCGCGCCACGCCGCCAAGCAGCTCGACGCGATCAAGGGCATCGAGGCCGCCAAGTCCGCAGGTGCGGAGGAGGGCATGCGCCAGGGCATCCGACGGGAATTCGCGCAGCTCGCCGACCGCGTCTTCCGCGGCGACTGGGTGCTGATGTTCTACGACGCCGCGGTACAGGTGGCAGGCTTCCTCCTCTTCGTCCTGTTCCTCTGGGTCGGCGCACTGCTCGTCGCCAACGGCAAGCTCTCGATCGGCGAGCTCGTGGCTGTCAACTCGCTCGTGCTGCTCGCCAACGCGCCTATCGCGCTGCTGCTCGGCCTCTGGGACCAGCTGCTCCAGGCGTCCGTCCTGCTGCAGCGCCTGCAGGACGTGCTCGAGGCCGAGCCGGAGCAGGTGCACAACGGCACGCCGCTGCGCAACGTCACCCGGCTGTCCGGCCGCATCGCGCTGCGGCAGGTCGCGCTCACATATCCCGACGCGCCGGACCGCCTCATTCTCGACGACGTCTCGCTGATGCTCGAGCCCGGGTCGACGCTCGGGCTCGTCGGGCGCTCAGGCTCGGGCAAATCCACGCTCGTGCGCTGCCTGGCGGGACTCGTCCTCCCCAGCCAAGGCAACGTGCTCTACGACGAGGTCGACCTGGGCGAGCTCGACTGGCGGCAGCTGCGGCGCCGCATCGGCGTCGTGCTGCAGGCGCCCTACCTGTTCGACGACACGATCGCCGCGAACATCGCGCTCGGCGAGGAGTACCCCGACATGGCGCTCGTCCAGCGCGCCGCGGAGATCGCCGACGCCGCCGGCTTCATCGAGAGCATGGCGCTCGCCTACGACACGAAGGTGGGCGACAGCGGCATCAAGCTGTCCGGCGGGCAGGCGCAGCGCGTGTGCATCGCGCGCGCCCTCTACCACGACCCGCCGGTGCTGCTGTTCGACGAGGCCACGAGCGCACTCGACACGGAGTCGGAGGCCGCGGTCAAGCGCAACCTCGACCGCGTGCTCGAGGAGCGCACCGCCGTGATCGTCGCGCACCGGCTGAGCACGATCCGCGACGCCGACTCGATTGCCGTCATGGAACAGGGCCGCGTGGTCGAGCAGGGCACGCACGACGAGCTGCTCGAGCGTGAGGGGCTCTACTACCACCTGCAGGCCAGCCAGGTGGCGTAGGCCGAGCGCCGTCGTCCAGCAGAGCCAAACCCGTTGTTCAGCGGCGCTGAACGGAGGCGATTCCCGCGCGGAATGGCATGCGCGGTCGCGGGCGGCTCGTTACGTTCGGGCGCAGCCCCGATTTTGGGGTCGAGAGAGGAGGGCATATGAGGTTCCGTAAGACCGTCCTCGCGTTCGCTGCGGTGGCAGCGATCGGGTTCAGCGCCACAGCCGGCGCGCACAACCTGGGGCGCGGCGACATCACCGGTTACCCGAAGGCCATCCGGATGGTGGACCTGAACGGCTACCAGATCGTCACGAAGTACACGCTCGGCCGCAACACCGGCAACACGTTCCAGCAGAACTACCTGGCCGGCGGCCAGGTGTCGGCGACCGGCCTGGCGGGTCCGTTCACGGGCCAGACGTTCGCGTCCAAGTACATCGCGATGCCCGTCGGGCACAAGATGCTGATGATCACCTGGTACACGGATGACGGCACGCTCACGGATGTGTTCGTGATGAATTTCCGCAGCCACATCGTGTCGGACGTGGCGCCCGACAAGGCGCCTCAGAGCCTCGGCACGTTGGACGTCATCAAGCGCGGCGGCGACCGCATTCCGTAGTTCCGCCGCGGGTTGCGTTAGGGCCGCTCGGGTCGGGGCAGATCGCCCCGGCTCGAGTGGCGCCCATACAGTGGGGCCGTGGATTTCGAACGGGAAACGATGGGCCCGTTGCCATACGCGGCGCTCGGAAGCGGGCCGCCGCTCGTGGTGCTCGCCGGCCTCACCCCCAGCACCGGCGTCTCCAGCGACACGCTGATGCGCGGGGCCGTCGGCGCGTTCGCCGCGCTGGCCGACTGGCGGCGGATCGTGGCCTACAACCGGCGGCCGGGCCTCGCGCGCGGGATGTCGATGGCCGACTTCGCCGCCGAGCAGGCCGACGCCATTCGGTCGGGGCTCGGCGACTCGCCCGTCGACGTGATTGGCACCTCCACCGGCGGCAGCATCGCCCAGCAGCTCGCGGCCGATCACCCGGAAGTGGTGAACCGGCTCGTGCTCGTGAGCAGCGCATGCCGGCTTGGCGAGCAGGGGCGGCGGCTGCAGCGCCAGGTGGCCGCGCGGATCCGGGGCGGCGCGAGGCGCAAGGCCTTCGCGGTGATGGCGGCCGGACTGATTCCGCCGCGCCGCGGACAGACGCCGGCCGGCGTCGCCGGCTGGCTGCTCGGCCCGCACCTCCTGCCGGACCCGCGCGACCTCGACGACATGGCCACCACCATCGAGGCCGAGGACGACTTCGACCTCGCCGCCTGCCGAACGCCGATCCGCGCCCCGACGCTCATACTCGCGGGCCATGACGACCGCTTCTACAGCCCGGAGCTGTTCGAGGAGACGCACCGGCTCATCGCGGGCAGCGACCTGCGCCTGTTCGACGGGCGCGGACACATCACGGTGATGCGCGACCGCGGCGTCGGCGCGGCGCTCGGCGAGTTCCTTGCCCGATGAGCGGCGGGCACGTAGAGCCGCCCGTGCTGGGGGAACCCGTGGACTGGGCACCGGTAGAGCGCCCGAGCCGGCAGCCGCTCGAGGGCCGTCGCGTGCGCCTCCGGCCGGTGGACCCTGCCGGCGACGTGGCCCCGCTGTTCCGCGCATCCCACCCTCCGGACGGAGATCCCGGGCATTGGACCTACCTGCCCGACGGCCCCTACGCGGACGAAGCTGCGCTGCGCGAGCGGCTCGAGTGGCAGGCGAGCTCGGATGACCCGCTCTTCTTCACGATCGATCGCCTGCCCGAAGAACTCCCCTCCGGCGTGGCGTCGTATCTGCGCATCACGCCGGAGTACGGCGTGATCGAGATCGGGCACATCTGGTTCGGTGCGGGCCTGCGCCGCAGTGCCGCCGCCACCGAGGCGATCTATCTACTCGCGCGCGAGGCCCTCGACGGGCTCGGCTACCGCCGGCTCGAGTGGAAGTGCAACGCGCTCAACGGCCCGTCGCGGCGCGCGGCGGAGCGCTTCGGCTTCAGGCTCGAGGGCGTCTTCCGCAACCACATGGTCGTAAAGGGCCGCAACCGGGACACCGCCTGGTACGCGATCACCGACGACGAGTGGCCCGCGCTGGGGGGCGGCTACGAGCGCTGGCTCGCGCCTGAGAACTTCGACACCGACGGGCGGCAGCTCACGCCGCTCGCAGCGCTGATCACGGACGCGCGGAGTCGCGCCGGGGCCTCATGACGCCGGCGCCCGCGGCGACCAGCCCGCGGCCTTGAACGCCTTGCCGACGTCCTGGAAGTCGGTCCCGCAGATCTGCAGCCCGTAGGCGTGTGCCTCGCGGTCGCCCTGTGCATCGATCTGGCTGATGCGCTTTTCGAGCTGGATGGCGAAGATCGTGTCCTGGTTGAAGAAGGCCACGCTCGTCAGCCGGTAGAGCGCCGCGCGCGCCTTGAGCGTCTTCACGTAGCCGCCGAACGCGTCGCGGTGCGGGCCGGGTGCCTGGCCGAGGTCTTCCAGGCGGCTGATCGAGCGGTTCATGATCTCGTAGATCCCCTCGTCCTGGATCGCGTTCTGCCGCGTCTGATCGGCGGCGTCGCCCGGCTGGTCGAGCCAATTCATCACGGCCTTGAGGTGCGAGGCACAGATCCGGTCGGCGGCCGCCGCGAAGTGGCTCTTGGCCGAACCGCCACCGCGCCCAGCTGTCCCTCCACAACCGCCGAGACCGAGCAGCAGCGCGCACAGCAGAGCAACCCGTACGCGTCTCACGAGGACCCCACACCGACCCCGGGGCCAGACCCGGATGTCGATCATCGGGAAACGCTAGCCGCGAGCGGATGTGCGGGTCAAGCCGGGCCGCTACCGTCGCGGCGTGGTGCCAGACAGAGAGCAGTTTGTCGCCCTCCCCGGCGGCCGGCTATGGACGGCGCGGTCGGGCGCGGGCGTGCCGTTGCTCCTCTGTCACGGCGGCCCCGGTGGCTATGACGAGCTCGGCACCTTGGCCGCGCTCATCGACGATCTCGCGGAGGTGCATCGCGTCGACCAGCGCGGCGGTGGGCGGTCGTCTGGCGACGGGCCGTGGACCATCGACGCACTCGTCTCCGACATCGAGGCGCTGCGCCTGCACTGGGGCCACAACCGCTGGCTCGTCGCCGGGCACTCCTGGGGCGCGCACCTCGGACTCTTCTACGCGCTCGCCCACCCGGACCGCACGCTCGGCCTGGTCATGCTCAACGGGCCCGGCATCCGCTGGGGCTGGGGACCCGAGCGTCGCGCGCGGCGGCTGCCGCGGCTGACGGCGAGCGAGCGCGCCGAGGTCGAGGCGCTCGAACGCGAGCTTTCCGGGCCCGGCGCGGCACGCGCCCGCGAGCGCCTCCGTGACCTCTGGTGGCTGACCGACTTCGCCGACCGCACCAACGCGACGCGCTCGCCACGGCCGCGCGACTACCTCGCCGACCCGGCGGTCGCGGACTCGCTGGAGCGCGATTGGGAGCACGCGCTCGACGGGATCGACGCCAGGCTCGCCCGCCTCACCACGCCCACCCTCGTGCTCCACGGTGCGGCCGACCCGATCGGCGAGGCCGGCCCGCGCGAGTTGGCCGGACTGCTGCCGCGCGCGGAGTTCGTGCTGTTACCAGGCGTCGGTCACGTGCCGTGGCTCGAGCGCAGCGATGAGCTCCGCCGCGAGCTCCGGGCGTTCGTCACTGCTCACACGGCGAGTGCGACTCGATCGACTGGCTGACCCCGTCCTGGTAGCTGAAGTCGATCGTGAACGTCCAGTAGCCGACCGCCGGACACGTCGGCGGCGTCAAGTGATACGCGCGGCCGTCCCGCTGATACGGCGGGAACGAGATGTAGAGGCTCTTCACCGGCGTGTATGGCTCGGGCGGCGGCAAGCCCGGGAACAGCGGAAAGTGGCTTGTCGAGGTCGTGCCGTCGAGAGACGTGCGGTCGATGGTCTTGATCGCGGGGATCTGGTCATTCACGCCGATCCCGACGACCTCGTCCTGATTGTTGAAGTGGGTGAGGCTCGTGCGCGTGTAGCGACCGCCTGGGCTGTCAGCGCCCTGGTCGCTCATCACGTAGCCGCTGCCGATCTGGCTGTCGGCCGGGCAGGCGGCGGGTCCTCGGCGTAGATCTCCGGGTCCGTCGCGTGGCACTGGGGCGGCACGGTGGTGTCGGTGACGCTGCCCGCCGGGCCGTGGATGATCATCGTTGCGGCACTGTACGGCTTGGCGCTCGGGTCGTCCGGGTTCTGGAACTCGACGCTCAGCACGGTGCCCGTGGACGCGCCGGGGACCGTCGACGTGAAGGTCATGGTCCCCACCTGCCTCGGGCCTGCAGCCATCGCCGAAGCCGCAAAGAGCACGGCCGCGCAAGAGGCCGCGCCGGCCGTCAGCGCACACCGTAATCGCATGACTCAAATTCCCCTGCTCGACTGCTCGAGACTCCTAAAGGGTTCCAGACCCCTTTCGCGTGCGCGCCGGTTGTTTTCCACCGCGCGGCAGGCGGCGGCTCTCCCTAGCGCAGCAGCGGCAGCTGTCCCGTGACCGCACGCACAACCTTCTTGGGCCCGCTGATGAGCATCCCCAGGTAGGCCAGCTCGCCCGGCGGCGCGCCGGCGACCATCGCCCGGAACTGGTCGTAGTCGTTCGTCTGCTGGGCCGCGGCCGGCAGGTCGACCACCAGGAGATCGCGCTCGCGGGCGGCTTCGCGCAGAGCAGGCAGCTCCGACGCATCCGCTCCCAACACGGGCAGGCCTGTTGGAAACAGGCCAAGGTGGGTGACACCCGACGCATCCTCGAAGTCGTCGGCGACGAGCGCAGGCCGGCGAGCGCCCAGCGTTAGCGCGAGTACCGCCGCCGCATTGGCGGCGAGCCCCTTCGGGAGCGCTCGATCGAGGACGACCACGGTGCGGGCACTCGCGACGGGCGTCTCCACAATGGACGGTGAGCTCTCGATCCGTACGGCCATGGGCGGAGACCATAGGATGAACACACAGTGGTCGCGCACAAATCCGGAGGATCCATGCCAACAGCGCCACGAAGCCGTGATTCGTACGCCCCCAGTCTTCGAACAGCGGCAGCCGCCGCACATCGTCCGGAGGCCGCTCAGTCATGACCGAGCTCGACACCATCGACCACGCCCTCCTGCGCGAGCTCCAGCGCGACGCGCGGCAGAGCAACCGCGAGCTCGCCGCCGCCGTGCACGTCTCCCCCTCCACCTCGTCGGAGCGCGTGCGAGCGCTGCGCGCGGAAGGGGTCGTGCGCGGCTACCACGCTGACGTCGCCCTCGAGGCGCTCGGCCGCGACGTCCAAGCCCTCACCGCGGTCACCATCCGCCCGCCCACGCGCGAGAACGTCGAGGCCTTCCGGCAGTGGGTCTCCACGCTCCCGGAACTGATCGGGGTGTTTGTCGTCTCGGGGACGAGCGACTTCCTGCTCCACGTGGCCGTCCCCGACACGAACGCCCTCTACGCGTTCGTGATCGACCGCCTCACCGAGCGCGCCGAGGTGGCGGATGTCAACACATCGGTCGTCTACGAGCACATTCGCCGGCCCGTGCTCGAGCCGATCCCGCGCACCCCAAGCTGAGCTGTTCCGTCCAGGCATGATGCGAACATATGTTCGTGCCCGGACGGCAAGCCGCAATCCTCCACGCAGACCTCGACTCGTTCTACGCGTCGGTCGAACAGCGCGACGATCCGCGGCTCAGGCAGCGCCCGGTGATCGTCGGCGGCGGCGTCGTGCTAGCTGCGAGCTACGAGGCCAAGGCCTTCGGCATCCGCACCGCGATGGGCGGCGGTCAGGCGCGTCGGCTCTGCCCCCAGGCGGTCGTCGTCCCGCCGCGCTTCTCCGCGTACGTGGACGCGAGCAAGGCGGTCTTCAAGGTTTTCGAGCACTTCGCGCCGGTCGTCGAGGGGCTCTCGATCGACGAGGCGTTTCTCGACGTGCGTGGGCTCGAGCACATCTCCGGCACGCCGCGCGAGATCGCAGCCAAGCTCAGACGCGAGGTGCGCGAGCGGGTCGGGTTGCCGATCACGGTCGGCGTCGCGCGGACCAAGTTCCTCGCGAAGGTCGCGAGCGGGGTCGCCAAGCCCGACGGGCTGCTGGTCGTGCGGCCGGAGGGCGAGCTCGCCTTCCTGCATCCGCTGCCGGTCGAGCGGTTGTGGGGCGTCGGGAAGGTCACGTCGAAGAAGCTGCGTGACGTCGGCATCACGACGGTCGGCGAGGTCGCACGGCTGCCGGAGGCGTCGCTCGTGTCGATGCTGGGCCGGGCCTCGGGGCGCCATCTTCACGCGCTCGCGCACAACCGCGACCCACGCGTGGTCCGCTCGGGGCGAAGACGCGGCTCGATCGGCTCGCAGCACGCGCTCGGCCGCCGCGCCTCGCGCACGTGGGAGAGCCTCGACGCGGTGCTCGTCGCGATCGTCGACCGGCTCGGCAGGCGGCTGCGCGCCGCGCGGCGGGTCTGCCGCACGATCGTGCTTAGACTGCGCTTCGAGGACTTCACGCGCGCGACGCGCTCGCACACGATCAGCGAGGCCACCGCGCAGACGCAGAGGATCCTCGCCACCGCACGCGGGCTGCTCGCGGCCGCGATGTCGACGATCGAGCGCCAGGGAATCACTCTGCTCGGGGTCTCGCTCACCAACCTCGGCGACGACTATGCGATCCAGCTCGCGCTGCCGTTCGAGCGCCAGCGCGCGAGCGCGCTCGACGCCGTGCTCGATGACATCCGCGACCGCTTCGGCTCGGACGCCATCACGCGCGCCGTGCTGGTCGGTCGCGAGCGGCACATGGCGGTGCCGCTGCTACCCGACTGAGATGGAGGCGCCTGTCATGCGAACGCCAATGGAAAGAGGCCGCGGCCCTCCTGGGAAGACCGCGGCCCCTGTGCTTCAGAGAGTCGCTGCCTACTGACCCTCGTTGGTGGTGTCGGGCTGGGAGCCGTTCACCTGCTGTGGCGGAGCCGGGTTCACGGTAATCGTGAACGGCTGGCTTGCCGCGCCCTGGTTGAGCGGGCCACCCGGGATGAAGACGCGGAACACCTTCGTCCCCGGCACGAACAGCCGGCGGGTAATCGAATAGACCGATCCTGCGCCGACGTTCTCGACCTGCACCGTGTGGAACCCGTTGCCGCTGGGGTTCTGGCGCTGCAGGTAGATCACGTGACCAGTCGCGTCCGGTGAGACGGTGCCGCTGAAGGTCACCGGGTCGCCGGCCGAGACGGTGCTCGGGGCCTCGGAGGCGCTCAGCAGGAACTTCACGCCCTCGAACAGCTGGGCGGACTTCTTGCCACCGCCCTGAGCCTGGTAGATCGTGCTGTGGAGCGGCACCTGCACGAACGAGTAGTTGCCGCTCGAGTCGGCCACGGTGGTGGCCACCTGCTGGAACTGGCCGCCGTGGTTCTTGGCGAACAGGTTCACGGTCTGGCCGGCGCCGCCCTGCAGGGTGCCGGTCAGCGTGGTCGCCTGTCCGATCGTGACCGGATCCGCGGACGAGGTCAGCGTGAACGCCGGGTTCTGCGCCTGCGAGATCTCGTAGCCGAGGACGTTCGAGACGCTGGCGATGTTGCGGCGCGTGGCGTGCACCAGCACGCGCACGTTGGCGTCGCCGGCAACCCGGAACGTGTGGGCGAGCGAGAACGTGCCGCCCGGCTGCACGCGGGTACTGTCGATCTGATGCCAGGCCTTGCCGGTGTCGGCGTTCTGGCGCTGGAGGATCACCCGGTCGCCGGCGCCGAACGGCGAGACCGTGCCGCTGAACGTCACCTTGTGGGCGGGCCCGGTCTCGAGGTTGGAGCCGTCGGCCGGCCCGGTCAGCGTCACGAGCGAGAACACCCGCTCGTGGATCGTGCGGCTGCGCGCGCCGACTGACTTCACGTACCAGTTGCGGTTCGTGTTGACCACGCCGTTCGGCCGCAGGAACGCGTAGAACCCGTTCGCGTCCGTCGTGGTCTGCTGAATCGACGTGAAGAAGCGCCGCGGGTTGATGCGGTGCCAGAGAACCACCGTGCGATTTCCGTTGTTCGGCCCACGGAGCCGACCGAAGATCGCGAGCTGGTCGCCTGCCACGACCGGGTTGTCTGACGTTGCGATGGAGATGCTGTGGCGCCCGTTCGGGCTCGGATGCCTGCGCGCTTGCGCCGTCGTCGGCGCGACCACGAGCAGACACACGAGCATGCCGAGAGCGCCCAGGCGAAGCCTGCGTACTGCACTCATATCTGTTCGAACCTCCCAGGGAACGATTTTGGCGATGGCGCAAACACCAGGCGTTTCGGTTAGGTGTGGCGGAGCCCGAAACCTTTAGATTCGAGACGCGCTTCTTGCACGGGCGGCGCCGGGCCGGACTGCTCAGCGCGCGAAATCCGTCAACCGTTCGGCCTCCTCGCGCAACGCCCGCAGCGTCGCGCGGTCGAGCTTCTCGAACGGGTCCATGCGCACGCGGCCGGCCTCGAACTTCCACGCGCCCGCCACCACCCCGTCGACGAGGAAGAGCGGCGCGGCCTGGGGGTAGCTCGTGTTGGCGAGGGCGGCGCGGTGGCGCTCGGGGAAGATGCCCGTGCGGCGAATCGTGGCGAGCAACATCGTCGCGTCCCACACCGGCAGGAAGCGGACGGGCGCGGGCGTGTCCGGGTCGGGGAGCGGCGCGCGCGGCAGGTCGACGAGCTCTTTGCCCTGCTCGTCGACAAAGGTGCGCAGCTCGAGCCGCTCAAGCGAGGCGGCAACGTCGGCTGCCGCAACGCCGGTGAAGTTCGCCACGTCGGCGCCCGGCATCGGGCCGAAGCCGCGCAGGCACGAGCGCACCAGATGGTCCACGGCGGCGTCGACGTCGAGCGCGCCGTCAGGTGGGCCGAGCCAATCCTCCGCGCACGCATACAGGTCGGCGCGCCGCCGGTCCCAGGTTCCGGACGGCGGCACTCGCACCATGTCGATCCACAGCGGCGCGTTGTAGCCGAGCGCCTTGCCGAGCAGCGAGCGGATCTCGGCTGTCGTCATCGACCCTCCAGCCATCGCCGCGCGCAGCTTGCGGGCGGCGGGCTCGAGGCGGCGGGCGCCGCCGGCCTCCGCGCGGTTGGTAAGCAGCCAGCGCCGGCGCGCCTCGCGCACGGCCACGGCGAACGGCCACCAGTCGCCGGCCGACACGAGGTGGATCGTGATCCGCAGCAGCGTGCCCTGCGCGACCGATCGCCGCTCGAGCGCGCGCGTGAGCTGCTCGCGCTCGAAGCCCTCGATCCGCGACCACAGTCCGACGTACATCGACGGCGCGTACTGCGCCTGGATCCCACCCACCCGCTCGAGCGTGCGCGGGATGCCGCCGCGACCGCGTTCGAGCAGGAGCTGGCGCGCCAGCAGCGCGCGGTTGAGGTGCCGCTGGGTGAGGACCTCCGGCGGCACCCGGGACAGCCGCCGCCCTCAGACGAGCGCGATCGGCTCGATCCGCCGCGCCGTCACGAGCCCGGCCACGACGTACGGGTCCTCGGCGGCGAAGCGCTCGACCTCCGCGGCGTCGTCGACGTCGAACACGATCGCCGCGCCGTGCGGCGGCTTGCCCACCGCGCCGGCGAGGATCAGCTTGCCGTCGTCGCGCCACGCGTTGATGCGGGCGAGGTGCGCGTCGCGGTGCGGCGCGCGCTGATCGAGGATGTCGTCGACGTATTCGTAGAAGAGCACGTGTCCCACGGCCCCGGCAGGCTATCGCGACTCTCATCAGCGGCCGATAAGGTCGAAGCTGATGCGACGCTGGCTGCGGGGGCATCCGTTCGCTGTATCCGTACTCGCCACCGTGATCGCCGCGGGCGGGGCGCTGCTGATCGCCTACGTCACGGGCGCCGACGAGGTGGGCCGCGCGTTCGAGGACGTCCAGCCCGCCTGGATCGCGCTGATCGCCGGCGCGGAGATCCTCGCCTACCCCGCGTACGCGATCGCCTACCGCTCGGTGGCGCAGGTGCACGGCCACGCCCCGCTGGCGCTGCCGCTCGTGGGTCGCGTGGTGGCGGCCGGCTTCGGTCCGTTCGCGCTGGCGGGCGGCTTCGGGCTCGACAAGGAGGCGCTGCACGCGCTCCACGAGGACGAGCGCAGCGCGCGCGTGCGGGTACTCGGCCTAGGGGTGCTCGAGTGGGCGCTGCTCGCCCCCACCGTCTGCGTGATCTCGATCGTCTTCCTGATCCAGGGCGCCGACATCCTGCCCTCGCTGCTGTGGCCGTGGGCGCTCGCGGTGCCCACCGGGCTCGGCTTCGGGCTCTGGGCGAGCGCACCCGGGCGGCGCGAGCGGCTGTCGCACATCCGTGGCAAGCGCCGCGCCTGGCTCGCGGACCTGCTCGACGGCGTGGGCGTCCTCCACACCCTGATCAGCCACCCAGTCAAGTACGCCGGCGCATGGATCGGCACGGCGTTCTACTGGGCCGCCGACATCGCCGCCTTCTACGCGGCGCTCCGGACTTTCGGCATCGACATGGGCGGCGGCAAGGTGATCCTCGCCTACGCCACCGGCTATGCGGCCACGAGGCGTTCGCTGCCGCTCGGCGGCGCCGGGATCACCGAGGTGCTGATGACCTACGCGCTCTACTGGGTGCGCCAGCCGCTCGCGCCGGCGCTGGCCGCGGTGGTGGCCTACCGCGCGTTCAACTTCCTGCTCGCCGCCGCGCCCGCGCTGATCGCCCGCCGCCACCTGGCCCCCCTGTTCGCGAGCGCGGACGAGCTGCGGCGCCGGCGCGCCGCCTGATATCAAGGCCGGCGACCCCGACGAAGGAGCTGGCATGGCCCGCACACCGGTCCCGGAAGCACAACTCGTGGACAGCGAGGTCGGCAGGAAGCCGGAGGGCGACGGCTGGTTCGTCGTCAACATCGCGGACGCCGCCGCGTTCGGCTTCGACGACAACCAGTACGGCTTCATCTTCGAGGGCGGCCTGCGCGCGGGCTTTCCCCATTTCGGGATCAACGTGCGCGTGCTCGGCCCCGGCAACCCGGGCTCGATGTACCACGCCGAGTCCGGTCAGGAGGCCTACCTCGTGCTCGACGGCGAGGCCGTGCTGGTGGTGGAGGACGAGGAGCGCACACTCAAGAAGTGGGACTTCGTGCACCTGCCGCCCAACACCGCGCACGTGCTGGCGGGCGCGGGCGACGGCCCGTGCGTCGTGCTGATGGTGGGTGCTCGCAACGCGGGCACCGACCTCGTCTTCCCCGCGAGCGAGGCCGCGGCCAAGTACGGGGCGAGCGTAGAGAAGGACACGAGCGACCGGCAGCAGGCCTACTCGGGCTGGCCGGCGCCCGAGGCGCGCCGCTACCCCTGGCCGCCGCGCTAGCCGGCGCTGTAGATGCTCAGCTCGCCCGAGGTGGCGTGGTCGTTGGCGTTGCCGGTGGGCAGGTACACGCGGCCGCCGGCCACGATCGGGCTGTTCCAGTGTCCCGAGGGTGCCGGCAGCTCGCGGATCAGCTTCCCGCTCGACGGGTGGTACACGTTGAGGCCGCCGCCCGGGTTGTAGACGTAGAGAAGGCCGCCCGCCAGCAGCGGGCTCGTGCCACCCGTGCCGTTGGCCCAGACCTGCTTGAGCCGGCCGCCGCTCAGCCGGTAGGCGGCGGTGCCGCCGCCGGTTGCGACGAAGGCCTCGGTGAGCCCCGTGCGGTGCAGCACAGCGGGCGCGGTGAACATCTGCGTGTGCCCCACCACCGGCATGTCCTGCACCTCGCCGCCGAGGTGTGGGCCGGCCGAGCCGGTCACGCCGAACAGGCTCGTCTTCAGGCTGAGCAGGTGCAGCTGCGCGTCCTTGCCGCCCTGCAACAGGTAGCGCCCGGTGCGGCCGCCGTTCGGCGCCGGTAGGAGCGCCGGGCTCGTCGAGCCGAGGTCGGCGTCGGTGTCCTCGAGCTGCTTCTGCGTCGTCGGCGTCCAGTGGCGCAGGAAGCGCGCGGTGCCTGGCGAGAACTCGAAGACGGTGTCGGCCCAGTCCGTGCCGCCGTTGAACGGACCGTTGGAAGACGTCGTGTAGACCTTGTGCGTGACCGGATCGACAACCGCGCCCGCGCGGCCCCAGATCGCCGACTCCTGCCCTGAGCAGGTGGTGGGGTTGATGATCGCGCGGCGGTTCGAGCAGAGCGAGTTGAGCACGTGCACGATGCGCCCGCTCGAGCGGTCGATCGCCACGACCTTGCCCTGGTACGGCGGCGCGTCGCCGATGTAGCCGCCGGTGGTGAGCAGCACGTAGCGGCCGTCGAGGTTCAGGGAGCTCGCGATCTTCTCGTGGCTCGGGTTCACCGTCACGCGCGCGGGCCAGTGGCCGGAGGTCACCTGGGTCCCGTTCGACACGCGCAGCTTGTGGATCAGGCCATCCGGCGAGGCGGCGTACACGTAGCGGTCGCTCGGGTCCGCCACCGGGGTGGCCGTGGTGAACTGGGGCGAGCCGGCCACGCTCGAGTAGGAGGACGGCGTGAAGGTCCAGAGCGTCGCACCGCTGGCCGGGTCGAGGCCGAGCGTCTTGCCGTAGAGCGTTGTCAGCACGAGCAGCGCGCGGCGCTTGCCCTTGACGTTGACGCTCGCCAGGTAGATCGGCGAGCTGTCCGCTGTGCCCGACAGCTGCACGCGGTGCTCGGTGAGCTTCGCGACCTTCGCGGCGCTGATCCCGCGCGGCGCGTCGCCCGAGCGCCCGATGTCGTAGTCGAAGCGCGGCCAGTCGCCGGCTTGGCGGGCCGAGGCGGCGGGCGCCTTGGACGCCGCGGGCGCGGTGGTCGCCGGCGACGCCGTCCGCACCGCGGTGGCCGAGGCGGATGAGCCCGAGCCATTGCCGCCACATCCCGCGAGGATCGCGATCGCAAGGCCGGCCGCCCATAGGAGGGGTCGAAGGCGCCGCATGCCCCGTGCAGCTTACGCACCCGTGCGCGCTGGACCGCCGGTCGGCCCGCCTACAGTTCCGCCATTCCCGGCGCGGCTCGCATCGTCCTCGACCTGCTCGCCCGGCCCGAGCGCCATCGCTACGGGCCGCACGGCTCGCAGCGCGCGGACCTTTACGTGCCGGACGGCGACGGCCCCTTCCCGGTGGCGATCGCGATCCATGGCGGCTACTGGCAGGCGCGCTACACAAAGCGGCTCGAGAAGCCGGTGGCCGTCGATCTCACCCGCCGCGGAGTGGCGGTGTGGAACATCGAGTACCGGCGCCTTGGGCGCGGGCAAGCCGGCGGCTGGCCCGCCACCTTCGATGACGTGGGCGCCGCCATCGACAAGCTGGCGGAGCTGCGCGACGGGCGGCTCGACCTAGGCCGGGTCACCGTGTTCGGCCACTCCGCGGGCGGCCAGCTGGCGCTCTGGGCCAGCGCGCGCAGGGACGGCGCCGTAAGGATCGCGCGCGTCTGCGCCCAGGCGGCGGTGTGCGACATGGCCTCCGCGGGCAGCGCCGCCCGCGAGCTGATGGGCGGCGCCCCGGACGACGTGCCCGAGCGCTACGCCAAGGGCGACCCGATGCAGCTCGTCCCGCTCGGCGTCCCGATCCTCCTTGTCCACGGAGCCCAGGACGCGACCGTGCCCGTCAAGCGCAGCCGGCGCTTCGCCGAGGCGGCGCGAGCCGCCGGCGACGACGTCGAGCTGATCGAGCCCGAGCCGGGCGGGCACCGGGTGCACGTCGATCCGCGCAGCAAGGCGTGGGGAATCGCCGCGAGCTGGATCGCTTCCCCCTAAGCTGGCGCACGATGAAGCTCTACGTCTGCTGGGGAACCTTCTGGACGCCCCGCCCGGGCGGCCATCCCTGCCACAACGCCTACCAAGCGCTGAAGCAGGCCGGCTACGAGCCCGAGCTGATCAAGTCCTACGGGCTGGCGCTCCTGCCCGGCCCGTTCAACGCCACCGAGGGCCGCCGCGAGGCCAAGCGCCTCACCGGCAAGTTCACCGTTCCCGTGCTCGTCACCGACGACGGCGAGGTCGTGGCGGATTCCAAGAACATCGTGGCCTGGGCGGCGAAAAACCCCGCCGGGGCGCCCGCTCCGTGACGTAGGTCACGTCCCCAGCGCGCACGCCGGGAGTTGCCCGCACCCCAAGCTTGGGAGGCACCCCCATCGGCACGGCGCCCGCCGAGACCTAGGTTGTGATCGTCCCCTTAACGGCCCACCAAGATCGAGGTAACGGCAATGAACGGGCTCATCCTTCACTACGCAGTTCAGGCCAGGAACGAAGACTTTCGTGCAGCCGCCGACCGCGCCGCCGGCCGTCCCCCGAACCGCCGGTACTTCCGCCGCTCGGCGTAACGCAACACGTTCCGAAGCCGAGACTCGAAGCCCCCGAATCGGGGGCTTCGGTCGTTCTAGGCCTAGTCGTCCTCGTCGTCGCCCGAAGGTTGACGCGGTTCCCGCGGGTCCTCGTTCTCGTCACTCGAGAGCGGCGTGCCGCACCAGGCGCATTTCGTCAGCGGGGATGCGCTGTAGAGCCTCGCGCCGCAAGTTGGACAAAGGAACTGGGGCATGCTTCCTCGCGAGCCGGAGCGCACTATAGAACGCGCGCATGCTCAGGGGTCGTGCACCATACACGGCAGGACGGTTGTACTGGTAGAGCTAAGCGCCGCTCAGCGGCGCGAGCGAGAGGATGAACGGGTGGTCGCCTTGCCGTCGCGGGAGGCCTTGCCGCGCGCGCCCTTCGGTGCCTCGGCCGCCTCGAACAGCATCGTCACCAGCTCTCCGCGAAGCTCACCCTCGTGGTCGGCCTTCAGCAGGCGTTTGCCACTCGCGCGCTGAATCTTGTCGACCTTGTCGATCAACGCCTCGAGCTCCGAGGCAACCTGCTTCCAACCCTCCTCGTCGAGCACGAGCGGAAGCCTGCTGAGGTGGGCATCGGACCTGTCGAAGCCACCCTCGGTGGCGGCGCGGTTGACGGCGTCGCCAATCTGGCCAAGCGTTGAGCCGACCGTGGCCTGCTTGACGAGCTTGGGCGCGGTATTGAACGCGCGGTCGCTGATCCGAGGGCGGATCTCCGCACGGTAGTAGTGCTCGAGAGTGCCCCTCACGGGGGTCGTCCTGACGAGCGATATCAGCCCCAGGTCGGCGAGCTGTCGAACGTGGTAGCTGACGTTTCCAAGCGGTGCGTTGATCTCGTCTGCGATCTGCGAGGGGCTAGCGACGCGCTCCTCGAGGATCGACAGAATCTGGATCCGCAGCGGATGGGCCAGCGCTTTCACCAGCCGGGGATCGGTGATGTCGTGCAACGTCCTCAATTACGTGCTCCTCGAAATGACCAGGCGCGCGGGTCCGGCGCCGATGGACTCAGTTTCGACGGTCCCAAATGGCAGCCCGGTCTGCCTGAGGGGCATCGTTGAGGTCATCCTACGCCATCAGAACGATCGGTCCGTTCTACGCTCGCAGAGGTGATGGACCGCGTGTACCGACGGCGGCACATGCTGAGGTTGCTCGGCTTGTCATTACTGGTGAGCGGTTTGGGCGTAGCGACTGGGTTTGACTCAGTCGTCGGACTAGCGCTGATCGGGGTCGCGGCGATCGTGCTCGCATTGGTGCAGCCGCAGCTTCTGGCGCATGTGCAGTCTCGACAAGCGCGCCGTCGCGCACCGGACAACGGTCACGGAACAATCGACCGCGATGACGTCGATCTGGACTCGCTTTAAGCGATCGCGATCGCCGCGACGCCGAGTACCACCGCCGCCGCCCCGGCCAGTCGCGGACCGGTGACGCCCTCGTTGAGGAGGAGCCGCGCGAGCACGACGGCGATCACGACGCTCGTCTCGCGCACGGCCTGCACGGCCGCCAGCGACGAGCTGGGAGCGAGCCTGATCGCCGCGAGAGCGAGAGCGAATGCGCCGAACATGCCCAGGCCCGCGAAGATCGAGGAGCCGTTCAGCTCCGCCTGCAACGTGGCGGCGCCCCTGCGGTGCGCGAGCACCGGCACATAGACCAGCGCCGGCACCGCGATCACGAGCTCGAGATACGGCAGCGGGTGCGCGTACTTCAGGCCCTGCTTGTCGAGCAGGGTGTAGGCGGCGATCGCGCAACCGATGGTGAGCGCCATCGGCAGGTCGCGCGGGTTGGCGGTGGCGCGCCGCCCGCCTCTCACGAGTACCACTCCCCCGGCCACGAGGCACACGCCGGCGATCGACGCCGCGTCGAGCGAGGCGCCGAGCACCGCCAGGCTGAAGATGAGGATGAGCAGCGGCGCAGACCCGCGCGCCACCGGATAGACCACGCTCAGCTCGCCCTCCTGATACGCGCGCGCGAGGAGCGCGAGGTAGATCAGCTCGAGCGCCGCCGAGCCGGCGGCGTAGGGCAGCGCCTTGGCGCCGACCTGCCATGTGAGCGCCGCCACCGGCGCAAACACCAACGCGCCGGTCGCGAGCGCGACCCCGGTGGCCGCCTCGGAGTCCGGCGCGCGCGAGATCAGAAGGTTCCAGCCCGCGTGCACAAAGGCCGCGCAAAGAGCGAGCACGAGCGGCGTGGTGGGCATCCGCCGGGCAGTCTCCCGCACGTCCGCGACCGAACTGGTCTCCCTCCCCTTCGCTAGCTACCATCACCCACATGGAGAGCAGCAGTTCCAGAGTTCGGAGGACCGACGCACTCCGCGATTCGCCTCGCATGTTCGAGAACGAACTGCTCGACAAGCTCTCGCGCGTGCACCCGGTGGTGCCGGTGCTGATCTTCCTGCCGCTGATCGTCGCGCTCCTCGTGCTCGCCATCAGCGGTGGGATGAAGGCCTGGCACATCATCGTGGCGTTCGTCGGCGGGTATGCGTTCTGGACGCTCTGCGAGTACTGGATCCACCGCGTGGTGTTCCATTTCGAGCCCGAGGAGGGCTTCGGCGCGCGCCTCCACTGGATCATCCACGGCGTGCACCACGACCACCCGAACGACCCGATGCGCCTCGTCATGCCGCCGTCGGTCAGCGTGCCGCTGTCCGCACTCTTCTTCGTTCTGTTCCTCGTCGTGTTCGGCACGCCCACCGCGTTCGCCGTCGGCGCCGGCTTCTGGGCCGGCTACCTGGTCTACGACGAGATCCACTACCACCTGCATCACCACATGCCGCGCACGCGCGTGGGCAGGCTGCTGCGCGAGCTCCACATGCGCCACCACTTCCAGGACGACACGCGCGGCTTCGGCATCAGCGCCCCGTACTGGGACACCGTGTTCCGCACCCCGCTGCGGCGCGGCTCGAAGCAGAGGTAGCTCTCAGCTATCCTCGCCACCGCCCGCGGATGTGGCGGAATTGGCAGACGCGCACGGTTCAGGTCCGTGTGGGGGAAACCCCGTGGAGGTTCGAGTCCTCTCATCCGCATCACAGGAAAGGCCCGCAAAAGCGGGCCTTTTTCATGCCGCGACAGCGCTGACCAGGAAGCTATTTGGCAGACGCGGTAACAGATTCGGTAACAAAAATTCGGGCGCACAGAGTTCCGCACCTATCGGGCGCGGACCCCGCGATGGCGCTGAACCCGGTTTGACCGGGGTGTTAGAAGCGCCCGTCGGGGTGCGCCGCAGCTTGCTGCGGCGCCTCGAGGCGGGGCTCCCAGATCGCCGCCTCGGCGCGTTGCGCGGCGTCGTGGAGAAAGCTCTTCTCGAGGTGCCCGTACTGGCGCTCGGTCGTCGTGATGGATGAGTGTCCCAGCTGGCGCTGGACATAGATGAGCGGCAGGCCGACGGCGAGCCATGACGCCGCCGCGGTGTGCCTCAGGTCGTGGAGGCGCAGCGACTCGCGCAGGCCGGCGTTGCGGAGCGCGGCCTTGTGATGGCCGCGGCTGATGTCGCTTCGGTTCAGCGCCATGCCGCGCGGCCCTGTGAAGACGTGGCTGCGGGCGGGGTCGGCGAGCCCGTACTCGGCCTGGCGCGCGCGGAGGTCGCGCAGGATGCCCGCGATGCGAGGGCCGAACTCGACCGAGCGGTAGCGGTCGCCCTTCGTGCTGCCGCTCACCTCGCCGCCATCCCGGCCACGCTTGCGGCTGCCGAGCACGAGCAGCGCGGAGCCGTCGAAGTCGACGTGCGGCCACAGCAGGGCGAGCGCCTCGCTGATCCGGAGCCCGCAGGCGATCAGCACCTCTGCGAGCGGGCGGTAGCCGGGCGAACAAGCCTCGAGGTAGGTCTGGATCTCGTTGAGGCGGAGAAAGTCCATCTCCCGGTGCTCGCTCGGCAGCTTGATCCGGTCGCGGGACCCGGGCGTCGAGGCGGCCGGGTTGGCCGCAATCAGGCCGTCCTCCTGCGCGTGCCCCAGGGCGACCCTGAGCACCGCGATGCAGTTGTTGATCGTCTTGCCGCCGACGCCCCGCTCACCGTCCCGCAGGGGCCGCTGGCTGGGAAGCGCCTTGAAGGCGTAGACGCGGTGGCCCCTCCCCCGCCCCGCCCTCCGCTCCTCGTGGGTACGCTCGATCGTCCCCTCGCCGAGCAGCTTGTCGGCCAGCTTCCTGGCTGTGTCGGGCCCGACACCGAGCGCGGAAGCCAGGTCGGCGATCGTGAACGGGCCCAGCTGCTCAGCGGCGAGGCGCGCGCGTCCGATCCGCCGCGCCGGCACGCGGGCACCGGGCGCGACGCCCGCGGCGAGCTCGGACACGAACGCCCGCACGTCGGCCTGGGTGATCGCGCTCAGCTTCGCGTCGCCGAAGTAGGGCTTCAGCCGGCGCTCGATGTTGATTCGGTAGTCCCGGTAAGTGCTCTCCTCGAGCCGCGGCCGCC
>DASXNY010000086.1:0-29748 GCA_036494715.1 Thermoleophilaceae bacterium
GGAGCCGCTCGGCCGCATGCGTCTGAGCGGCCGTCTGAAGGTGCCGGTGGTGTCCGCGATCACAGACCTCGCCTCGCTCCGCTTCTGGGCGCACCCGGGCGTCGACCTGCACCTGATCACACATCCGGAGTCGCTGGAGGAAGTCCGTGCGATCGCCGGGGACTTCACCGACGTGCTGGCCGTACGCGGCCTGCACAACAGCGCGTTCATCGAGCCACCGTCACGGGACCAGGGTCGGAACGCCCTCGACCTCTCACTCGATGGCCCGGTGATCGTGGTGTCCGGGGGTGGCTGGGGGGTTGGGGACATCACCGGCGCGGTCGATGCCGCGCTGGCCCAGTCCGGAGCGATCGTTGTGGTGATGTGCGGGCGCAACGAGATGCTGCGCGGCCGGATCGAGACCCTGTTCTCGGCCCACCCGGAAGTGCGCGCGATCGGCTTCACCGACCAGGTGCCCGAGTTGTTCGCGGCGGCGGACGTGCTCGTGCACTCCACTGCCGGCCTCACCGTGCTCGAGGCGCACCTGTGCGGCTGCCCGACGATCTCCTACGGCTGGGGCCGCGGGCACATCAGGGCGAACAACCGCGCCTTCCTGCGCTTCGGCCTTGCGGACGTAGCCAGGAAGCGCGAGCAGCTCGGCCCCGCCATCGCCCGCGCGCTCGAGCGCCCCCGCTCAGCCGGCAAGGGGTTCGGCGCCCTGCCCACGGCCGCCGGCGCGATCTGCGAGCGCTTCGGCCTCCGCGGTGCGCTCGCTGCCGCGAGGGCCGGCGACCCCGCGTGAGCTGCCGAGCAGCCCTGCGCCCACACCCGCAGCGCCGATACCGATCAACAGCGTGGCGCTGGCTGGCTCGCCGAACGCCGCCACCGCGATCACCGCGGGCACGATCACCTGTGCGCCGAGCACCGGCGGCGCCGTGCGAGTGGCGGGCAGGGTGCGTAGCGCGGTCATCTCGGCGGTGAGGGCGAGCGCGCCCGCTACCGCCGCGCCGAGGGCGGCAAGCGCTCCCACAGGGAGGCGGCCGGATGCCAGGGCATCGGCGGTGAGCTTGAGCGCCACGGCGGCGAGCGCGTCTCCCCCGGCCGCCGCCGCGACCGCCGAGCCGGCTGCCACCCGTCCCCGTAGAACGAATGGGATCATCGTGACGACGGCGATCGGAGCCACGAGCGCGACGAACGCGGGCGCCGAAGACACGTGGCTCGTGCGCGCGGGGTTCGCGATCCCCACCGCCGCCACGCCCAGAACCACCAACACGGCGCCCGCCATCCCCGCGCGACTTATCCGCTCGTGGAGGCGCACGCGGGCGAGCACGAGCAGCCCAATCAGGCCGAGCGCCAGCACCGGCTGCACCACGGTGACGGGGGCGCGCGCCAGCGCAAGCGTCTGGAGTCCCGCGCCGAGGAGCGAAAGGACCATCCCCGCGAGCCAGCGCCGCCGCGAGCCCAAGCGGACCAGTAACGCCGGACGTAGGCCCAGTTCCTCGGGCGCGACCTTCGCCTCGAGCGCCTGGAGCAGGTAGCCGCACTCGTAACAGGCGGCGGCGAGGACCGCGGCTAGAACGCCGCTGGCCATCGGTGACAGGATGGAGTGGTGGTCATGGTCAGGCTGGCGCTTGCGGGCGCGGCGGCATGGTCAGTCCCCGCGCTCGCCCCGGTCGTCCCGCAGCTGTGCGATGCGCTCGGCGTCCCGCGGCGTCTGCCGCCTGGCCGGCGCGGCGTGGCGCTCACCTTCGACGACGGTCCTCACCCGGAGGGCACGCCCGCTCTGCTCGACCTCCTCGGCGAGGCGGGAGCGGTCGCGACCTTCTTCGTTGTCGGCGAGCAGGTGGAGCGCTGGCCGCAGATCGTCGAGCGCATCCGCGGCGAGGGGCACGCCGTGGCTCTGCACGGATTCAGGCACCGCAACCAGCTGCGCCTGGCGCCTGGCGTGGTGGCGCGCGATCTCGAACTGGGCGCGGGCGCGGTCGAGCTCGCCACCGGCCGGCGCCCCACGCTCTACCGCCCGCCGTACGGCATCTTCAACCCGGCGGCCCTCGCGCTCGTGCGGCGACGCGGCTTCGACACGCTCCTGTGGTCGCGCTGGGGTCACGACTGGCGGGCGTCGGTCAGCCCCGAGCGCATTGCCACCGAGGCCACGCGCGACCTCACGGACCGCGACGTGATCCTGCTCCACGACGCCGACCACTACAACGCGGCGGGGTCGTGGCGGAACACGCTCGCCGCGATGCCCCGGATCCTGCAGGCGATCGAGCGGCGGGGCCTGCACACGGTGACGCCTCAGCCTGCCGCGTCGCTCTGACGAGCGCGCTCGGCCAGCCACACGCATCCGGCGGCTAACGCGGCGAGACACGCGACCACGGTCAGGATCAGCGTCGTCCTGTGATGGCTCAGATCCTCGATCGAGTCGCGCAGCTCCGGCGTGAGCGTCTGGAATGCCACGCCCACGAGCATCGCCGCGAGCGCGAGTCCCGCCCGCGTGCGGTCGCGAGCCCAGTCGATTTTGGTGATGAGCGCGACCGGTATGCCGAGCAGCACCATCGCCCCGACGAAACTCACGGGGTCGGTGAGGATCTCGAGACGGCTCAGCACCGCGGCGAGCGCGCCCGCCACCGCCGCAACCAGTGCGATGCCGACATTCGATACGTGAGCGTGCACGCGTTCGAAGAGCGGTGCGGCGGGCTCGGGCGGAGCGACCGCGATCCGTCGCTTCTCCCACGCGATGTACCTCGCCACTCCTTCGCGGAACTCCGTCTCCGGGTGCCAGCCGAGTTCGAGAGCGGCGCGCGCCCCCGAGATCTCCGCTCCGCCGCGGAAATCCCCGGGACGGCCGCGAGTGTGCTCGATCTCGACGTCGCCGACGAGCGAACGCACCGTATCGGCGATCTCTCGGATCGACACCTCGTCGCTGCCGACGAGGTTGTAGGTGCGGTTGGCCGCCACCGGGGAAAGCGCGCGCACGACGCCCTCGGCCAGGTCTTCGACGTAGACGAAGCGCCGCGTCTGCTCGCCAGTCCCCGCGATCGACAGTGGCTCCCCCCGCAGGGCCTTCTGGACGAACGCCGGCACCACCGCCGCCGGCCGGGCGCGGGGACCGTAGGGAATGCCAAAGCGCAGGATCGTGGTGTCGACGGCGAAGAGCTGGCTGTACGCGCGGCAGTAGAGCTCGCCGGCGAGTTTGGTCGCGGTGTAGAGGTGAGCGGGCGGGACCAGCGCGACGTCTTCGTCCACCAGGCCATCGCACCCGGAGTAGACCCAGATGGTGGACGCGTAGATCACGCGCCGGACCTGCTCGGTACGCGCCGCCTCGAGCACGTTGAAGGTGCCGCGCGAGTTGAGCTGCTCCGCGCTCTCGGGATCCGCGGCCACCTCCCCGACGTCGGCGGCGGCGGCGAGGTGAGCGATGACGTCGCAGCCGCGCGCTGCCGCCTGCAGCGCGTGCGGGTCGAGCACGTCGCCGATGATCGTCGGCACCTCGCCGGGGCGGTGATGGGGCGAGGGCCGCACGTCGAAGATCACCGCTTCGTGGCCTGCGGCGCGCAGCTGATCCACCACGAACGAACCGATGAAACCCGAGCCACCGGTGACGATCACGCGGCTCATTCGATGCCCGCCGGCCGGTAGTACAAAGGCACGCACCAGTGGTGCTCCGCGACCCAGTCGGAGTTAGGCAGCCGGTCGCCCGTCCCCATGATGCGGTGGCACGGAGCGTCGTAGACCTTGCCGGTCGAGCGCTCGATCGGGTCGAAGACGATGTACTTGTAGAGGCCCGAGATCATCCCCTCGGGCAGCTCGAGGCGCAGTGGATGCTCGCCGTCGAGCAGGGTCCGCGCGACGTCGTTCTTCCACTCCACGATCATGTCGAGCCGCTGGACCTGGACGAGTCCCAGGGCGGCGGTGAACTCGCTCATGCGGAAGTTGAGCCCACTAACCGCGTAGTCCGGCTTGCCATAGTCGCGGAACGAGCGGGCGAAGTCGAGCAGCTCGGCGTCCCGGCTCACGAGCACTCCGCCCTCGCCCGTGCTGATCGTCTTCGTCGCGTACAGCGAGTAGGCGCCGGCGTCGCCGTATGTACCGGGTCGGCGGCCGTTCCACGAGGCGCCGTGCGCGTGCGCGCAGTCCTCGAGCAGGAAGATGTCGTGCTCGCGGCAGTAGTCCGAGATGCGTTTGACGTCGAAGGCGATGTGGCCGCCGATGTGGACGAGCACACAGGCCGCCGGACGCTCCCGCTCCGCCATGCGCTCAAAGTCCGCGAACGCCATGCAGAGGTCCTCGCGGTTGCAGTCCACGAAGACGGGCTGCCCACCGGCGCGGATGATCGCGAGCGGCGTTGCCATGAAGGTGTTCGAGGGACACAGGACCGGCCTTCCGCGCACGCCGGCGAACTCGAGCGCGGCAAGCGCGGCGCCGCCCCAGCCCGACAACGCCACTGCGGGCGCACGGTTCCAGGCCTCCCAGGCGTCTTCGAAGCGCTCGGTCATTGGGCCGTGGGCCCACTGCTGAGAGTCGATCACCTCGTCCCATAGGGCGTGCAGGCGCACGCGGTCGCGCGGGTCGAAACCGATCGCAAAGCGGTCCAGATCTGTCTGCGTCGCGTGCGGCAAGCGAGCCAGGCTACATCCGTCCGGTGAGTGTCCTCTTAGGGGGTTGCGGGACGCTGGACGGCTGGGCATGCTCACCCTGGCATCGATTACGGGCCACCCGACGGACTTCATCGGTCGGCACGGTGCGTCCGCCGCCGAGCAGAGTCAGCCGGCCTGCGCGGCGCGCAGCTGCTCGCGGCCGTCGAGGCCGTCCGAGACGTCGACGTTCTCCGGGGCGAGCTCCATGCCCGCCTCGCGCGCCTGCACTTCGATCATGGCCGCGAAGTCGGTATCGACGAAGCCCTCGTCGATCACGCGCTGGACGAGCTCGCGGCAGCGCTCTGCGAGGGGCAACTCGACGCCGAGCTGGCCGGCCGCCTCGATGCCGAGGTCGAAGTCCTTGCGCAGCAGCAGCGGCGTGAACGTCGGCGTGAAGTCGAGCTTGACGAGCGCCGGCGACTTGTAGCGCGTGAACGTCGAGCCCATCACGCTCGAGTTGAGGAACTCGAGGAAGCGGCTGCGCCGGACGCCGCCCTTCTCGGCCAGCACGGTGATCTCGGCGAGCGTCTGGGCCACGATGCCCAGCATCAGGTTGTGGCAGAGCTTGACGAGCCGCGCGCTATCGCCCTCGCCGACGTAGGTCACGCCCTCGCCGAACAGCTCGAGGTACGGCCGCGCGAGCTCGAAGGCGCCCTCGGGGCCCGAGGCGACGACGGTCAAGCGGCCCGCTTTGACCACCTTGGGGTTGCCGCTCACCGGAGCGGCCAGCACCGCGGTGCCGCGGCCGGCCGCATGTGAGCGCACAGCCTCCGAGGCGTCAGCCGAGACCGTGGAGGAGTCGACGAGCACCCTCGGCGCCGACCCCTCCACGGCAAGCACCCCGCCCGCCTCGATTGTCACGGCCTTGAAGTCGTCGGGGCCGGCGACCATCGTGAAGACGATGTCGCGGTCAGCGAGCTCCGCGGGCGAGTCGGCGATCGTCGCGCCCAGCTCGGCGAGTGGCTCGGCCTTCGAGCGCGTGCGGTTCCAGACCGTCACGTCGCAGCCGGCGCGCAGCAGCCGAGACGCGAGCTCGAAGCCCATGCGGCCGGCGCCGATCCACCCGATCCGAAGCCCCTGCTGACTAGAGCTGGCCATCCGCTGACTCCTTCCGCCGAGTGCCCGCGGGAGGCGGCTCTCAGCAAACGATTGCAAGCATCTTAAAGCTCTGTTAGCGGGTGGTCAACGGCTTGACAGTGCGCCTCGAACGCCGTTATCGTGCAAACGATTGCAGGCACTCGGGTGCCCGCACCCCCACGGGGGAAGAGCGTGCCCGCGGCGCGGGCCGAAGGAGGGAAGAAGTGAGACGGTTCAGCGTCCACATCCTGCTCGGCGCGGTGGTGGCGCTGAGCACCACGCTCGCCGCCTGTGGCAGCAGCAGCTCAGGCACGAGCTCGAGCACCACCGCCGCGGCATCTGGCAAGCCTCTGACGATCGGGATCTCGCTCTCGCTGTCGGGCGACTTCTCCGACCCGGGCAAGGCCGCACAGCGTGGCTACCAGCTCTGGGCGAAGACGGTCAACGCGAACGGCGGCATCGCCGGGCGCCAGGTCAAGCTCAAGATCGTCGACGACGCGAGCAGCCCGAACCAGGTGGTGACGAACTACCAGAGCCTGATCACCCGCGACAAGGTGGATCTCGTCTTCGGCCCCTTCTCCACCCTGCTCACCGGGCCGGCGGCCTCCGTGGCGCACCGCTATGGCTACGCGTTCGTCGAGCCCGCCGGCGGCGGCCCGGCGGTGTTCCAGCAGCACCTGAACAACGTCTTCTTCGTACAGCCGGCGCCGACCCTCAACTGCGGCGACCCGTTCGTCGCCTACATCAAGTCGCTGCCGACCGCGCAGCAGCCGAAGACCGCCGCCTACGCGTCGCTCGACGACCCGTTCTCCTCACCGATCGCGGACCGCATGCAGAAGGCGTTCGAGGCGATGGGGATCAAGACGGTGTACAAGACGATCTATCCATCCGAGACGGCGGACCTGACGCCGGTGGTTGAGAAGTACGTGGCGAAGAAGCCCGACATGGTGATCGGCGGCACCCAGTCCGAGGACGCGTACTCGCAGGTCAAGGCGATGGTGCAGGCCGGTTTCAGCCCCAAGTTCCTGTTCCTGTCGAACGGCGCGAGCTCGCCGGTCGAGTTCCCGAGCAAGGTGGGCAAGCAGAACGTCAACGGGATCTTCAGCTGCGGCGACTGGTTCCCCACATCGAAGTCCAACGGCAACCCGGCGTTCGTCGCCGCCTACACCAAGCAGTACGGCGGCACGGAGTTCGACATCGACTCGACCTCGGCCGAGGCGTACGCGGTCGGTCAGCTCATCGAGGCGGTGGCGAAGAAGACGGGCAAGGTCGACAACAAGACCATCATCAGCTCGCTGCACTCGGGCACCTGGCCGAGCGTGGAGGGCAACATCAGCTGGAACGCCGACGGCGCGCCGCAGGGCAGCGACATGCTGCTCGAGTGGGTCGGCGGCAAGCTCCAGCCCGTGTACCCACCGGACGTGGCGCTCACAAAACCCGTCTCGCCGAAGCCGCCCTGGGGCGGGTAGCGGCGGCCCGGGGGCGCGCTAGACGATGCACCTCTTCATCCAGGCGTGCATCCTCGGGCTGCTGACCGGCGGGGTCTACGCGCTGATGGCCAGTGGGCTCACGCTGGCCTTCGGCGTGATGCGCGTGATCAACGTGGCGCAGGGGGCGATGATCGTGCTCGGCGCGTTCCTCAGCTACACGCTCTTCACGAAGCTGCACATCGACCCGTTCGTGTCGGTCGTGCTGCTCACGCCGCTGATGTTCCTGGTGGGTGTGGTGCTCCAGCTCGTGTTCATCCGCCCGCTGCGGGCCGACGAGCGCGAGGAGCTGTCGCTGCTCGTCACCTGGGCGCTCGCGCTCGGCATCGAGGGCCTGCTGAGCGTGCTCTACAAGACCGACTACCGCTCGACGATCACGAGCTACGCCGACAAGAGCTGGCGGGTGGCCGGCTACCACCTGTCAGAGGTGCGGGTGTTCGCGTTCGCGATGTCGGCGGCGATCATCGGCCTGCTCTACGTGCTGCTGACGCGCACCGAGTTCGGCCGCACCGTGCGTGCCACCGTGCAGAACCCGGTGTCGGCGCGGCTGCTCGGGGTGAACATCGATCGCGTGTCGGCGCTCGGCTTCGGCATCAGCGTGGCCACGGCCACGGCCGCGGGCGCCGTGTTCGGGATGATCACGCCCTTCTATCCGGGCAGTCACTACGACCTGATCTCGCGGTTGCTCTCGATCATCGTGCTCGGCGGGCTCGGGAGCCTGCTCGGCGCCGTGGTGGCGGCCCTGTTCATGGGTGTTGCCGAGGCGCTGTTCGCCGCCGAGATCTCCCCCACCTGGTCCTCGTTCACCTTCTTCATCGTGCTGATCCTGATCCTGCAGGTGCGACCGCAGGGGTTGTTCGGTACCAACGAGCGGGGCGCGCTGTGAGCCGCCTGACCCGCGGCGGAGTGGCTCGCGCCACCATCGTGTTCGGCGCGCTTGCGGCGTTCCCGTTCGTGTTTCCCGCCCAGTGGATCGTGAACATCGCGATCTTCACCCTGATGTACGCGGGGCTCGCGACCGCGTGGAACCTGCTCGGCGGCTTCTCCGGCTACCTGTCGCTCGGGCACGCCGCGTTCTTCGGGATCGGCGCCTACGCGATGGCGATCGCGTTCACCCACATCGGCATCGGCGCGAGCGGCTATTCGCCGTTCTACGCCCTGCCGCTGCTCGGCATCGGCGTGGCGCTCGCCTCGTTGCCGATCGCGTGGATCGCGCTGCGCGTGCGCGCCGCCACGTTCGCGATCGTCACGCTCACGCTGCTGTTCGTCGTGCAGCAGCTCGCGTTCAACCTGCACCACCTCACGCACGGGTCGCAGGGGATCTCGCTGCCGCCCCCGCCGTTCGACGTCGCCACCTTCGAGCAGCCCTTCTACTTCGCGATGCTCGGCGTGTTCGCGCTCGCCTTCTTCGCCTGCTGGTGGGTGCACGGCTCGAAGCTCGGCCTGATGCTGTTCTCGATCCGGGACGACGAGGACCGCGCGCGCGGCGTGGGCGTGCGCGTGACCGGCGCCAAGATGATCGCGTTCGCGGTGAGCGTTGGGTTCACCGGCATGATCGGCGGCGTCTGGGCCTACTACATCCAGTTCATCTACCCGCAGTTCGCGGTCGATCCGCTGGTGACGATCGGCGCGGTGCTGATGGCGTTCCTGGGCGGCAAGGGCACCGTGTGGGGACCGACGGTGGGCGCCTTCATCCTCGTGCCTGCCCAGCAGTACATGGCCTACAAGCTGGGCGCGAGCGAGCTCTACTTGATCGGCTACTCCTCGGTCTTCCTGCTGATCATGCTGTTCCTCCCGCGCGGGATAATCCCCTCCCTGAGAGACCGGTTGGCGAGCCGGCGCGGGCGCACCGCGGATCCGCCCGGCGCCGTGGCAGGCGCCCAGGCCGCGACCCTGCCCGGCGGGATGGCGCCATGAGCGCGCTGCTCGAGGTGAACGGCCTCACCAAGCGCTTCGGCGGCGTCGCTGCCGTCGACGGCTGCTCGTTCCACGTCGCCGAGGGCACCATCACGGCGCTGATCGGGCCGAACGGCTCGGGCAAGACCACCGCCTTCAACATGATCACCGGCTACCTGCCCGCCGATTCGGGCGAGGTCGAGTTCGCCGGCAAGGTCATGTCGCATCCCGACCCCACGCGTCTCTACCGCGCGGGCCTGACCCGCACGTTCCAACAGGCCAGAGTGTTCCCGGCGCTCACGCTGATCGAGAACCTCAGCGTTGCGATCAGCCAGCCGTGGACGACGCTGCTGCGGCGTTCGGTGACCGCGCGCAACCGCGAGCGGGCGCTGGCGCTGCTCGAGGAATTCGGTCTCGAGCGGCTGGCGGCAACTCCCGCGGGCGAGCTGTCGTTCGGGCAGCGCAAGCTGCTCGAGTTCGCCACGGTGCTGATGGGGCGGCCGCGACTCGTGCTGCTCGACGAGCCCACCGCGGGCGTGAACCCGGTGATGGTCGAGCAGATCGAGCGCCACATCCGCGAGCTGCACAACCAGGGGCTTACCTTCCTCGTCGTCGAGCACGATATGCACCTCGTGATGCGGCTCTGCGACCCGGTCATCGTGCTCGACCGCGGCGCGACGATCAAGCAGGGCCCGCCGGCCGAGGTGCAGACGGACCCCGCCGTCCTCGACGCGTACCTGGGCTCGTGAGATGAGCTCGCTCAGACTCGAGGGTGTGGTCGCGGGCTACGGGCAGGGCGACATCCTGCGCGGCGTCGACCTCGAGGTGGAGCCCGGCAGCGTGATGTGCGTGATTGGCCCAAACGGCGCGGGCAAGTCCACGATTCTGCGCACGGTGTCCGGCCTGCTGCGCCCGCGGCGCGGGTCGATCGCTGCGGACGGCAAGCCGCTCACGGCGCTGAAGCCCCGCGAGGTGCTCGCGCGGGGGATCGTGCACGTGCCGCAGGAGCGCAGCCTCTTCCCCCTGATGACCGTGTGGGAGAACGTGCTGCTCGGCGCGCACGTGCTCGGCGACCGCGCCCGCGCGCGCCGGCGCATCGAGGAGGTGGCCGAGCAGTTCCCGATCCTGCGCGAACGACGGCACAGCCACGCGGGCTCGCTGTCGGGCGGCGAGCAGAAGACGGTGGAGCTGGCGCGCGCGCTGATGCTCGACCCGACGTTGATCATGCTCGACGAGCCGTCGATGGGGCTCGACCCGAAGGCCCGGCAGCTCGTGTTCGGCACGATCCGCCGGCTCAACGAGAGCGGGCTCACCGTCCTGCTCGTCGAGCAGAACGCGCGCGCCGGGCTCGAGATCGCCGACCACGGCGCGGTGATGGACGGCGGCGTGGTGAAGCTGCGCGCCCGCGGCCGCGAGCTGCTCGACGACCCGCGCGTCGGAGCCCTCTACCTCGGCGCGCCGCTCGTGCCGCGCGAGGCGACCGCGGAGCCCAGCCGGTAGCGCCCGGTGGGACGACGATAATCGCGCGATGGCCCCGGCAGCGGTAAAGCTGAGCGACGTCGCCGAACGTGCGGGCGTGCATCCCGCCACGGTGTCGCGCGCGCTCAGCGAGCGCACGCGCCACATGGTCAACGCGCTCACGGCGGAGCGAGTCCTCGCCGCCGCCAGCGAGCTCGGCTACACGCCCAACCCGATCGCGCGCAGCCTCAAGACCAACCGCTCGTTCACGGTCGCCGTGCTCCTGCCGGACCTCACCAACCCGCTCTTTCCGCCGATGGTCAGGGGCATAGAGGACGCGCTCGCCGAGGCCGGCTTCACCGCGCTGATCGCGAACACCGACAACCACCCGGACCGCGCGCTCGCCGCGCTCGAGACGATGCGGATCCGGCAGGCGGACGGCTGCATCGCGGCCACCGCCACGCGCGACGACGGGCTGCTCGCGGATGCCGCCGGCGAGCTGCCCATGGTGCTGATCAACCGGCGCGTGCTCAACCACGCGATCCCGGCTGTGGTTGGCGACGACCGCAGCGGCGTGCGCCAGGCGGTCGAGCACCTGGCGGCGCTGGGACACGAGCGCATCGCGCACGTGGCGGGGCCGCAGTGGCTGTCCACGGGCGCCGACCGGCACGAGGCGTACGCCGAGGCGCTGCGGGCGGTAGGGCTCGACCCCGACCCGGAGCTGATCGCCTTCGGCGAGGGCTTCACCGAGGAGCAGGGCGCGCTCTGCCTCAATTCGCTGCTCGACGGCGGGCGCGAGTTCACTGCGCTCGTGGCGGGCAACGACCTGATGGCACTGGGCTGCTACGACGCGCTGGTCGAGCGCGACCTGTCGTGCCCGGGGGACATCTCGATCGTCGGCTTCAACGACATGCCGTTCGCCGACAAGTTCAACCCGCCCCTCACCACCGTGCGCATCCCCCATTACGAGATGGGCAAGCGCGCGGCCGAGCTCCTGCTCGAGCGCATCCAGGGCGACGGCGCCGCGCCCCGGGACGACATCGTCCTGCCGGTGCAGCTCGTGCAGCGCGCCTCGACGGCGCCGGCCCCAGCGCGGCGCGCCCGCCGCACCGGGGCCTAGGCCGGCGCCGACGCGCCCAGCTCGGTGTTGCGGTGCGACTCGTTCTCGCGCGTGCGTGCGAGGGGGCCGTGCGCCGTCTCATACGAGCCGCGGCCGGTGATCATGAGATCCTCGGCGGGGAAGCGCGTGATCACCTCGCAGCCAGTAGCGGTGACCACGAGCTGCTCCTCGATGCGCGCCGCGGACCAGCCGTCGGAGGCGGGCCAGAACGTCTCGAGGGCAAACACCATGCCCTCCTCGATCGGTTCGGGATGGTCGAGCGACACGAGCCGGCTGATGATCGGCTTCTCCCAGATCGATAGCCCGACGCCGTGCCCGAACTGGAGCGCGAACGCCGCCTCCTCGTTGGGGAAGCCGAACTCCTCGGCGCGCGGCCAGACGCTCGCCACGTCCGCGGTGGTAACGCCCGGTCTGACCAGCGCGATCGCGCGGTCGAGCAGGTCGCGGCAGCGCTTGTAGGCGTCGACCAGCGCGGGCGACGCGCTGCCCACCGCGAACGTGCGGTAGTAGCACGTGCGGTAGCCCATGTGCGAGTGCAGGATGTCGAAGTAGGCGGGATCTCCGGGGCGCAGCGCGCGGTCCGTGTAGACGTGCGGGTGCGGGCTACAGCGCTCGCCGGAGATCGCGTTGACGCCCTCGACGTGTTCCGACCCCATGTCGTAGAGGACCTTGTTCACGAGCGCGACGCACTCGTTCTCGCGGATGCCGGGCTTCATCTGTCGGTAGAGCTCGTCGTACGCGGCATCGACCATCATGCAGGCGGTGTCGAGCAGCGTGATCTCGTCCTGGGTCTTGATCACGCGCGCGCGTTGCATGAGCTGCTGACCGTCCACCACCTCGATCCCCGCCCGCTGAAGGGCGAACATCACGGGCGGCTCGACAACGTCCACCCCGAGGGGTGAACCGGTGAGTTCGCGCTCCTCGAGTTCGCGCGCGATCTTGGCGGCCACGTCCTCCGCGCGGCCGCTCTCCGGGGACATCGCGCCGCGCATCGTCGAGATGCCGGCCGGCGAGCGTCCCTCGAGCCAAGGGCAATAGAGATCGTGGTGGCGCGCTGCCGAGCCAAAGTCCCACACGATCGGGTCGTGGCCACGCGGCAACAGCGAGAAGCGCGCGAGCTTGTCCATCGCCCACGTGCCGATGTGCGTGGCCGTGATGTAGCGGATGTTGGCCATGTCGAAGCACAGCAGCGCGCCGAGCTCCGACTCCTCGAGCAGCCGCGAGATCCGCGCGAGCCGCTCGCGGCGCAGCCGCTCCACGTCGACCCGCTGCTCCCAGTCGACGTTGTTGAGCCCGTATGTGCGGCTCATCTGAGCGCCGCCTCCGCTCCCTGGTCCTCGGCCTCGCGTTGCGGCATCTTGCAAACGTTTGCAGAGACTCAAACGGGCGTCAAGCTCGTACCGGCGCAATCCGACTGCAAACGCTTGCACGGTTCGGTGGCCATGGGCGCCCGCTCAGCTCGGCGGCCACTCCCCCTGTGGCTTCCCGATCTCCCATTCGTGGCCGAACGGGTCGCGGATGCGGCCTAGCCGCCAGCCGTGTTCGTCGCCGACCGGCATGAGCTCGCTCGCACCGGCGCTGACCGCCTGCCGGAAGACCGCTTCCGGATGGTCGACGAGCAGCAGCACTCGGCCGGTCGCGCCGTCGAGCGCGGCCGGGCTGAAACGCCGCAGCTCCGTCGAGGCCGACGCGACCCAAAACGCCGCGTCGCCGATAGCCAGTTGGGCAACGATGTCTTGCCCCTCGCCGATCCGGTGGAGCACAACCGCGCCGAACGCGGCCTCGTAGAACGAGACGGCATCGGCAGCACGGTCAACCCACAACTCCGGCTGAATCGAGCCCCGTCTTGCCTCAGTCACCAATGCCGCCCATCGCCGTGAACATAGTCGCGAGTCGTGCGCTATGCGGGTGACCGCCAGCCTGGAGCCATCTCCAACAGTCAGGCCCACCTGGCCATCGCCTTGGGCGCTACTCGTAGTGCAGCGCCTGGAGCACGTTCAGCTTCGCGGCCCGCCGGGCGGGTGCGATCGCGGCGAGCACGCCGGCGAGGATCGCAACGATGGTGAAGATGACCAGCTCTTGGATCGGCGGGACGAAGGCGCTGTGGAGCGCTCCAGCCATTGCCCCGGCAACCAAGAGGCCGACCGGCAACCCGAGCCCGGCCCCGATGAGCGCGGTGATAACGCTCTCGTGCCGCACCATGCGGCGGACCTGGCGACGGGTCATGCCAACGGCGCGCATCATGCCGATCTCGCGGGTGCGCTCAAACACGGTCAGCACGAGCGCATTGACCATCCCGAACAGGCTGACGACGACCGACAGTGCGAGCAGCACGTAGAGGAGCATCAGGAACTGCCTCAGGTCCTTGCCGCGGAAGTCGATCCAGCCTGCGCGCGTCCGAGCGTCAACCTCGGTGAACCGCGCGACGGCACGGTCGATGCCGGCTGTGGTCACGGCGTTCGCGCCGTCGGCGGTGCGCACGAACACGTAGAGGTCGCTGGGTCGCGGGAAGCCGGCGTCGAATGCCGCCTGCGAGATGACCACCTCGCCGGTGAGGTTGCCTCTCGGGTTGGTGATTGCGGCGACCTTGAGCTTGAGCGATCGACCAGCCGAGGTGGTGATCGTCAGCCCGCTGCCCACGCGGAGGCCATGGTCGTCCGCGAATTCCTTCGTCACGATCGCGCCAGAGCTGCCGAGGCGGGGAATCACCGCATCGGAGCCCCTGCTGTAGCGCAACTTGACCGTATCGGCGAAGGTCGGGGCGATGCCGTCGACCTTGATGCCATTGCCGAATGCCTTTGCCTCGTCGTGCCGTACGGCTGAGACTCCCGTCACTCCGGGGGCACGCGCGACGGCCGCCCCGACATCGGCTGGGATCGTGTCGAAGCCGTTCTTGGAGGTCACGACGTAGTCGGCCTTCACGGTGGCCTCGTCGGCGCTTCGGCCAGAGGCGCGGAAGCCGCTGGTCAACGTCGCGACGAGCGTGACGAGCGCGAGTCCGATCATCAGGGCGGCGGCAGTGGTGGCGGTGCGCGTGGTGTTGCGCGTGGAGTTGCCGCTGGCGAGCCGGCCGGCGGGACCGCCGAATCGCCGCGCCGGGGCGCCGACGACCGCCGCGAGGGGGCGCACGAGGCGACCGGCGATCATGATCACCCCGAGGAACAGCGCCAAGGAGCCGACGCCGACGAGGATCATCGACTGGCCCAGGGAGCCCGTCCCAAAGGCGCCGGCCAGGCACAGCACGACCGCTATGGCCAGGATCGTTATCGGGACGGCCGGCTTGCGCGCGCCGAGCCGCGGCGGCAACGTTGCGCCTTCGCGAAGTGCGGCGACAGGTGCTATCCGGGTTGCGCGCCGGGCGGGCGAGAGACTGGCGATCAGGGTGACCGCGATGCCGAGCGCGAGCGCGACGATGATTGTCCGCGTCTCAATGACTGTGCTGGCGTGCGGCAGGTCGATGCCGAAGGCCTGGAAGAGCGCATTCAGACCCTTCGCGAGCGCCAAGCCGAGCAACAGGCCGACGACTGAGGCGAACACCCCCATCGCCAGACCCTCGGTGAGCACCGAACGCTTGATCTGCCGCCGCGAGGCGCCGAGGGTGCGCAGCGTGGCGAGCTCGCGGATGCGCTGGGCGAGCGTGATCGACAGGGTGTTGAAGATGACGAACGCACCCACACCCACTGCTATGAACCCGAACCCGAGCAGGAACATCTGGACGAACTTGGTGTCGTCCTTGGTGGCCTTGGAATCGGCGTTGGCCTGCTGTTGACCGGTCTTGATCTGTGCGCTGGGCGGCACCACGGGCCGCAGATCACGCACGACGTCCTCAGGGGAGACGCCCGCGCGAGCGGCGACGAATATCGTGTCGAACTGGCCGCGCTTGCCCAGCAGTGCCTGCGCGGTGGGCACGTTGAAGACTGCGATCGTCGAGCCGCCGATCGAGTTGACCGTGCCGTAGCGGGCGATACCGGTGATCCTGTACTGCCGCACCGGGCCGCGGGCGGCTACTCCGATCCGGTCCCCCACGCCGTAGCCGTTCTTGTTGGCGGTGGCCTTGTCGATCACGACCTGACGGGGGCCAGAGGCCCAGCGCCCGGCAGTCAGCGAGAGCGGGTTGAAACGCTGGGCGTTCGGATCGAAGCCGAAGCCGAACTGGCCGTTCTGGCTCGAGCCCAGGCGCTTGCCGCCTTTGCCGATCAGTTTGGTCGGGTCCGAGGTGCCGCTGAGGTTGAAGATCGCGCCGGTGGCTTCCGCCACCTTGCCGTCCGCGCGCACGCGGGCCAGTAGCGAGGCGGGCACCGTCGCGTTGCCGCTCGCGGCGTCCTTGACGAGCTCGCGCCCGGAGATCACCGCGCTGGTGTCCGAATAGGAGTCCTGGAAGATCGTGTCGAACGCCTTGTTGATGGTGTCGGTGAGGATGAAGGTGCCGCTGACCATCGCGACACCGAGCACGACGGCGAAGGCGGTCAGAACGGCCCGACCGCGGCGCCACCACAACCCCTTCAGTGCCACGCGTCTCACGACACCCTCAGCTCCTCCATCGTGGCGATGACCGTGTGCGAGTCGCAAGCGTCGAGGTCGCGCACGATCTCGCCGTCGTCGAGGAACAGCACCCGGTCGGCGATCGCTGCGGCGTGCGGGTCGTGGGTGACCATGACGGTGGTCTGGCCGAACCCGTCGACCAGCTCTCGCATCAGCTCGAGGATTTCGCCACTTGTGGTGGAGTCGAGGTTGCCCGTGGGCTCGTCCGCGAACATCACCGTCGGCCTCGACGCCAGGGCGCGCGCAACTGCGACGCGCTGCTGCTGACCGCCGGACATCTCGCTGGGGCGATGCGTGAGCCGGTCGTTCAGGCCGACCTTGGCGATGAGCTCCCCGTACCAGTCCGGGTCGGGCTTACGGCCGGCGATCTCGAGCGGAAGGAGGATGTTCTCCTCCGCGGTGAGCATCGGCAGCAGGTTGAAGAATTGGAAGATGAATCCGATGTGGTCACGGCGCAGCGCAGTCAGCCCGGCGTCGTCGAGGCCGGTGACCTCGATGTCGCTGATCCACACCCGCCCATGGTCGGGCTCATCGAGCCCGGCCAAGATGTGCATGAGTGTTGACTTGCCGGAGCCCGACGGGCCCATAATCGCGGTGAGCCGCTCCGTTTGCACCTCGAGATCGACACCCCGGAGGGCGTGAACCGCAGTGTCTCCCTCGCCGTAGTGGCGGGCGAGCTCGAGCGCCCGCACCGTTACCTTGGAGTCGGCGGTGACGACGTCGAGCGGTTCCGGCACGGTGACAGCTGCCATGGGGACCTCCATTGATGGGCGAGCGGTGATGACCGTCGTGCCCGCCAGCCTCCCCCGTCGCCCCGCCTCCGGACATCGGGTGAAACCCCTGATCCGGCACCCTGAATGCCCCGTCAGGGCGTTTCGATATCCCCTACACGGATCGCCGTCGTGCGCCGCGCGACGTAGTGCGGCAACTGCGCCAGCGCTTCATCGCCCGTCACCGCATCGACCTCCCACCAGATCCGATGCGTCCCGAAGTGGCACGAGCCCACAGCCAGGGCGTGACGCAGCGGACTCTCGAAGGCCTTGAACGAGGCAAAGACGGCGCCGCATTCCCGCGCCGTGTGCGCGTGCTCAAGGATGAATCGTGGCACCGGGACAGCATCCCCGACCCGATGGTGGCCGACATCGGGGCAACACCCTGACTGAGAACTCGCCCCGCGTACCCCAGGGGCGTTAGGCTCGTACGCAGGACTGACTTCACCGTGACCGAACTGGCCCAGCCCCTCGTCGGTCGAGACCGCGAGTTGGAGTTGCTCGGGCAGCTGCTCGAAGAGATGTGCGCGGGTAATCCCCGCTTCGTGTTCGTCTCGGGCGAGCCGGGCATCGGCAAGACCTCCCTTGTGCTCGAGCTCCTCCGTCAGGCGGAGCGGCGCGGCTGCCTTGCATTGCGCGGAAGCGCCGCGGAGTTCGAGCCAGAGCTGCCGTTCGGTCTCGTGGTCGACGCCTTCGACGAGTACCTCGAATCACTGGATCCGGGCGATTTCAACCGCCTCTCCTCGGAGGACCTGGGCGAGCTGGCGGGGGTGTTCCCCGCCCTGAGCTCGCTCAACCCACGAATCGATTACCCGACGACGGCGGCGGAGCGCTTCCGCGCGCATCACGCTGTGCGCGACTTGATCGAGTGGCTCGCGTCCGCGCAGCCGCTGGTTCTCATTCTCGATGACCTGCACTGGGCGGACGGAGCATCGCTCGAGCTGACTTCATACCTGCTCAGGCACCCTCCGCGCGCGCCGGTGATGGTCGCCGCCACCTTCCGCACCGGCCAGGCCGATCATGCACTGACGGCCGCCATCGAGAGGGCAGCCGCGGGAGGCGAGGTCTCCCAACCGATCGCTCTGGGCCCGCTCACGCCAGCAGACGCCGAGACTCTGATCGACGGGGTCGCTACCCACGAGCGCAGCCGCCTCTACGAGGCCAGCGGGGGCAACCCGTTCTACCTGCTCCAGCTCGCCCAGATGACCGACGCTGGCGGCGCCGGCGCCGGTCATACCGGCGACGGCGTGCCCGCGGCGATCTCCGCGGCGATCGTCGCCGAGCTAGACGCGCTCGCGGCGCCGCCGCGTCGTCTTGCCGAGGCGGCGGCGGTCGCCGGCGACCCTTTCGAGCTCGACCTCGCAGTCGCGGCCGCCGGGATGGGCGACGCGGAAGCGCTCGAGGCGCTCGACGACCTGATCGGCCACGAGCTCGTCCGGTCCGCCGAGGTCCCACGCAGGTTCCGCTTCCGACATCCGCTCGTGCGACGCGCCGTCTACGAATCGTGCCCGCCGGGAGCGCGACTTGCCGCACACGAGCGCAGCGCCGACGCGCTGGCGGCACGCGGCGCACCCGCCGCAGCACGCGCGCACCACGTCGAGCACGCCGCACGATATGGCGACCTGGCGGCGGTGGCCGTGCTGCGCGAGGCCGGCGAGGCGACGGCACATCGAGCGCCGGTGAGCGCGGCCCGCTGGTTCGGGATCGCGCTCGGCCTGCTGCCCGAGAGCGCCTCGGACGCAGAACGCGTGGAGATCCTTGTCGCGCTGGCGCGAGCGCAGGCGGCGACCGGGCGGTTCGAGGACAGTCGAGCTGCCCTACTCGAGAGCATCGAGCTGGCCCCCCCAGGGGATGAGCCGCTGCGCGTAACCCTGGTCGGCGCATGCGCTGGGGTCGAGCAACTTCTTGGCCATCACGAGGCGGCGCGCGGGCGGCTGGGCGCAGCTCTGGACGGGCTATCGAGCGCTTCCTCCCCCGGAGCGGTGGCGCTCATGATCCAGCTGGCGGTCGGCGATTTCTACCGGATGCAGTATGTGGCGATGCGCGATTGGGGAGAGCGTGCGCTGGCGGCTTCGCAGGAGCTGTCCGATTCGCCGCTGACCGCCGCGAGCACTGCCGTACTGGCCGTCGCGGCCGCGTTCATGGGGGCAATCCCGGAGGCGAAATCTCGGAGCTCCGAGGCGGCAGCGATCGTCGAGGCGCTCCCTGATGACGAACTCGGTCTCCGTCTCGATGCGCTGGCCAATCTGGCGACCGCAGAGTTGTACCTGCACCGCTACGAGCACGCGGGCGCCCACGCGCAGCGAGGCTTGGCGATCGCTCGCGCCACTGGACAGGGCGAAATGTCACCGGTCCTCGTCCCCGTGCTGAGCCACGTCCTCCACACGACCGGCCGCATAGCGGAGTCGGTGGCGCTACTCGACGGGGCGGTCGAAGCAGCTCGCCTGTCGGGCAACGCCCAGGCGCTGGGATGGAACCTGCTGAGCCGCGCCTTCACCGCGGTCGCCGCAGGCGATCTGGAGGCGGCACTGGCCGCCGGCCAGGAGAGCGTCGAAGTCACGCGCGAGCTGGACGACACCCTGGTCTCCACGTACGCAAGCGTCGCGCTTGCAAGCGCGCTCCACGAGAACGGCGACCCAGGGCGCGCAATCGAGGTCCTCCTGACGGCCGCAGGCGGCGAGGAGCTGCCGCTCATCGCCAGCGGGTGGAAGGCCAATTACTTCGAACTGCTGACCCGGTGCTGGCTCACGGTCGGCCAGCCCGTCGCGGCCGAGCGGGCGGCCGACCGCGCTGCCGCTACGGCTGCGGAGCTGGGGCTCCCGCTGACCGTTGCGATGGCACACCGAGCCGCCGCCGCCGTTGCGCTGGAGCGCGGAGATCCGGCGACCGCTGCGAGCCGAGCCTTGGACGCCGTCGCCGCGGCCGAGGAGGTCGGCGCCCGCGTCGAGGCGGCTCGGGCACGCACGCTTGCCGCTCGGGCATTCGGGGGCCTCGACGAGCGCGCGCGGGCAGTCGCCGAGCTCGAGCGCGCAGTCCAGCAGCTGGATGTGTGCGGGGCCAAGCGCTACCGACAGGAGGCCGAACGCGAGCTGCGCAAGCTCGGGGGGCACGTTCACCGCCGTACGCGGCCCGGCACGTTGAACGGAACCGGTGTCGAGACGCTCTCGCAACGCGAGGTCCAAGTTGCCGGCCTCGTCGTGGACCGCCGCACCAATCCCGAGATCGCCGGCGAGCTGTTCCTCAGCGTCAAGACGATCGAGACTCACCTGCGAAGCATCTTCCGCAAGCTCGACGTCTCCTCGCGCCACGACGTTGCCCGCGTGATGGAACACGCGCGCGAGGATGGTCGAGACGTCGCGCCCTCCCTGCGCGATCCGTAGCGGGCTTCTCTGGCGTACGTGATCCCCGGCTCAGTTTCACCCGGGGCGCCAGTGTGCTGCCCGCGATGAGTTTCGTGTCGGTGCGCGGTCGTACTTGGCGACATACGACAACGGAGGAAGCCGTGACCGGGAAGCTGACATATGCGGCGAATCTCGCCCGCCTCGAGGACCTCGACCGCCACGCCAGCGGGCGCGCGAGCTGCCGTCCGTTCACGCGGACCGTGTGATGGGGTCTCCAATCCGATGACCGCGAGCCTCACAGACCTCAAGGCCTCGCTGACAGGCGACGTGCTGGCGCCGTCCGATCGCGAGTACGAGCGGGCGCGCCTCTGTTTCAACCTGCTGATCGACCGGCGGCCGGCGGCGATCGTCCGTTGCGTCAACGCCGACGACGTGGCGACGGCCCTGGCCTTCGCCCAGGAGCACAACCTGGAGATCGCCGTCCGCGGCGGCGGCCACAACCCGGCCGGGCACTGCGCGGTCGACGACGGCCTGGTGATCGACCTCTCCCGCATGCGGAAGGTCGAGGTCGACCCAGACGCGCGGGTGGCCGTCTCCGAGGGCGGCGCCACCTGGCTCGACTTCGACGCGGCCACACAGGCCCACGGTCTGGTCACCCCCGGCGGCGTCGTCGGGTCGACTGGCGTTACCGGCCTCACGCTGGGCGGCGGGATCGGCCACCTGACCGCCCAGTACGGGCTCAGCTGCGACAACCTGATCGCCGCCGAGCTCGTCACCCCGGCCGGGGACCTGGTCCGCGCAAACGGCGACGAGACTCCTGAGCTGCTGTGGGGCCTCCGCGGCGGCGGCGGCAACTTCGGCGTGGCGACGCGGCTCAAGTTCCGCCTTCATCCACTCGAGCAGGTCAACGGCGGGTGCTTCAAGTACGCGGGCGACGGTGTCCGCGCTGCCCTCCGCATATTTCGGGATGTCGATGCGGGCGCCGGCAATGACCTGAGCTGCCAGGCTCAGCTCGGCATCGACGAGACCCTCACCCCGGCCCTGACGATCGCCGCCTGCCACACGGGCTCAGACGAGGATCCGCGCGAGTACAGAGCGCTGCGCTCGGCGCCGGGGCTGATCAGCGACGGGGTCTGCGTCCAGGGGTTCCTCGACCAGCAGCGAGTGTTTGACCCCGGCTACGGCATCGACCGCAACTACTGGAAAAGCCATTTCGTCCGCGAGTTGCCAGACGAGCTGCTCGACACGCTGCTCGAGCGCATGGCCGCCCTCGGCAGGCCGCCGGGGGTGATCCTGATCGAGTCGCTGCACGGCGCGCCCAAGGACGTCGACCCGGGCAGCGCGGCCATCGGCTATCGCGACGCGGCCTTCAACGTCAGCGCGATGGCGAGTTGGATCGACCCCGCCCTCGACGATGAGCACATCGCCTGGGCGCGCGAAACGGCTGCGTCAATCGAGCCCTGGTCCGTCAGCGGCGGCTACGCCAACTACATGCAGGCCGACGAGCCGCTCGACCGAATCCGAGCCGCCTTCGGCGGCGCGTCGTTCGATCGCCTCCGCGCGCTGAAGAGCCGCTACGACCCGGGCAATGTCTTGCACCGCAACCAGAACATCCCGCCGCTCTAGCCAGCACCAGGGCCTGTGCCCTGCTGTGTCGACAAAGAACGGTGGCGCATCGGAGCGGACGTACGCCCCAGGCGAGGAGGTGTCGCCCTCTCCGTAGTAAGGCCCCGAGATACCCGTAGAAGCTGACCGCAGCTGTGATCGAGGTATCCGTTCCCTCTGGTCACGCCATCCTTCGCCGAGCGCCTCGCCCAAGGCCCGTTCGATCGCCGGGCCTGCCTGCAGCCCCCGCCTCACGACCACCACGAGCCCAGCCAATGTCCACGCCCAACGCCAGGAGCGCCACGGTGACCAGGTAACCAAGCGGCACCGCCCCGGACCGTACTATCCCCGCCCCAGGCTTATTGGTCGCGGGCCCGAATCGGCTCAGCTAGCGCAGCGCGCCCGGTAGGCGGGTCGAAGGGGTCGGCGAAGTACTGGGTCTCGTGAGTTACGAGACCGTCGGTGATCTCCATGACGCTGACCGAGTACGTTGGCACGCCGTCATAGGTGATCACGCACTCGCTCACCCAAAGGTCGCCGCCGCCCAGGATCCGGCGGATGGTGAAGTGGCGTTCGGCCGGGTGCCCGCCGCGTTGCGCCTGGATCTTCGACCGGCCTCTGAAGCGCTCACCAGACTGCGGGTAGTCCAGGATCGCGTCGGCAGCGTAGATCGCGTGTTCGGCGTCGACGTCCCCGCGTTCCGAGGCCTCCCAGTGCTGCTCGATCCGAGCCCGGATATCGGCGTCACGATCAGTTGCGCTGTTCACCCGTTAGCCCCTCATGACCGGTAGGAATGTCGCCCTCGACCACAGTACCGCGCGTGAGTGCGGTCCCTATCTGGGCGTTATGGGGTCAACAGATCGACGACGCCGTCGAACTGCCAAAGGGGATTTGGTGCATCACCCGTCGAGGTGTGGACCTGGAAGAAACCGTTGACTTCCTGTGGTCCGTCACCGTCGGCGACGTACCGGCCGTCTGGGCTGACGTCGAGCTGATAGATGGCCGAGCCGGTGGCCGTGGCCCCCGGGAGGCGCCACGTCACGACGCACCGCCAGTCGTTGCCCGGTCCCAGATCCTCGACAAGGGAGCCGCCTTTGTCGCAAGAACCACTGGTCCGCAGTTGCGCCTCCGTGACACCGGGACGATGTAGCTCTCCGGTCTGCATGCGGTACAGGTGGGCGAACGCCGTCGCGAGGGAGCGGTCCAACTTGACTTTGTCGATCCCGGAGCGGGAGGCCGACGTTGTGCCGGCGACCACCGCAACGGTAATTGCGAGCAGAGCCGCCAAGGGCAGCACCGCTCCCGTGAGCACACGGGGGCCGAAGCCGTCGTACGCCAAGTTGGTGAAGTCGCGGCGCATGAAGAGCCGGTATGCCAACGCGGAAGCCGCCACCGCCACGGCGAGGCTGACGGCGATACCAACGACGAGCGGGCGGGGCTGGGCCGGGGCGGTGAACAGCCCGCGCCAGGCGATGAAGGCGTAGCCCGGCAGGGCGACGCGCACAACGACGGGCAGCGGAAGCAGCTGCCCGATCTGCAGGAGCAACGCGAGCAGCGCAGGTATCACCAGCCCCATCGGAGAGCGGCCGAGCGCCACCGAGCCAAGCAGCCCGATCGCCGCGAACGCCAGCGTCGGCGCCAGCACGCTGGCCCAGGCAAGTAGTACCGCGGTGGCCGCGTGGTCCGGCGCGAGCAGATCACCGTCGAGACCTACCAGCGGCCGGTTGCCGACCGCCGCCAGTCCGCCGACGACGCCCGAGGCGGCCAGTCCGGCCACGAGCAGCATGATGACTGTGAGGCTCGCCAGGGCCTTCGCCGCGAAGATCCGCCGGGGCGACCGCACGGCGACGAGCAGGTGTCGCCACGTGCCGAGCCGGTCCTCGCTGGCGAAGACGTCGCCGGCGACCAGAGACGTGAGTAGCGGCAGTACCCAGCTGCAGGAGAACGACAGGACCACCAACGATCCCGCCCAGCCGGTCTGACTCATCAAGCGGCCGAAGACCGTGTCGGCCGGCAATGAGCTCTGCTGGCTGATGATCGCCACGAGCAACGCCGGGCCGAGCCAGCACGCCAGGAGTACCAAGCGAATCGGCCACTGGGCCAGCAGCTTGGTCAGCTCAAAGCGGTAGCAGGGCCGAACGGCTGCCGGCCGTGCGCCGGCCCTCGGTAGCGTGACGGCGGCGGCGGTCATTGGCCCCCGTCCTCGCTCGCTATCTTCGCGGCCGCGGTCAGGGCCAGGAACGCCGCCTCGAGCGGCGCCACGACAGGCGCCAACTCGCGCACACTCACACCCGAGCTGACCAGGCGCGCGACCAGGTCGTCCAGCGCCGGCACCGCAGCACGCACCAAGAGCGCCCCGGCGTCGTCGTGACGATGGAGCAGCTCGTCGTCCGGGAGCACGCGCAGCTCCGGCGTTTCGGCAGCAACTCGCCGGGCCGCAGCGGGATCGGAGGTACGTAGCCGGTAGTCCAGCTCGTCGCTGTCGGCGGCGAGCTTGCTGACCGGGCCGGAGAAGACCACCCGGCCGGTGGCGAGGAGCGTGACCTCGCTGCACAGCGCGGCCAGATCGTCCATCCGGTGGCTGGAGAGGACGACCGAGGTGCCATCCGCCGCCAGCCCGGTCAACACACGGTGCACGTGTCGGGTGCCGGCAGGATCAAGGCCGTTCGCCGGTTCGTCGAGCACCAGCAGCCGGGGCCTGGTCAGCAGCGCAGCGGCAAGCCCGAGACGCTGTCGCATCCCGAGTGAGAAGCCGCGAACGCGGTCGTCCGCGACATCGGTGAGCCCGACCTGCTCCAGCGCGGCGCCGATGCCGTCGGAGCTATCGCCCCGCAGGCGGGCCAGCGCGGCGAGGTTCTGCCGAGCGGTGAGCGAGGGATAGAGACCCGGCGCATCCACCCAGCCCGCGACCCCGTCAGGAAGAGCGAGTGTCCTGCGCATCGGACTGCCGAGAATCTCCAGCTCGCCGGCGTCGGCCTCGGCCAGCCCGAGGAGCAGACCCAGCAGCGTCGTCTTCCCGGCGCCGTTGGGTCCGACCAGACCATGCACCTGGCCCTCCGCGATGTCCAGGTCGACGCCGTCAAGCGCGACGACCTCGCCAAAGGACCTGCCGATCCCGCGCGCACGAGCCGCAAGCCTCGCCGACGGCCCGGCAGGTCGCTGCCGAGCCGTCCCGTTGTGATGCCGCTCCGCGGTTGTCCCGAGACTCGTCAGTATGCGTCCGAGTTCGGGATTTCGCCGCCTGGGACCTGCGATGGAGCGTAGATCCTCGAGTCCCCCGGGTAGGGCACCTTCCACTCGTGCGTCTGATACCACGTGTATCGGTTCATCTGCTCCGGATGCGCGACGTCGGGGCGCGCACCGTTGCCGGTGGTGTGCTGCTTGGCGAGCCAGGTCTGCCAGGTGCGCGCCGTGGCCTGCTCGCCCGCGGGCACCGCGGTCTTCCGGGCCTCCTTCGTCTTCAGCGCCTTGGCCGACGTGCCAGTCAGACCCAGGGTGTCGACGCCGCAGGCCGGCGGGGTGACCACGCCCTCCGTCAGCGGCACCTGGTTCGGCACCGCGGTGAAGGGCCTGTAGTTGGGCTTGCCCCTGAACGCACCGTACATCGGCGTCGCCGCGGCGAGCTTCTCGTTCAGCGGCTGGGCGCCGAGGATCTGCTCGATGGTGCGCACCATCGTGATCTGCGAGTAGTAGGTGCTGTCGACCACGCCATGCGCCGCCCACGGGCTGATGATCTGGATCGGCGCACGGTGCCCGTCGACGTGGTCGGCGCCGTCCTGGCTGTCGTCCTCGACCACGAAGATCGCGGAGTCCTTCCAGTAGCGGCTGTGCGAGATCTCGTCGACGACCTTGCCCACGGCGAGGTCACCGTCAGCGACCTGCGCCTCCGGGTCCGCCGTACCACCCGTGTGGTCGCTGGAGAGCCACATCATGTTGAAGTTGGCCGGGCCTTTCTTCTCGAAGTCCTGCTTCCAGATCTCGTACCGGTAGATGTCCGGGATCGAGGTGTCGAACGGCGGCGATTGCGGGTCGGCGATGCCGTTCAGCGACGGGATCACCGAGCCATAGTTGCCCTTCAGGTTGGGAGCGGTCAGCTGGGCCGGGTTACCGCCGTTGTCGACGCTCTTGACCGCGCAGTAATAGTCCTGCCAGCTACCGGACGGCTTGCCCTCCGTGTACTCGAACTCACCGTAGTTTCGCGCGCTCTTGCCGGCGCTTTCGATCGCCGTCCACAGGAACCCCGACCGCTGGTGGCCCAGCACGTCCTCCTCGGTGTCGTAGCTGCGCTGGTACTCACCTGCGGACGACTCGGTGTACTCGGGGTTGTCACCCTGCATCAGCCAGTTGTGGCCCTCAGCCGAGTTCGTGCCGACGTCGTACGTGTTGTCGTAGAGACCGAACTGCTCGGCCAGCGCGTGCTGGTTCGGCGTGACCTTGGCTCCGAACTGCGCCAGGTTCGCGTCGCCGTTGCCCTGGGCCATGTCGCCGTACACCTGGTCGTAGGTGCGGTTCTCCTTGACCAGCAGGAAGACGTGCTTGATCGTCGACGGGTCACCTATGCGCGTTGGGACCGGCTGGGCCTTTGCCCTCCCGCCGCCCGCCTGCTGGACGTCGCCCGTGCCCCAGCCGTTCTGAGCGAAGACCGTGCCGGTGTACTTGGCGATGTCCTGGTCGCTCGGAAGGGTGAACCGGGTCAGCGAGCCGGTCGTGCTGTGGGTGCCGTGACCCACGGCGACCACGGTGCCCGGACCCTTGTTGAACGAGAGGTCGGGACCGCGCGCGTCGATGCCGCGGGTGTTGGTGACGACGATCTGGCCGCCGGCGGTCGCCACCGTCGCCGGGTAATAGTCCGTCGGCAGCAGGCCGATGTAGTTCACGGGCTGCTGTGCACCGCCGTGATACTGGTAGACGGCGACGGCGTTCGCGCGGCCGAGAGTGACCAGCAGGTGCCCGTCGTTCGTCATCGCGATGCTGGTGGGCGCATAGCCGACGGTCGACGACGGCCACGGCTTGGTCTCGATCGTCTGCACGACCTGGTCCTTGGTCGTGTCGATGACCGAGACGGCGTCACTGTTGGTGTCGGCCACGAACAACGCGTTGTCTTTGACGTACATCGCGGTCGGATGGAGGCCCACAGTGATGGAGCCGACTGCCGCCGACGGCTTCGCGGTGTCGATGACGCTGACGGTTCCGGTCGTCGACGTGCCGAGGTAGGTGTTGGCGGGCACCTGGGTGCCGTAGGAGTCCATGGTCGTGTCGCCGGCCTGGGCCTGACGGCCACCCTCGTTGCTCACGTACAGCTTGCTGCCCACGAAGGCGAGCTCGCGCGGAGCAATGCCGACGTTCCACGTCTGCTTGACCGCACCGCTGCTCGGGTCGAGCGCCACGACGCTGTTCTGTCCGTTGATCGCGGCGTAGAGGGTGGACCCGTCGGGCGAGTACTTGGTCTGGCCCACCAGGGCGGAGTGGCCGCCCGCCACCGGCATCGACACGGTGGTCGGCGTACCGAGCGTTCCGTCCGCGTTGACCGGGAACCGGGTCAGACCGTTTTGCTCCGGCAGCCAGAGGAACTTGCCGTCCGGCGAGTACGTCGGACCGTCCTGACCGACGGTGCCGTCGGTCAGCGTCTGGTTAACGCCGGCTGCGCTGCCGACCGTCCAGATGGGCTTGTAGCTCGACAGGTCGAAGATCTGCAGGACGACCGACTTGTCGGCGCTGGTGGCCGCGAGGAATCGCCCATCCGGGCTGACCGTCGAGCCCATGAACTTGCCGACCTGGGTGAGCAGACGGTCACCGAGCGGCTTGATGATCTGGTCGTCGGAGACCTGGATCCCGTTCGCGTACTGGGTACCGACCTGGTTGTGGCCGAACCCCACCGTCGAGGCGTAGGTCAGTCCCGCGCCGGCGAGGATCACGGCCGTGGCGCCGACTGCGACGATGCGGCGCCGATGACCGGTCCCGCCGAGACGAGCTCTCGACACTCGTCGGCGTCGTCGTGTGACCTGCATTTCCGTCGGTTCGACGCGATCCACCCTGCTGGACCGGCTGAGCATCGGCTACCTCCCGTTGTGCGAAAAGACCCGCGACTGCGAAAACCCGCAGCGGATTTCAGAGCTGCAGTCGGGCGCGCAGGTAACCAGCTCGTGAACCAGGCGTGTCGATTCTGGGGCGCATCAAGGCCAGCGGCCTGCGCGGCCGTGCGGGTTCCGGGTGCATTGAAAAGCAGCGGTCAGGCGAGCCTCGTGTCGGAACGGAGCTTCTCATTGCGTCCGCCACAGCTCGTCGGTGTGCCAGTTCTCCGTCTAGTCCGCGCCTCCGGCGGCAAGCAGATCGAGCAGTTGCGTGTGGGGCTGCGCTGCGAATAGCGTTGCGTGATTGATGCGCATGTCGCTCCCCGAGCACGCCGCGCGCAACCGCGCCGCCTGGACGAAGGCCGCCTCCGACTACGTGGAGAACGGCCGGCGCAACTGGGCCACCGCCGAGATGTCCTGGGGGATCTGGGACGTACCGGAGACCGAGGTGGGGGTCATCGGCGACGTCGCGCGCCTCGACGTCGTCGAGCTCGGCTGCGGCACGGCGTACTGGTCGGCCTGGCTGGCGCGCGCGGGTGCGCGCCCCACCGGGGTGGACATCACCCCCGCCCAGCTGGACACCGCTCGTGCGATGCAGGCCGAGCACGGCCTGGACTTCCCGCTCGTCGAGGCCAGCGCCGAGGACGTGTCGCTGCCCGGTGCGGCCTTCGACCTCGCGCTCTCCGAGTACGGCGCCAGCCTCTGGTGCGAGCCCAGCGCCTGGCTGGCCGAGGCGGCCCGGCTGCTGCGGCCCGGTGGCCGCCTGGTGTTCCTGACCAACTCGATCCACGCCGCCATGTGCATGCCCGACGAGGGCGCCGCCGGCGACCGGCTGCTGCGCGCGCAGCGCGACGTGCGCCGCCTGGAGTGGCCCGACGACGAGAGCGTGGAGTTCCACCTGCCCCACGGCGAGTGGATCGCAGCACTGGCCGCGGCCGGGTTCGCCGTCGAGTCCCTGCACGAGCTCTACGCGCCGGCGGACGCCGTGCAGACGCGGTTCGAATGGGTCACGCCCGAGTGGGCGCAGCGCTGGCCCTACGAGGAGATCTGGACGGCCCGGCGGCGCTAGCTCGCGCGACGTGGAACTCCTCGTCGAGCATGTGCCTCGCGGAGTCGAGGAGCGCCTCGACCTGACCCTCGGCCGCCTGAGGATCGGGAGACGGCGAGGGCGTCGCCACCTGTTCGCTGCCCAGCATGCCTTTCTGTCGGAACGGTAGGGCTCAGTCTGACGCGTCCGTGCGGACGCATCGAGCCCCACCGGATGGCGACACACGAACCGACCTAGCCGTGCCGCTCCCGCTTTCGATCTATAGGAGGCCCGGCGCCGTGCTACCAGCGCCCTGGTTCGCGCGGAAAGGAGCGCTCAGCTTCGTCCGTTGCGCACCTCGACGCTCACTTCCGCTTTCGCGTGAAAGCGGCACTCTCAGCCGCTCGGCTAGGGAACCTGCTGCGCGCGGATTGCGGGAAGGGCCCGGCTTACCGGCGCGTCGTGGAGATCGCAACTCGGGCGGAGAATACGCTCGTGGCGCTCGAGGGCTGGATCCCTCAGCGGCGGAGCTCTGCTCTCGTGTCACCAGCGTTACGGCCAGACGGCGATTCCTTCGCGGCTGGACGGGACTCAGCGGCGTAGTCGGATTCTGTGATGTGGTATCCGACGTTGGTGATCGTTCCGATTGCCGGTGGTTCGCCGAGTTTGCGTCGCAGTCGGCTGATGGTGACGTGGACGGTATTGGTGAAGGGGTCGGCGTTCTCGTCCCATACTTGT
>DASXNY010000087.1:0-2373 GCA_036494715.1 Thermoleophilaceae bacterium
GCGTGCCGTCGAGGGCGAGCGGCTCGCCGTCGAGTACATGGGAGAGCAGTACCCCGTGACCATCGACGTCGTCGGCTCCACGGCGATCTTCGATCCTGACAACGCCCGCGTGCGGTCGTAGTGGTCTCGGGAGGCGACCACCAGTGAACGTCCTGGTCTGCGTCAAGCGGGTGCCGCTGACGGGCGGCAAGATCGTGCTCACGGCCGACGAGCGGGCGATCGAGACACGCCACCTCGGGTTCGCCATCAGTCCGCACGAGGAGTGCGCGGCGGAGGAGGCGGTCAGGCTCGTCGAACAGCACGGGGGATCGTCGGCAGTGCTCACGCTCGGCCCGCCCGAGGCCGAGGAGCAGCTGCGCGATGTGATGGCGATAGGTGTCGACCGGGGCATTCACCTGATCGCGGGGGAAGGCGAGCGCGATCCGCAGGCCACGGCCGCCTCGATCGTCGACGCGGTCCGGGCGGAGCCCGAGCCCTTCGATCTCATCATGTTCGGCAACGAGTCCGCCGACGCCGGCAACTACCAGGTGGCGATTCGCGTCGCGCACGCGCTGGGGCTGCCCTGCGTGACCGGAGTCAAGGGGCTCAGCGTCGAGGACGGGAGCATCCGCTGTGAGCAGGAGGTGTCCGGCGGGCGCGACATCTACGTCGTGCCGACGCCGGCCGTCGTGACGGTCAAGGAGGGTCTCAACCTGCCGCGCTACCCCTCGGTGCCCGGACGCCTGCGGGCGAAGAAGAAGCCTGTCTCCAGCGTGAGTCCGGCCGAGCGCGACGCACAGCTCGAGCTGGTCAGGCTGGTGCTGCCGCCGGGCAGCGGCAAGCAGACGGAGATCCTGGGGAAGGGGGCCGAGGCCGCGCCCGCGGTGCTCGCCATGTTGCGCGATCTGGGGCTCGTGCGGCAATGATCCTCGTGTACGTCGAGGACCCGAGCGACGAGCTGTCACAGCAGGCGCTGACGTTCGCCCGCGGGCTGGGGGAGGAGCTGCACGCAGTGGTCGTGGGCACCGAGAGCGGCGGCGCCGGCCTGGGTGACTACGGGGCCACCGCGGTGCACGTCGCCGACCACCCGCGACTCGACTCCTACGCGCCGGCCGCGTGGGCCGCCAGCGTGCGGCACCTCGTCGACGGCCTGTCACCGACAACGGTGATCGGCCCGGGGAGCGATCGCGGCAACGAGGTACTCGCACATCTCGCGGCGCGCCTCGATCAGCCGATGTCGGCCAACTGCGTCTCGCTGGCGCCGGGCGAGCCCGCGACGGTCACGCGCGTGCGCTGGGGCGGGAGCCTCTTGGAGGAGGCCCTCCTGCATGGCTCGCCGCTCATCCTCACAGTCGCGCCGCACGCAGTCGCGGCTGAAGGGGGTGCGGGCGCCGAGGCGTCCGTCGAGCACTTCACTCCCGAGCTCTCCGACGCGGACGTGCTGGCCAGGGTCTCCGAGCGCCAGAGTGCGGCCAGCGCCGGAGTCTCGCTCGGCGATGCGAACGTGGTGGTGTCCGGCGGCCGCGGCGTTGGCTCTGCCGAGGGGTTCGCCGTGATCGAGGAGCTCGCCGGGCTGCTTGGCGCGGCGGTGGGCTGCTCGCGCGCGGTGACGATGGCCGGCTGGCGTCCGCACTCCGAGCAGGTCGGCCAGACGGGCACGAAGATCGCGCCGGAGCTGTACATCGCGTGCGGGATCAGCGGCGCCACGCAGCACATGGCGGGCTGCAAGGCAGCGAAGAAGCTGCTCGCAATCAACCCCGACCCCGAGTCGCCCATATTTGCGAGCGCCGACTACGCGGTGATCGGTGACCTCCACGAGGTCGTTCCCGCGATCTCGCACGAGATCAGGGAGGCGAAGGGCGCATAGCCTCCGCCGGCGCAGCAGCCGCCCTCGGCGTTGCCGTGCTCATCGCCGGCACGATCTTCGGCCGCCGGGTGTCGCTGCTTGCAGGGCTGGTGAGGTCTGCTCCGCCGGACGCGCGCGGGGGCGAGCTTCCGGGCCGCCTGCGGAACGAGGCGACGATCGTGCTCGGCCAGCGCAAGTTGCTCCAGCGACTGGTGCCGGGACTGATGCACGCGTTCATCTTCTGGGGCTTTCTGGTGCTCCTCCCGACCATCGTGATCGCGCTGATCGGGATCGTGGACAAGGACCAGACGCTGCCGTGGCTCGGCCATCAGGGCTGGTTCGCGCTGCTCGTCGACATCTTCTGCGTGCTGGTGCTCGTCGGGGTCGTGACGGCGCTCTGGATCCGTAAGGTGCAACGTCCGGGCCGCTTCGAGGGCAGCCATCTCGGCGAGGCGGACCTCATCCTCGGGCTCATCGCGACCATCGTGCTCACGCTCACCCTGTGGCACGCGACGCGGATCGCGCTGGCACTGAACGAATGGCCGGCC
>DASXNY010000088.1:0-11313 GCA_036494715.1 Thermoleophilaceae bacterium
TCGACCGTCGGCATCGCGATGACCGTGCCGACGATCGCCTTCCTCCTGCTCGGCGGCGTGGTGAGCGACCGCTTCGACCGCCGCCGCGTGATCCTCGCGAGCGACCTCGGACGCGGGCTCGCCGTCGGGCTGATCGCCGTCCTGGCCCTGACGGGCTCGCTCGAGCTCTGGCACCTGATCCTGCTCGCCGCCGTCTACGGCACGGGCACGGGCTTCTTCGCGCCCGCCTTCGACGCCGTCGTGCCCGAGCTGTTGCCGGAGGACGAGCTCGGTCAGGCCAACTCGCTCGACCAGTTCGCCCGCCCGCTCGCGCTGCGCCTGGCCGGCCCGGCGCTCGGCGGCTTCCTGATCGCGGCCGGCGGCTCGGGCTTCGCGTTCGCGCTCGACGCGGCGTCGTTCCTCGCCTCGGCCGCGGCGGTGATCGCGATGGCGCCGTCGACGCGCGTGCGGAAGGTCGAGGAGCACGGCTCGATCGGCGCGGAGCTCGCGGGCGGCTGGCGCTATGTGCGCGGCCACGTCTGGCTGTGGGGCACCTTCGCGGCCGCCGCGATCGCCTACCTCGCCTTCATGGGCCCGACCGAGGTGCTGCTGCCGTTCCTCGTCAAGAACACGCTGCACGGCAGCGCCTTCGAGTTCGGCGTGGTGTTGGCGGCGGGCGGGCTCGCGTCGGTGGGCTGCGCGGTCGCCATGGGGCAGTTCGAGCTGCCCAAGCGCTCGATCACGTTCATCTACATCACCTGGACGCTCGCCACCTTCGCCGTCGCCGGCTACGGCATCTCGAGCGCCCTCTGGCAGGTGATGCTGGCCAGCGCTGCGTTCAACGCGCTCGAGACCGCCGGCACGATCGTCTGGGCCACGCTCAAGCAGCGCAACGTGCCGGTCGCGTTGCTCGGTCGCGTGTCGAGCCTCGACTGGCTGATCTCGATCGGCCTCTTGCCGGTGTCGCTGGCCCTCACCGGCCCGGTCAGCGCGGCGGTGGGCGTGCGGGCCACGCTGGTGGGCGCGGGCCTGATCGGCGGACTCGTGACGTTTGCCGCGCTCTACCTGCCCGGCATGCGCGACATGGAGCGCTCTGATCCGCGGCTGCCAGAATCCGCCGTATTCGCAAGGAATTCCTCCTCCTAGTCGTCGCCTTCTTCGGCGCGACCCTGATCGCCCTCGCCGCCGGCGCGAAGAATCTCGGCACCGCCGCGACGTTCGGCCAGATCGCGTTCGCGGCCACGCTCGTAGTCGTCCTGCTGCGCTCGCCGCGCCCCCGTTAGCCGCGTGCTCGCCCACATCCACATCGGCGGCATCACGATCCAGACGTTCGGCGTCTTCTTCGCGCTCAACTTCATCTGCTGGGGGCTCGTCGCCGCGAAGCGCCTCGTCGAGCTCGGCAAACCGGTGGACTGGGCCTACGAGATGGTCATCGTGGCGGTGGTCGGCGGCCTGATCGGCGCCCGCGCCTACTACCTGATCCAGAACCACGGGTCGCTGCACGGCAGCCTGCTCGGCAACGTCTTCGGCGGCTCCGGGCTGGTCTGGTACGGCGGCCTGCTCGGCGGGACGATCGCGGTGCTCGTGTGGGCCAAGTGGCACGACTTCTTCAGCCTCCGGCTCGTTGACATCGCCGCGGTCGGGCTGCCGCTCGGCTACGCGATCGGACGCATCGGCTGCCAGGTGGCGGGCGACGGCGACTACGGCAAGCCCTCGCACCTGCCCTGGGCAATGGGCTACGCGCACGGCACAACGCCCACGCCGCCCGGCGTCACGGTGGGGCCGACGCCGATCTACGAGACGCTCTCGATGGGCCTCGTGGCCTGGGTCCTCTGGAACTGGCGCGACCGCTTCCGGCCGGGGGTGCTGTTCGCGCTCTACCTCGTGTTCGCGGGCATCGAGCGCTTCCTCGTCGAGTTCATCCGCCGCAACGACCACGTGGCGGCCGGGCTGACAGCGGCGCAGTTCGAGAGCCTCGGCCTCGCGCTCGTCGGCACCGTCTGGCTGGTGCTGGCGGAGCGCCGCGGCGGCCTGCGGGCAACGAGTTCCCCGGCGACCGGCCAAGCGGCCCTGCACTCCGCATGACGGGCGTGCCGGGACGTGACACCGCGCCTCACGCGGAGCGCTCGCTGAGCGACCTGCTCGAGGACCTCGCGTCCAAAACACCGGCCCCGGGTGGCGGCACCGCGGCGGCCTGGGCGACCGCTGTGGCCGCCGCGCTGGTGGAGATGGCGGCGGCGTTCGCGGGCGACCGTCCGGAGGTGGCGACGCGCGCGGGGAAGCTGCGCGCGCGGGCGCTCGCCCTCGCCGAGCGGGAGCTCAGTGCCTACGAGCCGGTGCTCGAAGCGGCTCGCCTCTCGAAGAACGACGTCACCCGTGCCGAGCGGCTCCACATCGCGCTCTCGCACGCCGCCGACTCGCCGCTCGAGATCACGCGCACCGCGGCCGAGGTCGTGCCGCTCGCCAGGGAGCTCAGGATCAGCGGCAACGCCACGCTCCAGGGCGACGCCCAGACCGCGGCCCTGCTCGGCGAAGCCGCCTGCCGGGCCGCGGCCCAGCTCGTGGAGCTCAACCTCGCCGACCGCCCCAACGACCCGCGGCTCTCGGAGCTGCGCTCGCTGCTCGCGGAGCTGCCGGGCTAAGCGCCGGCTCTCGTCGACTGAACCCTTTGCCCGGCCAGGGCAGGAAAAGCGTTCAGCGATCTTCTGATGAAGCATTTGGTGGCCTATAAGCCCCAAAAGCTTCACTCGACTCCCGGCCTGCGCGCCCCTAGTGGCGCTCGCTCCAGCGCGCCATTCGCATGAACAGCTCCGGCACGATGGCCGGCTCGTGCGCCGGGTCGAACTCGCGGTAGGCGCTCTCCACGTTGACGGCGATGCGTTCGCGTTCGCCCCAGTCCGCGAACTCGCCCAGCTCGATGTCGTCGGCGGCGGCCTCGGCGTCCAGGCCGGCGTCGAAGCGCTTGCGCGCCTCCGCGTAGACGTACTCGAGGTAGCGCATCACGCCGCGCACACCCTCGGCGTCGGTCGGCGGGCCGTGCCCCGGCACGAGCAGGCGCGCGTCCAGCGAGAGGATCGTCTGGCAGGCATCGAGCCAGTTGCGGTAGCTGCCCTGCCACACCACCGGCGTGCCGCCGATGAACAGGAGATCGCCAGTGAAGACGACGCCGGCGTCGGGCACGTGCACGATCGAGTCGCTGCCGGTGTGCGCGGGGCCGAGCTCGATGAAGGTCACCGCCCGCCCGCCGACGCTCAGCTCGAGGCGGCCCTGCCAGGTCTCGGACGGCAGGCGCAGCTCGACGCCCTCCCAGTCGAAGGGGCCGAACCGCTCCCGCGCAAAGCGCGTGAACGTGGCGTCGCCGTGGTCGACCTTGAAGAGCATGTGCACGAGCGCGGGCGGCGCGGCCTGCATCTCCTCGACGGCCGCCGGCGTGCCGTAGATCGAGATGCCCGGCGGCAGCAGCTGGTTGCCGAAGCAATGGTCGCCGTTGGCGTGCGTGTTCATCGCGGCCTCGATGGGGTGCGCGGCGGTGATGGCGCGCATCGAGTCGAGCATCTGCTGGGTGAGCTTGAGGTCGAAGAGCGTGTCGACCAGCAGCGAGCCGCCATCCGGCGACGTCACGAGCCCCGCGTTGCTCCAACCCCAGCCGCCGGTCGGCTGGAGGTAGGCGTGAAGGCCGTCGCCCAGCTCGTGGAGGCCCTTCGTGTAGGGGATTTCCATGGCGCGGACCTAGATATATCCGAGTCGCGCAGATCCCAGTGATCCGCCAGGTGGGGGTGCCCCGTAGGAACAGGCAAGGGGTCGCGCTCAGGTGCGGCCCGGCGAGGGGGTTCGTCGCTGCACTGGCCCGTTGGTTGCGGGGCCGCGTCACGTGCGGAGGGACACACGCGAGCGGGTTTCATGAAGGAGGGCGCTTGGCGCCGGTGCGATCCCTGCGCTGTTCGTGGCGGGCGTCGCCTTCGGCTACCTGCTGGTGATGCCGGCGGCGCTCAAGTTCCTGCTCCACTTCAACGCCGACCAGTTCCGCATCGAGATCCGGGCGAGCGACTACTACAGCTTCGCCTCGCAGACACTCGTGGCGTGCGGGATCGTCTTCCGGGTGCCGGTGGGGATCCTGGCGCTGTCGCGGCTGGGGATCGTGTCGGCGCAGAAGCTGCGCAAGTGGCGCCGCTACGCGATCGTCGTCAACGCCGTGATCGCGATGGTGCCGGGTGTCGACCCGGTGAGCATGCTTCTCGAGATGCTGCCGCTGCTGGCGCTCTACGAGATCAGCATCACGCTGGCGGCCGTGTTTGGTCAGCCGGCACCAAGTCTCGCGCGTCCCGCGCAAGCACCCGAGGGCTATCGCTGATCAGGCCGCGCTTGCGCAGTCCCGAGAGGCCGAGGCCGAGCTCGCCGAAGGAGACGAGCGTGACCTTGCCCTCGTGCATGGAGAGCCGGTAGTCGCGCGCCTGCACGCTCTGGGTCTGGCCGTCGATCTCGACATCGAAGCCCGCGAAGCTGGGGTAGACCTGCGCGCGGATGCCGAGTTCGCCCGGGACCACGAGCGGCGGGGCGCTCCCGCCGTGCATCGCGAGCGGCGTGCAGACGAGGGCCGGGGTGCCGGGCACGAGCAGCGGGCCGCCGGCGGCCATCGAGTAGGCGCTCGACCCGACGGGCGTGGCCACGATCAGGCCGTCGCCGGCCATCCGCACGTAGAGCTGGTCGTCGACGGACAGATCGACCACCACCTGGCCGGCGCCGCGCCGGGTGACGACAAAATCGTTCACGGCCCACTGCGCCGGCGCGTCCGCGGGCTCGATGCCGATCGCGGGCAGCCGGCGCGGGATCCAGTCGCCGGCCAGGACGCGCTCGAGCGATTGGTCGAGCTGCTCGGCGGGCACCGCCGTGAGCGCGCCGAGACTGCCACACGCCACGCCCAGCACGGGCACCTCCTTGGGTGCCGAGATGCGCAGCGCCGCCAGCACCGTGCCGTCGCCGCCGAGCGCGATCACGAGGTCGCCGGATTCAACCTCGCCCGGCTCCGCGACCTCGCGGTAGAGCCGGCCGACGCCCGGGACCTGCACGATCTCGATCCCGTGGCTCCCCGCCCAGCGCTCCAGCGTTTCGAGTGGACCGATGATCGAGCGACGCGGATGGACAACGAGCGCGAGGCGCTTCAGCTGGGGAACGACCGCCACGGCGGAGACCCTAGCCGCCGGGCTCAGAAGGGGCGGCTGCGGATCGTCACTGGGCCGGCGGGCCAGACCGCCCCTTCCCGCAGCGCCCGCCACATGGTGAGCTGCTTCACCTGCGCGGAGCCGTCCGGCTGCTCCACCGACACCGGTGCATCCACCGCCACGAAGCCGAGCTTCTCGTAGAGCCCGGCCCGGTCGGCGAAGCAGAAGAGCAGCGCGAAGTCGGGGCCCTCGGTCCCCGCTCGCGCCAGCGCCTCCTCCACCACCCGGCGCGCGAGCCCGCGCCCGCGAAAGGCCGCGTTCACGATCACGCCGCCGATTCCGACGACCGGGAAGCGCTCCCCGGCCACCTCCACCTCGGCGCTCACACGGCCCGTGGAGGCGACCAGGCGCCCGCCGTCCGAGAGCGCCACGTGCCGCTCCTTCGGCCGGTAGACGAGCGTGTCGCCGGCCCCGCCGAAGGGATCGCTCTCGTCACCCTCGAGCTGGGCGCGCTGCTCCGCGGTCAGGCGACCGAACTCGACCAGCTCCATTTCGCGGCGCTACGACCCCTGCGTGAGCGCTACCACGAGCAGCGCCACAGCCGCCACGCAGGCGAGCCCGAGCAGCACGGCGTTGACCACCATCGCGCGGCTGAGCCAGCGGCCGCCGCGCTTGCGGGTCGGCAGCTCCTCTGGCCTCTCGCCTCTGGCCTCGTCGTGTTGCAGCTCGCCGTCGCCGTTCTGCTGGCGCCAGCCCACCGCGCCGGCCAGCGAGCCAGTGATGAACTGGTTCAGGCTCACCTCGTCGCGCTCCGCCGCGCGTGCCAGCTCCGCGTGGAGCGACTGCGGCATCCGCAGCATCAGCCGTCCGCTGTGCGTGGAGGCGCCGCGCGGCTCGGGGATCTCGCGCTCGCTCGCCAGCGCCTTCGCAAACCAGGCTTCCATCGAGTCGCGGATCGCCCGCGTGGCTTCGTCGGGTGTGTCGGCGCGAGCCTCGCAGCCCGGCAGCTCCTCCACCTGCGCCGTCCAGCCGTCGTCGTCGCCATTGCGGACCACGACGATGTGGTACGGACGGTCGAGGTACTCCGCGCCCTCGCGCGGCGGGACGGACTTCACCTTGGAAATGTTAGGTCGGCGCGCTTCGCGCGGCAAACGCTGCGGGGCAACTTTCGCGGGCGCGGGCACGACCCCGCCCGGGCCGGTCTCGAGCTGGCCGCGCAGCTTGGCCAGTGCCGCCTGCGTCTGGCGCGAGAGGTGCCGCTTGGAGACGCCCAGCTCGCGGGCGACCTCGTCGGAGTCGAGGTCCTTGACGAAGCGCAGGTAGATGATCTGGCGCTCGCGCTCGTCCAGGTGGCCGAAGGCGTCGGCGAGCGCCAAACGCTCGTCCGCGCCGGGCAGGCCGCCGGTGAGCTCCGCCAGCGCCTCGTCGGGCGAGTCGCTCGGGCGCTCGGCGCTGAGCACGCGCGCCAGCGAGCGCTCGTCCACGTCAAGCTCGCTGGCCAGCTCGGCGGACGAGGGCTCGCGGCCGAGCCGCGCCGTCAGCCCCTCGCGCGCCGCCGGGAGCTGCCCGCGCAGCTCCGCGAGGCCGCGCGGCAGCTTGATCGTGTGGCCGCTGTCGCGCAGGTGCCGCTTCATCTCGCCCGAGATGTTCGGGACCGCGAAGGCGGCGAGCTCGCCGCCGTGCTCGAGGTCGAAGCGGTCGATCGCCTTGATCAGCCCGATCGACCCGACCTGCACCAGATCCTCGTGCTGCTCGCCGCCGCGCGAGTAGCGCCGCGCGAGCGCCGACACGAGCGGCAGGTAGAGCTCGATCAGCCGCGCGCGGGCGCGAGTATCGCCGTCGACGTGGTACGCGCGCAGCAGGCGGCGCGTGTCATCTGAGGCTGGGCGATTTTCACTGCGGGAGACGGAATTTCCCATGGGCGCTGGGAATGCGAGTAGGTGATACCGCTTTCACGATAACCCGGTATCACGCTTTGCGGGGCTTTTTTGTGGCCGTGGGCGGCTTCGCGCGGGTACCTGCTCCATGGACCCTCGCATCGTGGGAGCACCGGTTTGCCCGCAAGATTCTGGCCCCGAAATCACCTGTCGATTCTCGCGATCGTCGCCTGGATGGCGCTGGTCGCGTGGCCGGGGGCAGCATTGGGCGCCCAGAGCGACCCGATCGCGCAGATGCAGGCGGAGCTGGAGGCTCAAGCCGCGGCCATGACCGCAAGCATGGGCAATGGCGGCGTAGCGGTGGTACCGAGCGAAAGCACTCCTCCGGTCCCCGCGGCCTCCACTCCGCCTGCAACTCCGGTGTCACCGGGGGCTTCCACGCCAACCGCGGCGCCGGTGTCGGCGGCGCCCGCGTCGCAGGCGCCTGCCACCGGTGGCGTGTCCGCGCCGTCGTCGCGCACGACCGGCGACACGCCGGCGTCCGATCCGCCCGCCGCTCCTCCTCCGGAGCAGCCCGCGGTTCCCCCGGCGGACGCCGGCGTGCCGCCGCCGAGCTCCACCAGCGGCCAGTCGAACACCAACATCTCGCTCCGCATCCTCAGCCCGGGTGACGACGGGCCGGTGATCCAGCAGAACGTGGTGGTCGGGACCGGCGGAGCCGCGGCCGGCGACAGCCCGGCGCCAGCCGGCGGCGTGCCGCCGGCCGACGGCGCGCCGAGCGGGCTGCCGAACGTCTGGAACTGGACCTGGGACTGCGGGAGTGGTGCGCCCGCGGCGAGCGCCGCCACGAGCTCGGCCACGGTCTGGAACTGGACCTGGACGGGCGACTGCATGGGGTCGAACGCCACGCCTGAGCTGAGAGTGAGCCTGCCGTCGATCCCGTCCATGCCGTCGATGCCGTCCATGCCGTCCATGCCCTCGATGCCGTCCATCCAGCAGGCGCTGCAGAACCCGGCCGGAGCGTTCCCCCTAGTGCAATCGCGCTCCGGCCGGCCTGCCGCGGCGCACCACCGGCACCACCGCACGGGCGGTGCGCGGCCGGCGACGAGCCTGACCCCAGCAGCATCGATGACGCAGCCGTTCGTCCCGAGCCAAGTCTTGACCACCAAATCCCACGCGCCCACGAGGCCGGCCGCCGCAGCGCGGCACCGGTCTCACAACGCGGCCACGAGGCCGCATCCCGGGAACCCCTTCCCGTTCCCCGGCCTACCCGAGAACGAAATCGTCGGCGCCGGTTCCTCAGGCGGTACGTCGACCCCGCCGCCGGCGCCCATGGCAGTGCTGCTCGCCGCAGCCTGCTTTGCCGCCTCGATGCTCGTGTCCCGTCTCCGGGGTGCCCCCCGGAGACACCGGTCGCGAGTGTTCGCATCGAGGCTCGAACGGCCTGGCTAGTTCTCCCGAGCTCTAGCAACTGATAGGTGCGCCGGGTCGCCCAACCTGGCGTGCGCAAGAAGCTCGAAAGGAGAACTGACTCATGAAAGGTCGTCTCCTCGCGCTAACCGCTTGCCTGCTGCTCATTGGAGCCGCACCGGCCGCGGCCGACCAGTCGCCCTTCGGCGGCCAGTCGGCGGCACAGTCGGCCGGCAACATGCAGTCGGCGACGTCAAACGCGACATCAACCCAGTACGACCCGAGTAACCAGAACATCTCGGTCCGAGTGCTGAGCCCCGGCAACGACGGCAACGTCAGCCAGGCCAACAACTCGAGCGCCGAGTCAGGTGCCGCAAACCTGAACGCGACAGGCCAGGGCGTCAGCCAGAGCCAGTCGGGTTCGTCCGGCACCAGCTGCTGCGACGCCGCGCAAGAGGCAATGCAGCAGGCCGCCCAGTGGGCGGGCAACAAGCAGTCGGCGGACTCGTCCGCCACCTCCACCCAGAAGGACCCGAGCAACGGGAACATCTCGGTGCGAGTCCTCAGCCCCGGCGACAACGGCTCTGTCGATCAGAGCAACAACTCGGACGCCGAGTCGTTCGCCGGCAACCTGAACAAGACGAAGCAGAACACTCGCCAGAACCAGGGCAGCTCTGACGAGACGCCGGTCAGGAAGTCCCCGAGCGCGAACAGCTCGGATCAGAGCGACGGACGCGTCAGCGATCCGTGCGGCTGCAACTCCGGCGGTGGCTACGGCTCCGGCGGCTCCGAGGCGATCCAGGCCGCGGGCCAGGACGCCGGCAGCCAGCAGTACGCCAAGTCGGACGCAACATCAACGCAGTACCACCCCAGCAACGAGAACATCTCGGTGCGGGTCCTGAGCCCTGGCGACAACGGCGACGTGAGCCAGAGCAACAACTCGTACGCTGGGTCGTTCGCGGGCAACGCGAACTTCACGAAGCAGGACATCGAGCAGAGCCAGCCGGGCACGGATGGTGGCTGCGGATGCAAGGTGATTCCGTTGAAGGGGCAGTGCTGCACGGATCACTCGACGGGAATCCAGGCGGCCGGACAGGACGCTTGGAACAACCAGGACGCGGAGTCGGACGCCACGTCCACCCAGTACGGGCCGTCGAACGTGAACAAGTCGCTGCGCCTGAAGGACGGCTTCGCACCCCATCCAGAGAAGAAGCCGTACATGAAGGAAGGGTGCGGATGTGATTCGTCCGACAGCGGTTACACGCCGGCCGACGGCACGAGCGGGGGCGGCTACAAGCCGGGTGGAGACTCCAGCGATGGCAGCTACACCCCGGTTCGCAAGCCGGCTCCCGAGCCGACGGACGACTCCGGTGGCGATGTCTCGCAGGAGAACAACTCCACCGCGCTGTCGCACTCCCTCAACCTGAACGGCCTCTGGCAGGGGCTGTTCCAGTCACAGGGCGGAGGTGAGGTCCTCCTGACATGAGCCGAGCGGCCCGACGTTGTTTGGCTCCGGCCGGGAGCGCGCGCGCTCCCGGCCGGGCTGGGCCGCCCCAGATGCTGGCCGGGCCGGGGAGTCGGGTGTACGGTTTTTGAGGTAGGGCTCTCGGTTTAGGAAGGCAAGTCCCGAGTGAAGCCCGTGCTGGCCCACAGCTTCCGTTCAGCGCCATCAACCCTCCTGGCAGCGGCGACGGCCGCGCTTCTCTTGCTGTGCGCTTTCGCGCCGGCCGCGTCCGCCGGCTCGCTGTCGCCAGATCCCGCTCCTGGCTCGGGCGCTGGGGCAGGGCTCGCGCCCGACTCGGCGCCGAGCGCCGGCGGCTCATCGGCGGTGGTGGTGTCACGGCCGCGGGTCGTTCCTGTGACGCCCGTCGCGCCCGCGCCCAGGCATAGCGTCACGCGCGTAGCGGTTCGGCATAAGCAGGCGGCCGCGAAGCCGCACCGGCACCGCGCCCGCGCGCATCACGTCGCGACGCACCGCACGCAGCCCGCGCACAAGCCGTTCCTATCGGGAGCGCGACTGGCGCTGCCGCTCCCGGCGCTGCCTGTGCAATCCAGCGGCGGCCACGGCGTGCTCGATGGCAACCTGTTGATCTTCGCCGCCTCCATGCTGCTGCTCGTGGTGGTGCTCGGCGGCTCGCTGCTGGCGCTAACGGCCGGCCAGGCGAGGTCGGCGCGGCCATGATGCCGCGAGCGGCAGCGGTCGCAGCGCTCGTGGCCGCGGCGCTCGCGTTAGCGGGCGCCGCTCACGCGAACACGGTCACGCCGTCCTGCACCAGCTCGAGCCTCGCGCCCATCAACTGCGCGGCCTGGCACGCCGGGCCGGTGACACTGCGCTGGGACTGGAGTCCCGCCGGCGAGACCGGCTTCGACGCGGGCTGCGCCACCCAGACGTTCACCCGGGACACGCCTCCCGGCGGCACGAGCGTGAGCTGCGCAGTCACCTGGGGAGCGGACACCGTCACTCACGCCGCCACGGTCTTCGTCGACAACTTCCCACCGCTGGTCAACTCCGTGACGCCGGCGCGGCCGCCCGACCACGACGGCTGGTACAACCACCCGGTCGCTTTCAGCTTCAACGGCTCGGACGCCACGTCCGGGATCGCGGCGTGCGACACCGTCACCTATGCGGGCCCGGACGGCCCGCAGGCGAGCGTCGTCGGCGGCTGCATCGACCTCGCCGGCAACCACGGCTTCGCGGGCTTCCCGCTCGCCTACGACGGCACCCCGCCTGGCGCGGCCCAGGTGACCAAGGCGCCGGGCAACGGCACGATCCGGCTGAGCTGGGTGCTGCCCTCCGACGCCGCCGGCGTGCGCGTGGTCCGGCTCGCCACCCAGGGCACCGCGGCGCGCAAGACGATCTACCAGGGCAGCGCCACCCACGTGACCGA
>DASXNY010000089.1:0-76889 GCA_036494715.1 Thermoleophilaceae bacterium
ATGATCGCTTTACGCCACCACTTCGCACTCCTCGCGCTCGCCCTCGCGGCCGCCACAGCCCTCGCCGGCTGCGGCCTCGGCGGCTCGAGCAAGAACCTGCCGAGCGGTGTGCATCTCGTGATCACGCGCGACTTCGGCCACAAGCAGCTCTACTCCGCGCGCCTGCCGAGCTTCCCGAAGAACGAGACCGTGCTCGGCCTACTGCAGGCCAAGCACATGGTCGCGACGAGCGACACGGACGTCCGCCAGATCGCCGGCCTCGCCGCCAACAACGGGAGCGACTGGGAGTACCACATCAACGGCCTCGCACCCGACCTGAGCGCGGCGCGCCAGAAGCTGTCGAAGGGCGACGTCGTGCAGTGGGACTACAGCCCCACGCACACCACAACGACGATCCCGGCGATCATCGGCGCCTGGCCCGAGCCGTTCGTGCGAGGAGAAGGAGGCAAGCGCTTCCCGGTGCGCATCGAGTGCTCGCAGCCGAGCAGCAGCGCCTGCAAGACCGTGACCCAGCGGCTCGCCCAGGCGGGCGCGGTCACGAGCTCGAGCTCGCTCGCCGAGGCGGCCGGCTCGAAGACGCTGCGCATGGTGGTGGCGCCGTGGTCGAAGCTCAAGGGCCTCGGCGGGGCCGTCGGCTCGCTCACGGCGGGCCCGCAGCAGAGCGGCGTGTTCGCGCGCTTCAGCAAGAGCGGCAACGCGCTCACCCTGCTGGACATCAATGGGGTCCCCGCCAAACAGGCACCAAAAGGCAGCGGCCTGATCGCCGCCACCCAGCAGAAGGGCGGCGGCCCGACGTGGATCGTCACCGGCCTCAGCGAGCAAGGGGTCGAGCGCGCCGCCAGGGCGCTCGACACGCGCGCGCTGCGCAACGCGTTCGCCGTAGCGGTCACGCCGAAGCGAACCGTCCGCCTGCCGCTGCGCGCGGGCTGACAAGATCAGGGCGGGATTCGCATGGACCTCGAAGAAGCCATCCGCACCCGCCGCACCCACAAGGCCTACGCGCCCGAGCCGGTGGACCGCCAGACGCTCGACGAGCTGCTCGAGCTCGCCCGCTGGGCGCCCAACCACCACCTCACGAATCCGTGGCGCTTCCACGTGCTGGGGCCGGAATCGCTCGAGAAGTTGAAGGAGGCGGCGGGGCCGGAGGGCGCGAGCAAGCTCGACCGCGCGCCCACGCTCGTGATCGTCACCACCACGCGCATGGGCGACGCGATCCAGGACGAGGAGGACCTGCTTGCCACGGGCGTCGCCGCCTACATCGTGCTGCTGGCCGCGCACGCGCGCGGGCTCGTGGGCTACTGGCGCACGCCCGGGATCCTGCGCACCTCCGCCGGCCGCGCCGCCGTGGGTATCCCCGACGACGAGCGCTTCGTCGCGCTGCTCCACCTCGGCTATCCGCGCCAGGAGAAGGACGCACCTGAGCGGGAGCCGGCCGGGCACTACGTGACGTTCCTGCCGTGATCGCGCGCGACGACGCACTCGGCGCGCTCCAGGAGGAGAGCTTCGACGTCGTCGTGATCGGCGGCGGGATCACTGGCGCGGGCGTCGCGCTCGACGCCGCCTCGCGCGGGTACAGCGTCGCCCTGGTGGAGCGCGACGACTTCGCCTCCGGCACCTCGAGCCGCTCCTCCAAGCTCGTCCACGGCGGCCTCCGCTACCTGCAGAACTTCGACCTCGGCCTGGTCAGGGAGGCACTGCTCGAGCGCGCGCTGATGGTCAACCTGGCACCGCACCTCGTACACCCGCTCCCGCTGCTCGTGCCCGGTTTCGACAGCAAGCGCCCGGACCTGCTCGTGGGCGTGGGCCTGAACATGTACGACGTGATGGCGCGCGACCGGCTGCGCCGGCGCCCCGGCGACGAGGAGTGGAGCCCCGATCGCCACCGCATCATCAGCGCCGAGGAGACGCTCGAGCTGATCCCGGCGCTCGAGCAGCGCAGCCCCACGTCCGCATACCTCTTCTACGACTGCCAGACCGACGACGTGCGGCTCGTGCTGACCGTGCTTGGCGAGGCCGAGCGCTTCGGCGCCGTGATCGCGAACCGCGCCGAGGTGACTGGCCTGATCGACCGCGGCGGCCGCGCCGCCGGCGTGCTCTGCCTCGACCGCCTGACCGGCACCGAGTTCGAGCTGAGCGCGGAGAACGTGGTGAACGCCACCGGTGTCTGGGCCGACCAGCTGCGCCCGGACGAGCTCTACGGCGCCGAGGAGGTCCCGCGCATCCGCCCGAGCCGCGGCACGCACATCACGCTCGCCCAGGAGGACCTCGACCTGCGCGCCGGGGCGATCGTCCCCGCCGGCGGTGGACGCACGATCTTCGCGCTGCCCTGGCTCGGCCGCACGCTGGTCGGCACCACCGACAACGACTACGACGGCTCGCTCGAGCACATCGCGCCCGACGAGGGCGACATCGAGTACCTGCTCGACGCCTGCAACGACTTCTTCGGCACTTCGCTGAGCGCCTCCGATCTCACCGGCGCGTACGCGGGCGTGCGCCCGCTGATCTCGTCGGGCGATCCGAAGAAGTCGGTCGACATTTCCCGCAAGGCGGAGCTCTACGAGACGAGTTCCGGCATGCTGACCATCACCGGCGGCAAGCTCACCACCTGGCGCCGGATGGCGAAGATGACCGTGGACCGCATCGTGGAGCGCGAGTCGCGCGAGGCCGAGTGCCGGACGCACGAGATACCGCTCGGCCTACCGGCGCAGGAGGGCGACCTGCCGGCGACGCCCGGCGTGGACGACGAGGCGCGCGAGCGCCTGGCCGGCCGCTACGGCCACGCGGCCCGCGGCGTGCTCGCGCTTGCCGCCCAGCGTCCCGAGCTGGCGTGCCGCATTGTGCCGGACCTGCCCGACCTGCTGGCCGAGGCGCCCTTCGCCGCCGTGCACGAGCAGGCGTTCAGCCTCGCCGACGTGCTGCTGCGGCGCACCCGGGTCGGGCTGCTCGCCGCCCCCGAGCTGATTGCGCCAGACGCCGGCGCCCCGCGCACGGTGGCCGAGGCGATGGCGCCCGAGCTCGACTGGGACGAGACGCGCATCGACGAGGAGCTGCGCGATTGGCGCGACCTCGCGGCCGCGGAGGGGATCGCGCCGCGGTGACCGGCCAGACGTTGCGGCTACCCGGACGCGTGCTCGAGCTCGAGCAGGGACGGCCGCTGCTGATGGGGGTGGTGAACGCCTCGCCCGAGTCGTTCTCGGACGGCTCCGAGGTGGCCGACCTCGCCGCCCAGCTCCGCCGCGCCCTCCAGCTCACCGACGAGGGCGCGAGCATGATCGACGTCGGCGGCGAGTCGGGCGTCACGGGTGCGCCGCCGATCTCTGCGGATGAGGAGATCACGCGCGTCGTGCCGCTTGTGGAGCGGCTGGCGCAGGAGGGCATCTTCGTGTCGGTGGACACGTGGAAGGCGCCGGTGGCGCAGGCGGCGCTCGCGGCGGGTGCCGCGATGATCAACGACGTCAGCGGTCTGCGCGACCCGCTGCTCGCTGACGCCTGCGCGGCGGCCGGCGCCGCGCTGGTGATCATGCACACGCGCGCGGAGCCGAAGCACAAGGAGTTCCCCGGCTACGACGACCCGGTCGCCGACGTGCTCGCCTTCCTAAGGGAGCGCATCGCGCAGGCCGCCGAACGCGGGCTCGCGGAGGACCACATCGTCGTCGACCCAGGACCGGACTTCGCCAAGACGCCCGCCGAGACGGTGGAGGTGCTGCGCGGCCTCGGCAAGCTCCGCGAGCTGGGCCGGCCGATACTGCTGGCGGTTTCGCGCAAGGACTTCATCGGCGCGATCACCGGCCGGCCGCCGCGCGAGCGCCTCGCGGGCACGCTCGCGGCGGTGGGGGAGGGCGCCGCCCAGGGCGCGACGATCCTGCGCGTGCACGACGTCGCTGAGACCAGGGATTTCCTCAGCGTCAGGGACGCGTTGCGCGGGGTGGTTAAGGTCTCGGAAGATCTCCGGCTCGACGAGAGTCTGAGGAGAGAGGGCACATGAACGGCGACGGGACAGTCACGATCGCGCAGATCTCCGACCTGCACTGCGGGTCGCCGCACTTCGTCCCGAGCCTGCTCGAGCGCGCCGTGGCCGAGCTAAACGAGCTCCAGCCCGACTGCGTGATCGTCTCCGGCGACCTCACCAACGACGGCTTCCGCCCCGAGTTCCAGGCCGCGCGCGAGTACCTCGACCGCGTGGAGTGCGAGCGGGTGATCATCGTGCCCGGCAACCACGACTCGCGCAACGTCGGGTACGTCCACTTCGAGGAGCTGTTCGGCGAGCGCTCCACCTTCCTGCACCTCGACGGCGTCTCGATCGTCGCGATCGACTCGACCGAGCCGGATCTCGACCACGGCACGATCGGCCGCGGCCGCTACGGGTGGATCAGGGAGTGCTTCGCGGGCGACGCCTACCTGCGGATCTTCGTCCTGCATCACCACCTGCTGCCGGTGCCGGGCACGGGCCGCGAGCGCAACGTTGTGCACGACGCCGGCGACGCGCTCGAATGCCTGCAGAGCGCCGACTGCCACCTCGTGCTGTCCGGCCACAAGCACGTGTCGTACGCGTGGCGGCTCGAGGACCTGTTCGTGGTCAACGCGGGCACCGTCTCGACCACGCGCCTGCGCGGCAAGACCAAGCCCTGCTACGGCGTGATCGAGGCCTCACCGGAGCGCGTCATCGTCTACCGCAAATACCCCTTCCATGAACAAGAAGCGATCCTCAGCTTCGACCCCCGCACCTACGAGTACGAGAAGTCGGGTCAGCTGCTGGGCGAGACCGCAACCGGCTGAGCCCCGCACTTCCGCACTTCCGCTAATCCAGCTTCCCGATCTTGAAAATCTTCGTCCCGCACGACGGACAGGTGCCCTGAATCGCCGGGCGCCCGTTCTTCATCGTCACCTGCTGCGGGCTCTGGATCTCGACCTTCTTTTTCTCCTTGACGCAATAGCCCTCTGGCATGAGAGACCACCTCCTTGGGTTGACAGGGGTTATTCGACACTTGATCCCGTCTCCCTGTTCCGAGAAGGTTTATGTCAAGTGGCTCCTGGAATCACCACTATGAGGTATGGAGAGACCGTGACCAGGGCGCGCGAAGGGCGCGCCCTGGGCCACGGATCCGGAGATGCAGCAGATGCCCACATTCGATTTGGATGAGACCCGGGCCTGGTCCGGGCTAGAGGTGTTCGACCACACCGGCGACCGAGTCGGACGGCTCTCGGCGATTTACGCCGACACCGCCGATCACGAACCGCGCTTCGGCCTGGTGCGCACCGGCCTATTCGGACTGCGCTCCGTGCTCGTCCCGCTGGAAGGTGCGTTCGAGGAGGGTGGCGCGCTGATCCTGGATCTCGAGCGGCACCTGATCAAGGGGGCGCCGCACCTCCGCCGCGAGGAGCCGCTTGCGCCAGAGGCGGAAGCAGAGCTCTACAGCCACTACGGCATGGAAGTGCCGACCACGAGCAGTGGCCAGCCGCGCCTCGAGCTGATGCAGCTCGAGCACGCGGACTGACCTGGGGGCTGGAACTAGCGGAACTAGCAGTCGACGCAGGGCGCGGGGTCGCCCGCGCGCGCCCGCGCGAACCGTGTGCGGAGGGCGATGCCGCTGGCCGCGCTGGCGAAGCCGAGCACGGCCACCGCGGTCACGACGCCGAGGCCGGGGCGGAAGCCGTCGAGCAACGACCTGCCCGTGGCGCCGGCGCCGGCGTTGGCGGTCACCACGGCGGTGACAATCGACAGCACAAGAGCGCCGCCTATCTGGAACGAGGTGCTTACGAGCCCGGAGGCGAGGCCCTGCTCGTGGTCGGCCACGCCGGTTGTGGCCGCCATGTTCACCGAGGGGAACGCGAGCGCGAACCCGAGGCCGAGCAGCAGCATCGTCGGCAGGATGATTCCCGCGTATGCCGCCGTGTCGCCGATCCGCAGGAACAGCGCGTAGCCGATCACGAACGAAGCCATGCCCGCGGTGATCAGCGGGGCGGTGCCGAGCCGCGTGGCCAACGGACCGATGCGGGGAGCGCCGAACGCCACGATCAGGCCGGCCGGCAGGAACGCCAGCGCGGTGCCGAGCGCGGACCAGCCGAGCAACTCCTGCATGTAGAGCGTGCCGATGAACTGGAAGCCGACATAGCAACCGAACGTCGCCATCGCCGCCAGGTTCGCCCGCAATACGCCCGGCACGCGCAGGATCCCGAGCCGCACGAGCGGGTGTGACACCCGCTGTTCGACTGCGACGAACGCGTAGCCGAGCAGGGCAGCAGCGGCCAGCGCGACGATCGTCCGCGCCGACGTCCAGCCGGCCTGTGGAGCGTCGGACACCCCGTACACGAGGGCGAGCATGGCGCTCGTGATCAGCGCCGCGCCCACGAGGTCGAAGCGGCCGCTCACGCGCTCCTCGTCCTTGTCGCGGCCGAGTACCTGCGGCGCCGCGAACAGCAGCGCCAGCGCGATCGGCACGGGCAGCAGGAACGTGAAGCGCCAGCCGATGCTCGTCAGGAGGCCGCCGAGCACGAGTCCCATCGAGAAGCCGCTTGCGCCGGTGGCCGTGTAGATACCCAGGGCGCGGTTGCGCGCGGCGCCCTCGGGGAACGTCGTGGTGATGATCGAGAGGCTCGCAGGCGCGGTGAACGCGGCGCTGGCGCCCTTGACGAAGCGCGAGGCGATCAGCAACGGACCGCTCGACACGAGCGTGCCGACGATCGAGGCCGCCGCGAACACGGCAAGGGCGTAGATCAGGACCTTGCGCCGCCCGAGCAGGTCGGCCGCGCGGCCGCCGAGCAGGAGCAGGCCGCCGTAGCCGAGCACGTAGCCGCTCACCACCCACTGCAGGGTGGAGGTCGAGAGGTGAAGGTCACGCTCGATGCTCGGCAGCGCGATGCCGACCATCGAGACGTCGAGTCCGTCCAGGAACAGGACGCCGCAGAGGACGAGGAGCGTCAGCCAACCGCGTCGATCCAGGATGTCCGAGCCGGGTCTTGTAATGGTGGGGGAGGTGGAGGTCGAATTCATGCTGCGGGATTATATGACATTGCAACTTTTCCTGAAGTGAAAGATTCGTGAACATGGAGCGGCTATGATCCGTATATGTCCGTGAAGACAGATCCGGTCGCCCAGTGGCGCGATCTGGCCGCCCTACACGCGGAGGTGCACGCCGCGCTCGACCGCGAGCTGCGGGAGCAGCACGACCTCTCACCGGTCGAGTACGAGGTGCTCGAGCAGCTCAGCGCGGCGCAGGAGTCGCGCATGCAGGACGTGGCCTGTTCCGTCCACCTGAACCAGAGCACCTGCTCGCGCGTGGTTGCCCGGCTCGAGGAGGAGGGGCTCGCCACGCGGGCGATGTGCAGCAACGACAGGCGCGGGATCTACGCCAAGATCACCGACGAGGGACGCAAGCGCATCGAGGACGCCGCGCCGACCTACCGGCGCGTGCTCGCCGAAGCACTCCCTCGCTAGCCACAATACGTCGATGCAACGCGCGCCCGTAGTCGCGCTCGTCGACGGGGAGCACCATCCCGCTGCGGTCCGCGACGCCCTCGCGCGCCTCGACCGCGAGCGGGGAGTGGCCGCAGTGGTCTTCTGCGGCGGCGAGGAGAAGGTACCGCGCGACGTGCTCGCCGACCCCGAGCCGCACTACGGCTTCCTGCTCGAGCACGATCCCGAGGCCGCCCTGCGCGCCGCGAGCGGCGTGGGCACCGTGGTGGACCTGGCCGACGAGCCGGTTTTGCCGACTCACCGCAAGCTCCGGATCGCGGCGCTCGCCCTCCATCTCGGGCTCGTCTACGAGGCCCCGGGCGCACGGCTCACGCCGCCGCGCTACGAGCGCGTCGACTTCGCGGGGCCCAAGCTCGCGGTGATCGGCACCGGCAAGCGCACGGGCAAGACAGCCGTGGCCGGCCACTGGGCCACGCTCCTGCGCGAGCACGGCGCCCGGCCGGTGATCGTGTCGATGGGCCGCGGCGGCCCCGCCGACCCGCAGGTGGCCGAGCCGGGGATGTCGCTCGCCGACCTGCGCGCGATCGCGGCAGGCGGCCGGCACGCCGCGTCGGACTACCTCGAGGACGCGGCGCTCGCGGGCGTGACCACCGTTGGCTGCCGGCGCGTGGGCGGCGGCCTCGTGGGGGAGCCGTTCGAATCTAACGTGCCGGAGGGCGCGCGGCTGGCCGCCTCGCTCGAGCCGGACGCGCTCATCTTCGAGGGCTCGGGCTCGTGCATTCCGCCGCTCGAGGCGGACGCCACGGTGTGCGTCGTCGGCCGCGGCGCCGACCTCTCCGGGCTCGGCATCTACCCGCTGTTGCGCAGCCGCCTCGCCCTCCTGATGGGCGACGATCCGGACACCGAGCTGCCCTGCCGCGCGCTGCGCTGCCGGCTCGAGCCAGAGCCAGTCGAGACGCCGGACCCCGGCGCGCGGATCGCGTTCTTCACCACCGGCGCGCCGTCGGTGGACTCGCTCGAGCCCGTAGTGGCGTCGACGGCGCTGTCGCGCAGAGGCGAGCTCGAGCACGATCTCGACCGCGCCGCGGCCGAGCGCTGCGACGTCTACGTGGTCGAGCTCAAGGCCGCCGCGATCGACACGGTGGCGGTACGTGCAGAACAAGAGGGCGCTCGCGTGATATTCCTGCGCAACCGTCCCGTAGCGCTCAACGGCGATCTCGACGCCGAGCTGCTCGAACTCCACGACCATGCCTGAGACCATCGTCTTCAACCGCGACCGGCACGGTCTGCCGTACTCGAAGGGCCTGATGGCGCAGTCGCTCTCGGCTTCCGGCCTGTCGCCGACGCGCTCCTACGAGCTCGCGCAGATCGTGGAGCGCCGACTCGACGAGCGCACAGGCGCCCAGATCGCCGTCGCCGACCTTCACGAGCTGGTGGAGGAGGTGCTGCTCGAGCAGGAGGGCGCGGACGCCGTGCGCCGCTTCCACGAGTGGCAGCGGCTCGACCGGCTCGACCGACCGCTCGTCGTCCTGCTCGCCGGCAGCACCGGTGTCGGAAAGTCCACGCTCGCAACGATGCTGGCCGCGCGCCTCGGCATCACGCGGGTGATCGCCACCGACGTCATCCGCCAGGTGCTGCGCGCATTCTTCTCCCGTGAGTTCATGCCCGCCGTGCACTACTCCGCGTTCGAGGCGGGCCAGGCGATTGAACTCGTTCTCGACCCGCGCGAGGACCCCGACATCGTCGGCTTCGCGCGCCAGGCGGAGAGCATCGCCACCGGCGTCGAGGCGATCATCGAGCGCGCCTGCCTCGAGCGCACGCCGATGGTGCTTGAGGGCATCCACCTCGTGCCGGGCATGCTGCGTGACGAGCTGCACGACCGCTGCATCGCGGTCGAGGCCGTGCTCAGCGTCTCCGACGAGGAGCTCCACCGCAGCCACTTCGCGATGCGCGGCGGCCACCGGCCGGCCGAGCGCTATCTCAGCCGCTTCGAGCAGATTCGCAAGCTTCAGGACTATCTCGTCGGCGAGGCGAGGGAACGAGGAGTAGCCGTGATCGAGAACGAGAGCGTGGACCGTGCGCTACCGCGCTTGATGGACCTTGTGCTCGACTCTGTCAGCCGTGTGTCATCATCGGAGCCCCGATGAAGCTGTTCATCGACACAGGCTCCGTCGCGGAAGTTGAGGAGATCGCGGGCTGGGGAGTCCTCTCCGGCGCAACGACGAATCCCTCGCTGCTCGCGAAGGAAGACGGCGATCCGGGCGACATCATTCGCCGGATCTGCGACCTCGTGAACGGACCTGTGTCCGCCGAGGTGGTCTCCGACAACCCCGCCGGGATGGTTGCGGAGGGCCGCGCGCTCGCGGAACTGCACAAGCACGTGATCGTCAAGACGCCGTTCTCCACCGCGGGCCTCGCCGCCTGCCACGAGCTATCCGAGGACGGCATCCGCATCAACATGACTTTGGTGTTCTCCGCCAACCAGGCGCTGCTGGCCGCCGAGGCGGGGGCCACCTACATCTCCTGCTTCATGGGCAGGCTCGACGACATCTCGATCAATTCCACTGACATCGTGCGCGAGATCGTCGAGGCGCTGCGCCCGGGCGGCACCACCTCGCAGGTGCTGGCCGCCTCGCTGCGCCACCCGGAGCACGTGGTCACCGCGGCGCGCCTCGGCTGCGAGGTCGCGACGGCGCCGGCCAAGGTTCTTCACCAGATGCTCGACCACCCGCTCACCACGGCTGGCATCGAGCGCTTCGCTGCCGACTGGAAGGAACGACCCGAATTCGGCGAGTGGCTGAGCGGGCTCGTGGCCTCCTACTCGGCTGCCGCTCGTTAGGCGCATGTCCGTACTCGACCGTAAAGAGCTCGAGCAGAGTCCCCTTTCCGATCTTCACACGATCGCGTCCGAGCTGGGCGTCGAGGGCTTCCGGCGGATGCGCAAGGCCGACCTGATCAAGGCGATCCTCAAGGATCAGCCCGACGACGGCGCCGACGACGACGGCGACGGGTCCGACAGGGATCCGGAGGAGCTGCCCGACCGCGATCGCGCGGCGGAGGCCGAGGCCGTCGTCGAGCACGACGAGGAGGCCGAGCCCGACGCCCAGGCGGAGGAGGACGACGAGGAGCCCGAGCCCGAGGCCGAGCCGAATGAGGAAGAGGAGGAGGACGTCCGCAGCGGCGTGCTCGACATCCTCCCGAACGGCAGCGGCTTCATGCGCTCGGACGCGTTCGCGCACTCGCGCGACGACGTCTATGTGTCGCCGGCGCAGATCCGCCGCTGCGAGCTGCGCGCGGGTGACGAGATCTCCGGTCCGGTGCGGCCGCCGCGCCGCTCCGAGCGCTACCCGTCGCTCGTGCGGGTCGACTCGGTCAACGGCCAAGCGCCCGAGCCGCCCCCCGAGCGGCCGCGCTTCGAGCAGCTCACCGCCGTCTTCGCCACTGACAAGCTGCCGAGCCCCGACGGGCTCGACTCCGCGCCCTTCGGCAAGGGGTCGCGCGTGGCGATCGCCGGGGCGCCAGGCGCAGGCGCCACCTCGCTGCTGCGCGGCATCGTCAGCTTGCTGTCGGGCGCCTCGCTCGAGCCGGTCGTGGTGCTCGCGGGCGTGCGTCCCGAGGAGCTCACCGAGTGGCGCCGCGAGTCCGGCCTCACCGTCGCCGGTGGCGCTTTCGACGGTTCCGTCGAAGAGCAGTCCCAGGTCGCCGAGATGGCGATCGAGCGCGCCAAGCGCGCCGTTGAGCAAGGCCGCGACGCGGTCGTCGTGGTCGACTCGCTCGACTCGCTGCCGGGCGGAGTGGGGCGGCGCGTGTTCGGCGCCGCGCGCAAGGTCGAGGAGGGCGGTTCGCTCACCGTCATCGCCACGATCGGCGAGAGCGCCGAGCCGCTGCGCGTGGCCACAACCCGCATCGTGCTGGAGGGCGGCAACGTGAGCGCCGCGTCCGGCACCACCCACGCGGACCTGCTGTCCTAGCCCCTCTCCCGCTACGGCGTTACGACGATGCGCCGAGTCGTGGTTGTGGCCCACGCCCCTTCGACGTCAGCAAGAGGCAGTGGCCGGGCGTCGATCTCGAAGGTTCCAGTGGTGATCTCCCTCGCCAGTGCGGGCAGCTCGGCAAGAATTTCGCGCGTACTGACCGAGCCTTGGCCGCTACCGACGATCTGGAGGCGCGCAGCGCGGAGCGCCGCCGAGGGAATCGACGCGGTAGGGCCGGCGACCGAGCCGATTTCGATCCAGGTGAGCGGCTCGCCGCGATCGGCGCGCTCGCCGACGACGGCGGTCATCGCGGTGGCGCTCGGCTCGCCCCAGAGGTAGTCGATCACGACGTCGACGGCGCGGGCCGCCTGGCCGAGCCGCTGAACGTCGGTGTCGAGCCGCACGGTGTCCGTGGCGCCTACCGCGGTGAGAGCGGCCAGCCGCTCGGCGTCTCGCCCGGCGGCGACGATCTGGTTCGCGCCGAACAGTCGCGCGATCTGGACGGCCAGCTGGCCGGCATTGCCGGTGGCCCCGAGGACCAGGACGTTCTGCCCGGCCTGGAACTCCACCCGGCGCCGGAGCGCGACCCAGGAGGACATGGCGGGGTTCATGGCCGCGGCGACCGCGATCGGATCGCTGTCGTCGGGCAGGACGATGCTGCGGCGTGCGTCGATCACGGTCTGCTCAGCCATCGCGCCCAGCCTGGTGTCGGGCAGGACGAAGTAGCGCAGTAGCCCGTCCGCGCCGCGCCCGACGCCGTCGATTCCCGGCACGAGCGGCAGCTCGTCCGTGCTCGTGTAGTGCGACCCGGCCGCCTGCGACCGGACACGCGGATGCAGCCCGGCCGCGATCACGTCGACGACCAGCTCGTCACCGACGGTCGGGGCGGGGGTGGGGAACTCCTCGTAGCGCGGGGCGCAGTCGAACGAGGAAACGACGGCGGCTTTCATGACGACCTCTTGCGATCTAGTTGGTATTACGAATGAAAACTAGTTTGTAATACGAACTGAGTCAAGTAGGCTTCGTGCGTGGTGAAACCGCCCGAACAAGACGGTCTGGTCGACGCTCTCGCCCAGGCCGCATTCGCGACCATGGCGGTGTTGAACAAGGTCGGCGCCGACAATGACCTGTCGCTCACCCAGCTGCGGGTGCTGGCAATCCTGCGGGACCGCCGGGTGAGGATGAGCGTGCTCGCCGACCACCTCGGGCTCGAGAAATCAACGATGTCGGGGCTGGTCGACCGCGCCGAGAAGAGGGGGTTGCTCGTGAGGGAGCCCAGCACGACCGACGGCCGCTCGGTCGACGTCTCTCTGAGCCGGGCCGGCGCGGACCTCGCCGAGCGGCTCTACGCCGACGTCAGACGCTCGCTGTCGACGCTCACCGACGAGCTTACGCCCAGCGAGCAACGCCGCCTGCAAACGCTCCTCGAGCGGACAGTCGGCGCCGGCTAGCGGCGGTACGCGACCCGCGCCCAGGAGGGCTCGGGGGACAGCTCAACGAGCTCCCAGTCACGGTCCGGCTGCGCGTAGCCGAACGCGTGTGTGACATCGTCGAACACGATCTCGAGCTCACCTTCCTTCACGCGCTGGTCGAGCCACGCCCCACGGAACACGAGCCGCCGGAGCCAGTGCACGAGCGAGCGCTCGGACGGGCCGGCGAGCTCGCGCCACGAGGCGTTGATGTGCTCCCCGAGGGAGGAGGCGGGCTCGATCACCTCGCCATTCACGGTCAGGTTGACGATGTCCTCGCGCTCCTCGGCGTCGAGCGAACCGTCCACGAAGCCGAGCTTCATCGCCGCCTGCTCGACACGCTCGGTGAAGTCGCGCTCGTTGAAAGTGAAGCGGAGCTCGCCGTACTCGAGCACGTAGTCCGAGCCAGACTCGTAGTTCCCGCGCTTGGTCTTGTGGTTGTCCATGACGAATTCGCGCCCGGGACCAATCTCGGGCGCGTCGGCATTCTAAGCACGATTCCTGCCCCGCTTGAAGGGGTGCAACCGCGCTTGCACCGGGGGGCGAAAAATTGGGTCTCGAGCCCTTAGGCGGGCATGGACTCCCAGCGACTGCTCCTCCTCGAGGACGACGAAACGACGGCCGCGTTCCTCGCGGACAACCTAGGCGCCGACGGCTTCAGCGTCATCATCGCCACTGGAGCCGGCGAGGGCTGGCGTGCCCTCGAGCTGCGCCGGCCCGAGCTGCTCGTGCTCGACCTCAGCCTCGCCGACGGCAGCGGCCTCGAGCTGCTCGACAGGCTGCGGTCGTCCGACGCGCTCAGCTCGCGCGTGGATCCCGCGCTGCCCGTGATCGTCGTGAGCGGCCGGGCGTCGGAGGTGGACCGCGTGCGCGGGCTCGCGCGCGGCGCCGACGACTACCTGACCAAGCCATTCTCCTATCCGGAGCTCGTGGCGCGCATCCGCGCGGTGCTGCGCCGGGCGGACGGCCGTGGCGCGCGCGGCGCGATCCGCGTAGGCGAGCTGGCCATCGACCCGTTCACGCGCAGCGTCTCGCTCGCCGGCGAGCCGCTGCAGCTCTCGAACAAGGAGTTCTCGCTGCTCCAGAAGCTCGCTAGCGACCCCACGCGCGTGTTCCTCAAGGCCGACCTTCTGCGCGACGTATGGGGCTTCCGGGTGCCGGTGGCCACGCGAACGCTGGACGCTCACGCCTGTCGGCTGCGCAAGAAGCTGAGCGGCTCGCCACGCGAGTTCGTGATCACCGTGCGCGGCATCGGCTACCGGTTGGCGGAGCAGCTGTGACGGTCGCCATTGCACTGGCCGGCTGGCTGCTGGCGCTGCTCGCGGGCTGGCGCGTCCTCGCGCTTGGACGCCGGCTCGAGCTGGTCGCCTGCGCCGAGCACGAGCTGCGCGGGCCGCTCGCGGCGCTCACGCTGGCGGTGGGACGCTCGCGCCCGCTTGAGCCGGGCGTCGTCGACGGACAGCTCGACCGCGCCCGCATCGCCTTGGCCGATCTCACCAATGCGCGCCGTGGCAGGCGCGCCTCGGCGATCGTTCGCCGCCACGACATGGGCCGGCTCGCTGCGCGCGCCGCCGCGGGCTGGAGCGCGGCCGGGGGAGAGGTGCGCGTCGACTGGCGCGCCGGCGACGCTGCCGTCGACGCCGATGCAGGGCGCATCGCGCAGGCTCTCGGCAACCTGCTGTCGAACGCGCTCGAGCACGGCGGCGGACGCGCGTTCCTGCGCGGCCGGCGTTACCGCGGTGGGGTACGGATCGAGATCGCCAGCCGCGGCGGGGTCAGCGCGCCGGGACGGCGTTCGCGCCGGCGGGACCGCGGCCGCGGCCTCGCGATCGCCACGCGGGCGATCGAGGACGCCGGCGGCCACCTGCGCCTCGTGTCCGGCCCCGACGGCACCACCGCCGCCGTGGACCTGCCGCTCGCCGACGTATGAGCCGGCGCCGCGCGCTCGCGATGCTCGTGCTGGCGCTGATCAGCGGCTGGCTGGCCGCATCCGACGTGCGCAGTCACGAGCGCCGGGTCAGTGCCGGACTCGGCGGCTACGCTGGCGCGCTGGTCGCGCGCGTGGACGTGAAGGCGGGCAAGCGCATCACGGGCGCCGAGCTTGCGCAGCGGCGCCTCCCCGCGCGCTTCCTGCCGCCGGACATCCTCGGTTCGAGCGCCGACGCCATCGGACTGCGGGCCGCAGTGGCGATCCCGCGGGGCGCCTACGTCACTGCCTCCGCGCTCGCCGCCCCTTCCGGCGGCGAGGAGGGCGCCGCCGCCCTCGCCCCCGGCGAACGCGCGGTCGACGTGACCGTCGCGAATACCGGCGCTGCGGAGCTCGGTGGCCCCGGCGCGCGCGTCGACGTGCTCGTCACCACCGGCCGCGACGGCAGCCGTGGTCGCACCAACCTCGCGCTCCAGGACGTGCCGCTGCTCGCCGTCCGCCGGGGCGCCGGGCAGGACTCCGACAAGCTCGTGGCAACGCTCCGCGTGACCGTGCGCCAGGCCGTCTACCTCACGGCCGCGCAGAACTTCGCGCAGGAGGTGCGCCTCCTGCCGCGCCCCGGTGGCGACCGCGCCGGGGTCGGCCGCCTCAGCATCGGCGGCGGACAGCTCTAGCCTCGAAGCCGCCCCGCCGCCGGCTGCGCCCGGTCGGTACTGTCGGGGACGGTTATGGGCTTCTGGCAGCGCTACGGCGTCGGCGTCCGGACCGCCGTGCCGTTCGCGGTGGCAGTCGGCGTCTTTGGGGTGTCCTTCGGAGTGCTCGCCCGCGACGCGGGCATGGGCCCGGTCGCGCCCGTCGTCATGTCCATCCTGACGTTCGCCGGCTCGGCGCAGTTCGCGGTCGTGTCGGTGCTCACGGCGGGCGGGGGAGTCGCTGCGGCGTGCGTCGCGGCCCTGCTGTTGAACGGCCGCTACGTGCCGATCGGCATGTCGGCCGCCAAGGCGCTCTGCGGCAACCGGCTCAAGCGCGTGCTCGAGGCGCAGGTCGTCGTCGACGAGTCGTGGGCGCTGTCGAACCAGGGCGGAGGGCGCTTCGACCGTGGGATCCTGATCGGGGCGGGCTCGCTCCTCTACCTGGCGTGGCTGCTGGGCACGGCGGTCGGGGTCTTCGCCGGCAACCTGATCGGCGATCCCAACAAGCTTGGGCTCGACGCCGCGTTCCCGGCGCTGTTCCTCGCGCTGCTCGTCGGGCAGCTGCATTCCCGCCGCGCCGTCGTCGCGGCGCTGGGCGGCGCTGCAATCGCGCTCGTGGTCACGCCCTTCACCAAGCCCGGCCTCCCGCTGATCGCGGCCTGCCTCGCCTGCGCAGTCGGCTGGCGGCTGGGCGAGACCGAGGAGCCGACCTGGGTGTCGCCCGACGCCCACCTCGAGGAGATCCCGTGAGCGCCACCTGGACGGCCGTGGTCATCGTGGGCGCCGCGACCATCGGCCTCAAGTCGGTCGGCACGCTCGTGCTGCAGGGCCGCGAGCTGCCCGCCCGCCTCAGCGGCATGATCGAGCTGCTTGCACCGGTGATGCTCGCGGCGCTCGTCGTCACGAACACTTTCGGCGGCGACCACAAGCTGGTCCTCGACGCGCGCGCGGCCGGGCTCGCGGCGGCCGCCATTCCGATTGCCCTGCGGGCACCGCTGCTCGTCACCGTGGTGGTGGCCGCCGCGACCGCTGCGATCGTCCGCGCGATCTAGAACGCAAAAACGGGCGGCCCGAAGGCCGCCCGTTTCAGCAGTATTGGTTCGAGAGACTTACGCCGCTTCGCGCAGCGAGTCGAGATCGCCGCTCTCGGCGAGCTGGCGGAGGGCCCGCTCCTCGAGCTGGCGCACCCGCTCGGCGGACATGCCGAGCACGCGCCCGGTCTCACGCAGCGGGGTGGGCTCCGCAAGGCCGACGCCGAAGCGCAGCTCGACCACGTCGCGCTCACGCTCAGGCAGCTTGTCGAGCGCCTTGCGCACTGCCTCGTCGCGGAAGTTCATCACGACCTCTTCCTGCGGCTCCGGCTTGTCGGAGCTCAGGAAGTCACCGAACGCGCTGTCGCCGTCGTCGCCGACCGGCTGATCGAGACTCGCCATCGGCTGGGAGGCCTTCTTGATCTCCTCGACCTCCTCGACGGGGAGCTCGGCAACCTCGGCGATTTCCTCGATGCTCGGCTCGCGACCGAGCTTCACGTTCAGTTCACGCTCAACGCGCGAGATCTTGCGCTCGCGCTGTGCGATGTGAACCGGCATGCGAATCGTGCGCGAGGTGTTGTGCAGCCCGCGCTGGATCGCCTGACGGATCCACAGCGTCGCGTAGGTGGAGAACTTGAACCCGCGTCGCCAGTCGAACTTCTCCGCGGCGCGGATCAGCCCGATGACGCCCTCCTGGATTAGGTCGCCGAGAGTGAGGCCCTGGCCCTGGTACTTCTTCGCGATCGAAACGACAAGGCGGAGGTTGGAATTGATCATCCGGTCCTTCGCGCCCATGTCGCCACGCTCGATTCGCTTGGCCAGCTCAATCTCCTCAGCGGCAGTGAGCAGGGGGTAGCGACGAGCCTCGTTCAGGAACTGCTGCAGGGAGTCGAGGCCACCCTCGTCCTGCCAGCCCTTGCCGACGCTCTTCTCGGTTTCAGTCTCAAGTCCCGTCTCGGAGACGGGCGGCTTCATCAAAGTAGTCGTTGCGACCTCTTTCGGTTCCAAAGTTCGATACACGTCGAATTATAGCACAAAACCGTATTCGGCTTCTCTTCCGTAAGTAACAACGGAAAGAAGCCTGATTGGTTTCGGTAAAGCGGCACTAAAGCCTTCTCTTGTTCCCCGTAAGAGGGGTTTCTAAGCGGCTTTTGCGGCGCCCAAAATCGAGGCGAGGAGACCTGGGAAGCGGTCCTCCAGCTCGATCCTGCGGAGGGACATCATTCGTTTAGTCCCATTTGCCCGGGTGTGCGTTACACCGGCCTCCCGCAGCACCTTGAAGTGGTGGGACATCGTGCTCTTCGACACAGCCGCGTTGAGGGAGTTGCATGGCACCTCGTCGATCCCCGCGAGTACCCGGACTATCTCAAGCCGAACCGGGTCGCTCAGAGCGTGCAGCACGTTGGCAAGGCCAACGTCTTCGAGTCTCGGGTGGTAGAGGTCCCTCACAAAGCGGCAGAAGTTCGACAGTTGACGAACCACCGAAGAGGATAGCCCCGAATTCTGAGAGTGACCAAGGGGGGCGAATTCCGGCGCGTGGGCGCTTAAGAGAGTGTGCAGGCACTCGACGAACTGGCTCAGGCGCTCCGCGCGCGCCTGATCGAATCCGCGCGCACGGACTCGCTCCGCGGAGCGGCGCTGGCGGACGGGCTCGAGGCGGAGGTGCGCTCGCTGGTTGAGCGCGAGGCTGCGGTGCTGGGCGAGGTCGAGCGCGAGGAACTCTGCGAGCGCGTGCTGCGGCTCGCCACCGGGCTCGGGCCCTTGGAGCCGCTGCTCGCGGACCCGGCGGTAGACGAGGTGATGGTCAACGGGCCGGAGTCTGTCTGGGTCGAGCGGGCCGGCCGGCTCGAGCCGGCGGGCGTCGCCTTCTCGGGCGAGGCCGAGCTGTTGCACGCGATCGAGCGCGTGCTCGCCCCGCTCGGCCGACGCGTCGACGAGGCCTCACCGCTCTGCGATGCACGCCTCGCGGACGGGTCGCGCGTGAACGTCGTGATCCCGCCGCTCGCGCTGTCGGGCCCGTGCCTGACGATCCGGCGCTTCCGGCGGCGCGGCTTCTCGCTCGCGGACCTGGTCGACAACGGAACGCTCAACCCGGAGCTGGCGGACTTCCTGTCGGCCTGTGTGCGAGCGCGGGCGTCGATCCTCGTCTCCGGGGGGACGGGCTCCGGCAAGACCACGACCTTGGGAGCGCTGTCCGGGGCACTCCCCCCGGGGGAGCGGATCGTGACGATCGAGGACGCCGCCGAGCTCAAGCTGCGGCAGCCGCACGTGGTACGGCTCGAGGCGCGGCCACCCAACCTCGAGGGGCGCGGTGAGGTGACGATTCGCCAGCTGGTGCGCAACGCGCTGCGCATGCGGCCGGACCGGATCGTGGTGGGCGAGGTGCGCGGCGCCGAGGCGCTGGACATGCTGATGGCGCTGAACACCGGCCACGAGGGCTCTTTGACCACCGTGCACGCCAACTCGCCACCCGATGCGCTGCGGCGCGTCGAGACGCTGGCGCTGATGGCGGGCGTGGGGTTGCCGCACTCCGCGGTGCGCGAACAGCTCGCCAGCGCGCTTCAGCTCGTGGTACACCAGGCGCGCGGGCCGGACGGGCGGCGGCGGATCGAGGCGATAGCGGAGGTAGTGCGGCTCGGCGACGCCGCCGGCACGCGCGAGCTATACACGCTCGGCGGTGGCCTGCGGGCGCCGCTCGACGGCGAGCTGGCGCGGAGGTTGGAGGCGGGGCGATGAGCGGGCCGGCCACGCTCGCGTTCGTTGCGGGTGCTGCCGCGGCGGTCGTCGGTGTGGAGGTCGTCGCGGCGGTGTTCCGTGCTCTGGCCCGGCGTGCGCCCGGGCTGGCGGCAGCGCTGGCGGAGACCATTGCGCGCGTCGGACGCGAGGGCCGCGACCCCGGCGCCGCGGAGCGGCGGCGGCTGCTCGGGGTGGCCGGTGCGGCGGCGTTCGTAGCGGGCGTCGTGTTCGTCGGGCCGCTGGGCGGGGTCGTCGTCGGCGTGTGCGCGCCGTGGGTGGCGGCGCGGGCGCTGCGCGCGCGGCGCGAGCGGCACCGGCAGGCGGTCGCCGCGGGCGCGGCGGCCATCGCGGTGGCGCTCGCGGACGCGCTGGGCGGCGGGCATTCGCTGCGCGGCGCCGTGGGGGAGGCCGCGCGCGGCGGGGTGCCGGGGGCGGCCGGGCGGGAGCTGCGGCGACTGGCCGGTGAGCTCGCGCTCGGCTCGCCGACCGACGAGGCGCTCGAGGCGTTCCGCGTGCGGGTCGGGTCGCAGCAGATAGACACGCTCGTGGCGGCGTGCCTGCTCCAGCGCCGCGCGGGCGGTGACCTCGCGCGCCTGCTGCGCGAGTGTGCGCGCGCGTTCGAGGACCAGACGCGGCTGATCGACGAGGCGCACGCCGCCACCGCCCAGGCGCGCTTCACCGGACTTGTGGTCGTGCTGTTGCCGCTCGGCGGGGCGCTCTTGGCGGAACTCGCGAGCCCGGGCTACCTGCGCGGGCTGGCGGGCTCGTTCCTCACGCTGTGGCTCGGCGGCCTCGCGCTTGTGCTCCAAGTCGTGGCCGCGGTCGCGATCCGCCGGCTCGCGCGCGTGCGCGCGTGAGCCAGGCGCTGGCCTTCGCCGCGGCTGCGCTGGCGTCTTGCGCGCTCGCGTCGGTCGTACCGGCGCGCGCAGGATCGGGTGGACTGCTTGCCCTCTGTGTCGCACTCGGGCGGCGGCTGCGGCCGGGGCTGGCCGCGCCGCGCGAGCTGTCGGCGCGCATCGCCGCTGCCGGCGCGCCCGGCGGGCTCGGTGTGCGCGAGGTGATGGGGCTCAAGGTCGGGGCCGCGGTGTCGGTCGCGCCGTGCGCGCTGCCTGTCGGCGCGCTGTTGCCCGGGCGGCTTGGGATCCTCGCCGTCGCCGTGGCGCCCGCGGCGGGCTTCGTGGCGCCGGACCTGTGGCTCGCGCGGCGGGCTCGCGAACGGGCCGCCGCGATCAGGCGCGAACTGCCGGCGATGCTCGACCTGCTGCGCGTGTCGGTCGAGGCGGGGCTGTCGCTTGCCGCGGCGCTCGGGGAGGTGGGGGAGCGGACCCGCGGCCCGCTCGCGCGCGAGTGGCGCGCGGTGGGGCGGGAGTGCCTGCTCGGCGTGCCCCTTGGGCACTCGCTGGCGGCGCTCCGGCAGCGCGCCCCGCTACCCGAGGTCGACGCCCTCGCCGCGGCGCTCGAGCGTGCCGCGCGCCACGGCGCCCCACTCGCGGCCACCCTCGAGGCGCAGGCCCGCGAGGCTCGGGCGGCCCGCGGCCGGCGCATCCAGGAACAGGCCGCCCGCGCCTCTCCAAAGATCCAGCTCGTCGTGGCCCTTCTGCTGGTCCCGTCGGTCCTCCTGCTCGTCGCAGCGGCGTTGACCGCCGCACTGCTGAGCGGCGGCGGACCGGCGTTCTAGAGCCGCAACTCCCGGTGCACGGAGAGACCCCCCGCTGCAAGCCGGCTTGCACGGACCCAGCCTGCAACAGATCCACCGCCACCCGCCACCCGCCACCAGCCCCCCGCCATCCCCGCGGTTTGGCTTGCCACAGCCGTTCCCACCCCTGCGGTGGGAAAAGCGTTGCAGTGGGTGGAGAGATGTGTTGCAGAGTGGGGGAGAGTGGGGTAGAGTGCCAACATCACGGACCGGAGTGGCGGGGCTCCTCCCACTCCGCCACTTCGGTCCACCCACTTCCCAGGTGCTCAAGGCATTGGCTTTCCGCGGCCATTTCGACTATTCGCTCGACGCTAAGAACCGACTCAACGTCCCGCCCAAGTTCAGGGCGGCGTTCTCCAGTGGAGTCGTTCTCGCCAAGGCCCTCGAGCCCTGCGTCGAAGTCTGGACTCCAGAGGCCTTCGAGCGCCACACGGACGCCTTCCTCTCCGGCCTCAATCCGCTCAGCGCGGAGCGCCGCAAGCTCACACGCTTCTTCGCGGGCGGGTCGTTCGATTGCGACCTCGACTCCGCGGGGCGCGTCACGCTCAACCCGGCGCTCATCGGCCACGGCGGGATCACCAAGGACGTGGTGCTCGTGGGCGTGATCGACCACCTCCAGATCTGGGATCGCGAGAAGTGGCTCGCCGACCAGGACGAGCTGAGCGCCGAGATCGTCGAAATCGCAGAGAGCCTTGGCCATCCTTCTTGACATGACACGTACTCACGTACCGGTGCTGGCCGGTGAGTTGATCGAGCTCACGGACCCGCATCCGGGCGAGACCGTTGTGGACTGCACCTTCGGCGGCGGCGGCCACGCGCGCCTGATGGCGGACCGCATCGGCCGCGCCGGCACCCTCGTCTGCATCGACCGCGACCCGGCTGCCGAGGAGCGCTTCGAGGAATTCGCGCGCGAGCTTCAGTGCGACACGCGCTTCCTACGCATGGACTACTCCGAGGGGCTCGAGTTGCTGCGCAGCGAGGGGCTCGCGGCGGACATCGTCTACCTGGACCTCGGGATCTCGTCGATGCAGGTGGACACCTGGGAGCGCGGCTTCTCCTACTCGTACGACGCGCCGCTCGACATGCGCATGGACCCGGACCAGGAGCTGAGCGCACGCGACGTGCTGAACGAGTGGGAGGAGGGGCGGCTCGCCAAGCTCTTCCGCCGCTACGGCGAGGAGCGTTACGCCGGGCCGATCGCGCGCGCGATCGTGCGTCGCCGCCCCGACGATCCGCTCGAGACCACCTTCGACCTCGTCGACACGATCAAGTCAGCCGTGCCCACGGCCACGCAGTTCGGCCGCGGCCATCCGGCCAAGCGCGTCTTCCAGGCCGTGCGCATCGCCGTCAACGACGAACTGGGCGCGCTCGACCGCGGCTTGCCCGCCGCCTGGGCGCTGCTGCGCGCCGGTGGCCGGCTCGCGGCGATCTCCTTCCACTCACTCGAGGATCGGCGCGTCAAGCGTTTCCTTGTCGATCGCGCGCGCGGCTGCGTCTGCCCGCCCGACTTCCCCGTCTGCGTGTGCGGCCGGACGCCCGAGGCCGAGCTAGTGACCACCCGCGCGATCGCGCCGACGCCGGGCGAGGTGGCCGCCAACCCGCGCGCGGCGTCGGGCAAGCTGCGCGTGGCCCGGAAGCTGGAGCTGGAGGGCTGATGGCCCGCGCCGCCACAGCCGCCGCCCGCACCGCCCCGGCGCCCAAGCACGCGCCGCGCCGCGCTCCCGTGAAGCCGGTGCGCCCGGCGCGCCGTGCGTCCGGTCCCGGTCGCCCCGCTGCTGCCGCCGCCGGCGCCCGCGCACTGCCGCTGCCGCAGCGCCTCGAGTTTCCGCGGCTCGGGCCCGCCGCGGCGGGCCTGCTCGACCGCCTGCTACGCGGCCGCATCTGGGTCGTGCTGATCGGCACGCTGCTCGTGGGCATCGTCTTCTTCAACGTCGACGTGCTGCGGCTCAACCGCTCGATCGCGTCCACCAGCGCGAAGAACACCGCGCTCAAGCAGGAGAACGCGCGCCTCCTGCTGCTCGAGGCGCGGCTCGCGTCGAGCACGCGCATCCAGCAGGCCGCGGCCGCCGACGGCATGGTGCTGCCGGCGCCCGGCGACGTCCGCTACCTCAAGCCCGGCCGCCTCGACGCCACCCACGCCGCCCAGCGCATGACTGCCCCGTCGCCCGTGCCGCCGCCGGAGGCCACCTCGCAGATGGAGCAGACCCCCGGCACCCTGGCCCCACCGACGGGCGCGACCGGCACGACGACGCCCACCACCGGCACCACAACACCAACCACCACCAGCACACCCACAACAACGACACCGACCACAGGGACCACGGGAACGGGGACCACCGGCACCGGCGGCACCACGCAGACGACCACGCCTCCGCCATCCCCAACTCCCCAATCCACGGCCCCGCCCGCGCAAACGGGCGGCGCGGCGCCCTAGCCCATGCGCCTGGTCGACCGCCGCATCGGCCTCCTATTCGGTCTATTCCTCGTCGCCTTCGCGCTGATCGCGATGCGGGCCCTCTGGCTCGACACGGTGAAGGCCGGGTCGCTGCGCCAGCGCGCGCTCTCGCAGCAGAGCCAGGACATCACCGTGTCCGCCAAGCGCGGCTCGATCCTCGACCGCGACGGCAATCCGCTGGCGGTGTCGGAGGACTCGGCGTCGATCTACGCGGACCCGCTGCTGATCAAGAACCCCGCACAGGTCGCCTACCGGCTGTCGGCGGTGCTCGGGCTGCCCACCAATCAGCTGCTGGGCAAGCTGGCGGACCGCAGCCGCGGCTTCGTCTACCTGGCGCGCAAGGTCGACATCGACAAGGGCAAGGCGGTCGACAAGCTCAAGCTCTATGGCGTCGGCACGCTCACCGAGCCGCGGCGGCGCTACCCGCAGGGGTCGCTCGCGTCGCAGGTGCTCGGCACCGTCGGCACCGACAACTACGGGCTCTCCGGGCTCGAGTCGTACTTCGACAAGCGCCTGCGCGGCACGGACGGCGAGGAGCAGGTGGTGCGCGACGGCGTCGGGCGGCCGGTGAGCATCGTGATGAAGAAGCAGGCGCTGCCCGGCCAGGACTTGCGCCTGACGCTCGACGCCGCGATCCAGGAGCGCGTCGAGGCCGTGCTTGCCGGCGTGGGGCAGACATACCGGCCGAAGGGCGCGACCGCGCTCGTGCTGAACCCGCGGAACGGGTCCATCCTCGCGCTCGCCAACTGGCCGCGCGTCGACGCGAACGACCCCGGGAGCGCCCCTGCGTATGCCCAGCAGGACCGCGCGGTGACGAACCTCTACGAGCCGGGGTCGACCTTCAAGGCGGTCACCGTTTCCGGCGCTTTGCAGGACAAATTGATCACGCCGAGCACGCCGTTCTACCTGCCGCCAACGATCAAGGTGGCGGACCGGACGATCGGCGACGCCGAGCCACGCGGAGCGGAGACGCTCCCGGTGAGCCAGATCCTCGCGCAGTCGTCGAACGTGGGCGCGGTGAAGATCGGCCTACGGCTCGGGGCGACGCGCTTCGACAAGTGGGTACGGGCGTTCGGCTTCGGCCAGCCGACCGGTGTCGACCTCCCGGGCGAGTCGCCCGGCATCGTGCTCAAGCCGAGCCAGTACTCGGGCTCGTCGCTCGGCAACCTGCCGATCGGCCAGGGCGAGGCGGTCACGCCGATGCAGATGGCGGCGGCCTACTCCGCGATAGCCAACAACGGCGTGATGGTGCGGCCGCACATCGTGGACGGCGACTCCGCTCCCGCGCACCGCGTGATCAAGAAGACCACCGCGCGGGCGGTGTCGAAGATGCTCGAGGGCGTGCTCGCGCCGGGCGGCACGGCTCCCGAAGCCACCGTGCCCGGCTATGTGCTCGCGGGCAAGACGGGCACCGCCCAGAAGCCCGACGGCAAGGGCGGCTACTCGGACACCAAGTTCGTCGCGTCGTTCGTCGGCTTCGCACCCGCGCGCAACCCGCGCCTGCTGGTGGCGGTGATGGTGGACGAGCCGCAGGGCGACATCTACGGCGGCAGCGTCGCGGCGCCGGCGTTCCAGAAGATCGTCTCGTTCGCCCTTCCGTACCTCAAGATCCCGCCGAACTGAGGGTCCTTCGCCCTCACTAGACTCCCGCCGACCATGACCCTTCGCGATCTGATGGGGAATGGCCCCGACGTGGAGGTTTCCTCCCTCGCTTACCGCAGTTCGAGCGTCACTCAGGGGACGCTCTTTTTTTGCGTGCGCGGGTTCACGAGCGACGGTCACGACTTCGCTCCGGACGCCGTCGAGCGCGGGGCCGTGGCGCTCGTCTGCGAGCGCCCGCTCGACCTCGGCGTGCCCGAGGTGATCGTGCCCGACGTGCGCGCGGCGATGCCAGCCGCCGCGGCGCGCTTCTACGGCGACCCGACGCGCGAACTGCGCGTGGTGGGCGTGACCGGGACCAACGGCAAGACCACCACGGCGTTCCTGGTGCGGGCGCTGCTCGAGGAGGCCGGGGTGCAGACCGGGCTGCTCGGCACCGTAAAGTCCGTGGTGGGTGGCGTCGAGGAGCCGGTCGAGCGCACGACGCCGGAGGCCATCGACCTGCAGGCCACCTTCCGCCGCATGCTCGACGCGGGCGACCGCGCGTGCGCGATCGAGGTCTCGTCGCACGCGCTCGAGCTCGGGCGCGCGGAAGGCATCGAGTTCGCCTGCCGCGTCTTCACCAACCTCACGCAGGATCACCTGGACTTCCACGAGACGATGGAGAGCTACTACCTCGCCAAGCGGCGGCTGTTCGAGGCGCCGGGCTCGCCGTCGGTGGTGAACCTCGACGACGACTACGGGCGCCGGCTTGCCGCCGAGATCGAGGGCGCCGTGACCTACGCGATCGACCACGACGCCGACTACCGCGCGAGCGACGTGCGCTTCGACCCGGCCGGCTCGTCGTTCACGTGCGAGACACCGGACGGGCCGCTCGCGATCGAGACGCGGCTGCCGGGGCTGTTCAACGTGCAGAACTCGCTGGCAGCCATCGCGGCCACGCGCTCGCTGGGCGTCGAGCGGGAGGCGATCCGGCGCGGCCTGGCCGGGGCGGACCGTGTGCCTGGCCGCTTCGAGCCGGTTGACGAGGGGCAGGAGTTCACGGTCCTCGTGGACTACGCCCACACGCCCGAGGCGCTCGAGAATGTGCTGCGCGCGGCGCGCGAGCTGACGAGCGGGCGCCTGCACGTGGTCTTCGGCGCCGGCGGCGACCGCGACCGCGCCAAGCGCCCGCTGATGGGGCGCGCGGCGAGCGAGCTCGCCGACCGCGTGATCGTCACCTCGGACAACCCGCGCTCGGAGGACCCGGAGGCGATCGTGGACGAGGTGCTGGGCGGCACGAGCGGCGACGCCGAGCGCGAGGTGGACCGCCGTCGCGCCATCGCCCTCGCGGTTGAATCCGCCAAACCCGGGGACGTCGTGGTGATCGCCGGCAAGGGGCACGAGCAGGGGCAGGAATTCGAGGGCGGCCGGAAGGAGCCGTTCGACGACGTGACCGTCGCGCGCGAGGCGCTGCGTTCGGCACTCGGGGTGGGCGCGTGATCGACCGCGAGGCGAGCTGGGTGGCGAGGGCGGCGGGCGGCCGGCTCGTAGCCGGCGATCCGGGCGGTCCCGGCCCGCGCCGGGCCGTGGTGGACTCGCGCGAGATCGAGCCGGGCGACCTGTTCGTCGGTCTCGTGGGGGCGAGCGCCGACGGCGGCGAGTTCGCTGCCGGCGCACTCGAGCGGGGCGCCTGGGGTGCGCTCGTCGGGCCGCAGCGTGCGGACGAGCTGGCGGCCCCGGCGGGCGGCGGCGCCGTGATCGCGGCGGACAACACGTTGACCGCGCTGCAGCAGCTCGCCCGCGACTGGCGCCGTGAGCTCGGCTGCCCGGTGGTGGGCATCACCGGCTCGACCGGCAAGACCTCGACCAAGGACATCCTGCGGGCGCTGCTGGCGCAGACGCTCGCCACCCACGCCAACGCGCAGAACTGGAACACCGAGATCGGGCTGCCGCTCTCGATCCTCGCCGCCGAGCGCGGGGTGGAGGCGCTCGTGCTCGAGATGGCCATGCGCGGCGAGGGCCAGATCGCCGAGCTGGTGGCGATTGCGGAGCCGGACGTGGGCGTGATCGTGAACGTCGGGCCCGTGCACCTCGAGCTGCTCGGAACCGTCGAGCGCGTCGCGGCGGCCAAGGCGGAGCTGATCCGCGACCTGCGAGCCGGCGCTAGCTGCGTCCTGCCCGCCAACGAGCCGCTGCTCGATCCCCACCGGCGCGACGACCTGCGCACGATCACCTTCGGCGAGGGGGGCGACGTCAGCCTGGTTTCGTTCGAGGACTCCCGCGCCGTAATCGATGCGTGTGGCAACCACATATTGCTCGAGCTGAGCTTTGGGGAGCCGCACAATCTCGAGAACACGCTGGCGGCAGTCGCCGCGGCGACGGCGCTCGGAATCGAGCCGAGCGGGCGCGTCGAGCCGGAGTTTTCCTCCTATCGCGGCGACGTGGTGGAGCTAGAGGGTGGGGTGACCGTGGTCAACGACTGCTACAACGCCAACCCGATGTCTATGCGTGCGGCACTCGATCACCTCGCGGGCTCGCCGGCCGGGCGGCGCCTGGCGATCCTCGGCACGATGGCCGAGCTCGGGTCGGACAGCGACCGCTTTCACCGGGAGATCGGCGAGCACGCCGGGGAGCTCGGCATCGATGTCCTGGTGACCGTGGGCGAGCCTGCGCTCGCGTTCCGCGACGGCTTCGACGGCGAGACCTACGCGGTGGCCACGCCCGAGGAGGCCGGTGCGCTGCTCGAGGAACTGGCGCGGCCCGGCGACCGTGTGCTGGTGAAGGGATCGAGAGCGGTCGGCCTGGAACGGGTCCTCGCGTAAGCGCACTCCATGCTCGGCACGATCCTCATCGCGGGGATGGGCTCCCTGTTCATCTGCATGTTCCTCGGCCCGAAGTTCATCGAGTTCCTGAGGGCGCGCGAGTTCGGGCAGCAGATTCGCGAGGAGGGACCCGCCGGCCACTCGGCCAAGGCCGGCACGCCGACCATGGGCGGTCTCCTGATCATGGTCTCGGTGGTGGTGCCGTTCCTGATCCTCGGCCAGTTCGACACCGAGACTCTGGCCGTGGTCGGCACGATGCTCGCCAGCGCGGCGCTCGGCTTCGCCGACGACTGGACGAAGATCACGCGCCGCCGCTCGCTCGGCCTGTCCGGCAAGACCAAGCTCGTGGTGCAGGCGATCATCGCGGTGGCGCTCTGGTACGTGGCCACCCACACCGGCCACCCGCACCTGTCCGACACCGTGCGCTTCCGCATCTCGGACGCGTCCGTGAACATCGGCTACGCCTACCCGGTCCTGATCTTCCTCGTGATCGCCGGGGCGACCAACGGCGTGAACCTCACGGACGGGCTCGACGGCCTCGCCGCCGGTTGCTCCGCGATCGTGCTGCTGGCCTACACGGCGATGACGTTCATCACCACGGGGCAGGACGACCTGGCGCTCGTCTGCTCGTGCCTCGTCGGGGCCTGCGTCGGCTTCCTCTGGTTCAACTCGTTCCCGGCGGCGATCTTCATGGGCGACACCGGATCGCTCGGACTCGGCGGCGCCATCGCCGCGCTGGCGGTGATGACGAAGACCGAGGTGCTGCTCCTGATCACGGGCGGGATCTTCGTGATCGAGGCGCTGTCGGTGCTGATCCAGGTGATCGCCTTCCAGCGCTTCCGGAAGCGAGTCTTCCTGATGGCGCCCGTGCACCACCACTTCGAGCTGATGGCGTGGTCCGAGACGAAGATCATCCTGCGCTTCTGGATCATCGCCGCGATCTCGGCGGCGATCGGCTTCACGCTGTACCAGCAGTCGATCACGTGAAGCCGCGGCCGATCTTGCCGCCGGGGCCGTACCTGGTGGTGGGCCTGGCTCGCTCGGGCGCCGCCGCCGGGCGAATGCTGCGCGAACACGGCGAGGTGATGGGCTGCGACGCGGGCGCGCCGCCGGAGGCCGCGCAGCCGGGGCTCGAGGGCCTCGATATACGCCTCCACAGCGACGGGCTCGACCTGCTCGGGCGCGCCGCGACGGTGGTCAAGAGCCCGGGCGTGCCGCAGCAGGCGCCCGTGATCGTGGCCGCGCGCGAGCGGGGCGTCGAGGTGGTGGGCGAGCTGGAGCTAGCGTGGCGGGTGATCCCGAACGAGTTCATCGCGGTCACCGGAACCAACGGCAAGACCACAACCGTCGAGCTGCTCGGCGCGATGCACCGCCAGGCGGGCGCGCCGGTGGAGGTCGCGGGCAACGTCGGCACACCCCTCGCGTCGCTCGCCGGCGCGCTCGACCCGGCCGCCACCGTGGTGTGCGAGGCGTCCAGCTTCCAGCTCGAGGACAGCAGCCGCTTCGCGCCCGAGTGCGCCGTCCTGCTGAACGTGACGGAGGACCACCTCGACCGCCACGGCTCCTTCGACGACTACGTGGCGGCCAAGCTGCGCGTGTTTCAGAACCAGGACGACGCCGACCTTGCGGTGCTCCAGGCCGAGTTCGCAGGCCAGCCCGGCCGCGCGGCCACGGTGCGCTTCGGCGGGCCGGACTCCGACCTTGCCGAGCGCGACGGCCAGCTCTGGTGGCAGGGCGTGAGCATGATGCCGACGAACGAGATCCGTCTGCGCGGCCGCCACAATCTCGAGAACGCGATGGCGGCCGCGGCCGCGGTGCTCGCGCGCGGGCTCGACCAGCAGGCGGTGTGCGACACGCTGCGGAAGTTCGCCGGCGTGCCGCACCGGCTCGAGGAGGTGGCCGAGCGCGACGGCGTCCTGTTCGTGAACGACTCGAAGGCCACCAACGTCGCCTCGGCGCTCGTCGGTATAGAGGCCTTCGACGGCGGCGTCCACCTGATCGCGGGCGGCAGCCTGAAGGGCGGCGGCTTCGGCGGACTACGCGAAGCAGTGGAGAGCCGCTGCCGCGCCTGCTACCTGATCGGCGAGGCGGCGGAACAGCTCGAACACGACCTCAGGGGCACCGTACCGCTGCACCGCTGCGGCGATCTCGAGCACGCCGTGAAGGCCGCCTCGGAGGCCGCGCAGCCGGGGGAGATCGTGCTGCTCTCGCCCGCCTGCGCGAGCTACGACCAGTTCAAGAACTTCGAGGAGCGCGGCGCCCGTTTTCGGGAGCTGGCCGGCGGAGGATGAATCTGGCCAGACGCGTCGAAGGAGGCCCGGATGGCCGATCAACGCCGCCGCCGGGCGCCCTCGCGCAAGGGAGCGAAGGGGCGACCCAAGCCCCCGCTCGAGTACTCGCTGCTCTACACGGCGACGCTCTGCCTGCTGGCCGCCGGGGCGGTGATGGTCTACTCGGCGAGCTCGGCCGAGTCCTTGCTCACGACAGGCGACTCGTCCTACTTCCTCAAGCGCTACCTGATCTTCGGCGCGATCGGTTTGGCCGCCCTGCACTTCCTGTCCCGCCACGGCCTGAAGTACGTGCGCCACTTCACGCCGATCCTGTTGTTCGGTTCGATCGGGCTGACGCTGGCGGTGATGGTCCCGGGCATCGGCATCAGCGTGAACGGCGCGCGCCGCTGGCTCGGCGCCGGGCCCGTGCAGTTCCAGCCGTCGGAGCTCCTCAAGGTCGCGCTCGTGCTCTACGCGGCGCAGCTGCTCGCGACGCAGCCGGAGCGCATGAAGAGCATGAAGGCGCTCTTCAAGCCGCTCCTGATCGTGATCGGCGTGGCCTGCCTGCTGCTCCTGAAGGAGCCGGACATGGGTACTGCGATCGTCGTCTGTCTGGCGATGGGCGCGCTCTTCATCGCGGCAGGGGTGCCCACCAGGCATCTGCTTACGATCACCGGCACGCTGATCCTGCTGGCGCTCGTGTTCGCGATCGCCGCGCCCTACCGTCGGGCCCGCCTGATGTCGTTCGTGCACCCGTGGCACGACGCGAGCGGCGACGGCTTCCAGACCGTCCAGTCGATGATCGCGATCGGATCGGGAGGCTTCTTCGGGGTCGGCCTCGGCGAGTCGGTGCAGAAGATCTTCTACCTGCCCGAGGCACACACGGACATGATCCTGGCGATTATCGGCGAGGAGCTCGGCGTGATCGGCATCACCGCGGTGGCGGCGCTCTACGGGATGATCGCCTACGCCGGCCTGCGCGCCGCCAAGCTCGCGCGGGAGCGCTACGCCAAGCTGATCGCCGTCGGGGTGACCGCGGTGATCCTCTGCCAGGCGGTGCTCAACTTCTTCGCGGTCATGGGCCTCGCGCCGCTCACAGGCGTGCCGCTGCCCTTCATCTCTTACGGCAACTCCAACCTCATCGTGCTGCTCGGCGCCATGGGCCTGCTGCTCAACATCGCCGCCGAGGGCGCACAGGCGCGCGCCGGCAAGCCGCTGCGCGCGATCGAGGGTGGAAAGGGGAAACGTGCCGCGAGTCGTAATAGCCGCGGGCGGGACGGCCGGCCACGTCGTGCCGGCGCTGGCGGTCGCGGACGCGCTGCGGGCTAGCGGCGCCGACGTCCACTTCGTCGGCGGAGAGCGCGCCGAGGCGCGGCTGGTGCCCGCCGCCGGCTACCCGTTCCACGCGATCCAGGTCCGCGGCATCGACCGCCGCAATCCGCTCAAGGCGGCGCGCGCCGTGGTGCTCGCCGCACTGGCGCTGCCGCGCGCGCTCGCGCTGCTGCGGCGGCTCCGGGCCGACGTCGTGATCGGCGGCGGCGGCTACGTCGCGGGCCCGGTGGGGCTCGCCGCGGTGCTGCTGCGCATCCCGCTCGTCCTGACCGAGGCGGACAGTCACCTCGGTATGGCCAACCGTGCGCTCGCGCCGGCGGCGAAGTGGGTGTTCCTGTCGTTCCCGCTGGAGGGTCGCAGCGGCGGCAAGTACGTGGTGAGCGGCCGGCCGGTGCCGCCCGGCACTGGCAGTGTCGACAGGGGCCAGGCGCGCCGGCGCTTCGGCATCGCGGCGGAGGACCAGTGCCTGCTCGTCTTCGGCGGCTCGCTCGGCGCCCGCTCGCTCAACGACGCCGCGCTCGACGCCTTCGGCGCCGCCGCGCCCTGCACCGTGCTGCACGCGAGCGGCCACCGCGACTACGACTCGCTGCGCGCGCGGCTCGACAAGCTCGGCTCGCCGCCGCACTACCACCTGTATCCCTACATCGAGCCGTTCGCCGACGCCCTCGGAGCGGCGGACCTCGCCACCGCGCGGGCCGGCGGCTCGGTGCTCGAGCTGGCCGTGGCGGGACTGCCCTCGGTGCTCGTGCCCTATCCGCACGCGACGGCCGACCACCAGACCGGCAACGCCCGCTGGATGGAACGCGAGGGAGCTGCCGTGGTGGTGCCCGACGCGGAGCTCGACGGCCCGCGCCTGGCCCGCGAAGTGGCGACCCTCCTGGGCGCCCCGGCGAAGCTGCGCGCGATGGGCCTAGCTGCCCAAAAGGTGGCCAAACCGGACGCCGCGGGCACAATCGCACGGGCCGCTCTCGAGCTGGCCTCCTAGGTCAGAAAGAGGACCTCGCAGAGGGGAATTGCCGACACCCGCTCAAGTTGTGTTCAGAAACGGCCGATTCGGGAATCGTTGGCTTGGCGGGGGCCTCGACGTACGTCGGTGGGCTCGTGCCAAGCCTTCATTCGTTTCGCAGGACGAAGTGCTCTCGGACCCTATGACGACCGGTGAACTTGCTCACAAAGCACGTCCGCGGCTTGCGGACGGTCAAGTGACGGCCACTGAGGTGAGGCTGCGCCTGACAAGCGGCCCGGACGCGATCGCGGCGGCGCGGCGCGGCCTCGACTCGCTCGAGACCGAGGTGGGCAGCCAGCGGCTGCACGACATGCGTCTGCTCGTGAGCGAGCTCGTGACGAACAGCGTGCGCCACGCGGTGGCCGGCGACAGCGAGCAGCTCGAGCTGGCGGTGCTCGTGAGCAAGCAGTGCATCCACGTCTCCGTGACCGATCCGGGTCCCGGCTTCGAGGCCTCGCCGCGCTCGCCCGACGACGACCCCGGTTCGGGCTGGGGCCTCTTCCTCGTCGAGCAGCTCTCGGACCGCTGGGGCGTGGAGGTCAACGGCTCCACGCAGGTCTGGTTCGAGCTCGAGCGCTAGGCAGCGCCGGCGCCGCTAGGAGTCGGCATCATCGATCTCCTCGGGCGTGTCGACGATGTCGAGGCGCTCGTCGAGCCGGGTGATCTCGAAGACGCGGCGCACCGCCGCGGGGCCCTGGACGATTACGAGGCGCCGGTTCCCCCGTACGGCGCGCTTGTCGGCGCTCACGACTACGCGCAGGCCCGTGGAGTCCATAAAGGTCAGCCCGCGCAGGTCGATCACGAGCAGCGGCGGAGACGCCCTCTCGGCATCCTCGATGGCTTGCTCGGCGCGCTTGGCGGTCGACAGGTCGAGGTCTCCACTCAGGGAAACCACCGTGCCCTCTCCAAGCGAGTCCGTCTCAACAGAGAAGGAACGCACCGGACAGAGCCTAACCCGTTCTGGCGGACGGAGGCCCGTGGCGGTTAGGGTGCGCGTGTGCCCCCGTTCACCCAGGACCGCAAAGCCGAGGCGCTGAAGCGGGCGCCGCTGTTCGCGAGCCTGTCGAAGAAGGAGCTCAGGCTGCTGGCCAGCATGAGCGACGACCTCGAGGTCGAGGCCGGCAAGGTCCTCTGTAAGGAGGGACAGATCGGCCGCGAGTTCTTTCTGATCGTCGAGGGCAAGGTCGACGTGACCCGCAAGGGCAAGCAGGTCAAGCGCGGCGGCGGTGACGAGTTCTTCGGCGAGATCGCGGTGATCGAGGACGTGCCCCGCACCGCCACCGTCACCGCCAAGACGCCTCTCCGCGTGATCGTGCTGACGAGTCGCGACTTCAGGCGCCTCGTCGAGGCATCGCCGAGCGTGGAGAGCAAAGTGCTGCGGAGCCTCGCGCGCAGGTTGCTGGAGCTATCCAACGACCCTGCGCTTGGCTAGAGACCGCAGAGTGCAGATTGCAGATTGCAGAGTGCAGATCTGCAATTCCGCACTCCGCACTCCGCACTCTCGCCCGCTTATGCCTTCGCCGCTTCGTAACGGTTCTCGACTTCGCTCCAGTTGACCACGTTCCAAAACGCGTCCAAGTAGTCCGGGCGCTTGTTCTGGTACTTGAGGTAGTAGGCGTGCTCCCAGACGTCGGCGCCGAGCAGCGGCACTTGGTTCTCGAGCACGGGTGAGTCCTGGTTGGCCGTGCTCGTGACCGCGAGGCCGGAGCCGTCCCACACGAGCCAAGCCCAGCCCGACCCGAAACGGTTCACGCCGGCGTCCTTGAACTTGGCCTTGAAATCGTCGAGCGAGCCGAAGGCCTCGTCGATGGCCGAGGCGAGGTCGCCGGAGGGCGAGCCGCCGCCGTCGGGGCTCATGATCTGCCAGAAGAACGAGTGGTTGGCGTGGCCGCCGCCGTTGTTGCGGAAGACCGTCTGCTTGTCCTGCGGGAGCTGGTCGAGGTTCTTGAGGACCTCCTCGACGGGCTTGTCCGCCCATTCGGTTCCCTCAAGGGCGCCGTTGGCCTTGTCCACGTAAGCCTGGTGGTGCTTGTCGTGGTGGACGCGCATGGTGGCCTCGTCGATGTGGGGCTCGAGTGCCGCGTAGTCGTAGGGCAGGTCAGGGACCTCGTAGGGCATGCCCGACTCCTTTCCTTGGGTTGTGACCGACTTCTAGCAGGTAAGTGACCGTGGTTACCCGGCGCTTGCCTTGGGTAGCGGCCAGATATGAGCCATCTGCTCGAACACCCACCCTCGCCGGGGCCGCCGGGCGGTCCGGGCGGGCCTGGCGTGCCCGATCCGCGGCCGCCGGCGCCCGACCCCTCGCCACCGTCGCCAACCCCGCCGGGAGGCCCTGGAATGCCAGATCCGTCGCCACTTCCGCCGGAGCCCGAACCCGCCATTTGAGCACCCGAGCGCGCCGCTATCGTGCCGCCGCATGAGCGACGCGCCGTGGGGCGGACGCAGGCTCCACTTCATCGGGATCGGCGGCGCGGGAATGAGCGGGCTCGCGCTCGTCGCGCTGGGCCTAGGGGCGCGCGTGTCCGGCTCGGACCGTGCTGAGTCGTCCTACTCGCAGCGCCTGCGCGAGGCCGGGATCGAGCCCGCGATCGGCCACGACCCTGCGAACCTTCCCGAAGGCGCCGACGTGGTGGTGTCGACGGCCATCGCCGAGGACAACCCCGAGCTGGCCGCCGCCCGCGCCGCGGGGCTGCGCGTGCTGCACCGGGGCGAGCTGCTCGGCGAGGTGTCGCGGCTCAAGCGCTGCATCGCCGTCGGCGGCACGCACGGCAAGACCACCACCGCCAGCATGGCCGCGCACGCGCTCGTCGAATGCGGGCGCAGGCCGGCGTACCTGATCGGCGGCGAGGTGCGCTCCACCGGCACGAACGCGAGCTGGGGGCAGGGCGACTGGGTCGTGGTCGAGGCGGACGAGTCGGACCGCTCGTTCCTGCGGCTCGAGCCGGATGTCGCGGTGGTGACGAACGTGGAGCTCGACCACCACTCGACCTACCGCACGCTGCCCGAGGTGCGGGAGGCATTCGCCGCCTTCGCCGGCCCGGCCCCTACGGTGATCCTGCCGGCGGGCCTCGAGCTGCGGGACGTGCCGCCGGCGGTCACGTTCGGCATCGACACCGGCACGTTCGCCGCCCGCGACCTCGAGCTGCTGCCGTCGGGCACGCGCTTCAGCGTCGAGGGCGTGCCGGTGGAGCTGCGCGTGCCCGGCCGACACAACGTGCTGAACGCGCTCGCGGCGCTGGCCGCCTGCCGTGAGGCGGGCCTGGGGGTGGCGGAGGCGGCGCCCGCGCTCGCCGGCTTCAGCGGCGCCGGGCGGCGCTTCGAGCCGCACGGGCGCACGGCGGCGGGGGCCCTCGTCTACGACGACTACGCGCACCATCCCACCGAGGTGCGCGCGACGCTCGAGGCGGCGCGCACGCTCGAGCCGCGCCGGCTCGTGGCCGTCTTCCAGCCGCACCTCTACTCACGCACCCAGCACCTCGCGCGCGAGTTCGGCCGCGCCCTCGCGCTGGCGGACCTCGTGGTGGTGATCGACATCTACCCCGCGCGCGAGCACGCCGCGGACTTCCCCGGCGTCAGCGGCTGGCTGGTGGCCGGCGCCACCGCCAGCGCCGCCGCGGGGCGGCCGGTGTACTGGCTGCCCGCGATGGACGAGGCCGAGCGCTTCCTGCGCCGCGAGCTGCGCGAGGGCGACCTGCTGCTGACGCTCGGCGCCGGGGACGTCAACGAGCTCGCCGAGCGCCTCGGAGATGACGGATGAGGTCGCCCGAGGGCGTGCAGAAGGACTACCCGCTGGCGCGCCTCACGACCGTGCGCACGGGCGGCCCGGCGGACTGGTTCGCGCGCGCTGGCAGCGAGGAGCACCTGGCCGAGCTGCTCGCCTGGGCAGATGCCGAGGGCATCGAGGTAGGAGTGGTCGGGTCGGGATCGAACCTCCTCGTAGCGGATGACGGATTCCGAGGACTAGTGCTGAAGCTCGACGCCGATCTGGCCACGATCGAGCGCGACGACAACCGCATCCTGTGCGGGGGCGGCGCTCGGCTGCCCCAGGCCTCCGCGGCGGCCGCGCGTTGGGGCCTCACCGGACTCGAGTTCGGCGTGAACATCCCCGGCACGGTCGGCGGCGCCGTGAAGATGAACGCGAACGCGTACGGCGGCGAGCTCGACAAGGTCCTCGAGTGGGTGGACATCGCCACCCCCGAGGGCAGCGAGCGGCGCGAACCGGACCAGCTCGGCTTCGAGTACCGCCGCTCGAACCTGAAGCCGCGCGAGATCGTCGCGCGCGCCTCGTTCGGGCTCGCGCCCGCTGACAGCGACGAGGTGAGGGCCACGCTCGCCGGCATGCGCGAGCAGCGGCGCGCGGCTCAGCCGTCCGGGATCAAGACCTTCGGCTCGACGTTCAAGAACCCCGGCGACGAGCGTGCCGAGGGCCGCACCGCCGGGATGCTGCTCGAGGCGGCCGGCTGCCGCGGGCTGCGCGTGGGCGGAGCGCGCTTCTCGGACAAGCACGCCAACTTCGTCGAGAACATGGGCGACGCCACCACCGCCGACGTGCTCCAGCTGATGCGCGAGGGCCGCCGCCGCGTGCGCGAGCACTTCGGGGTTGAGCTCGAGGCCGAGGTGCAGCTGTTGGGCGACGCCGACGCGGAGGGGGCCCTCTGGTGAAGACCATGCCCGTGGCGGCGCTGCGCCGCCGCCTCCCGCGCGTGTCGATCAGCATCCCGCGCAAGTACAAGCGCCGCTTCCTGGCCGCCATCCTGCTCGCGCTCGCGCTGACGGCGGTCTACCGGTTCTGGTTCCGTGAATCGAGCTTCGTCAGCGTCCAGCACGTCAGCGTCAGCGGCCTCACCACGCCGGACGCGCCGCGCATCCGCACGGCGCTGATCGCCGCCGCCCACGACATGACCACGATGAACGTCCAGCAGTCGGCGCTCGACGGCGCCGTGGCCGGCTTCCCGATCGTGCGGACTCTGGAGGCGCAGGCGAGCTTCCCGCACACGCTCAAGATCCACGTGATCGAGGAGAAGCCCACCGCCGTGCTCGCGGTGGGCGGCGAGCGGCTCCTGCTGGCGCCCGACGGGAGCGTGCTACGCGGCGTCACGACGGGCCATCCGCTGCCGCTGATCCAAAGCGACGGCAACGTGCCGCAGAACTCGCTCACGGACCGCGTGCCGCTCGAGGCGCTGCACGTGGCCGGCGCGGCCCCCGACGCGCTGCTCGGCCGCATCACGACGATCGGTCACGGCAAGGAGGGCATCCTCGTCCACCTGCGTAACGGCCCGGAGCTGATCTTCGGCGACGACAGCCGCCCGGTGGCGAAGTGGGTGGCGGTGGCCGCGGTGCTGGCCAACGCCTCCTCGAAGGGCGCGACCTTCGTGGACGTGCGCCTGCCCGACCGCCCGATCGCCGGCGGCGTGGCGGCCGAGACCCTCGCCCCGCTCACGAGCACCGGCACCGACGCCTCGCCCCAGTCCGACGGTGCAGCCGGCGGTACCACCGGGACGACGGGAACGACCGGAGCAACGGCGCCACAGAACCAATCTGCCGACGGCCAACCGCCCACTGCCAACTCTCAACCCTCAGGTGGACCTTGAGGTCACTCTCAACCACTACTCGAGAGTTCGCGTTTGCATAATTTCCTTCCCCGCATTGACAGTTCGCCCAAAAAACGCCTACAGTGCGGACTTTGCGGGCGCGGGGACCCGGCGAAAACCCTCAAGTCTGGCTGGAGAGTCGGACAGCCAATCCCTCTCGCATAGCTAAAGCATTCGATGGAAACGCACGAGGCAACAGGGTATGGACACGGGTAGCTATCTGGCGGTGATCAAGGTCGTCGGAGTTGGAGGCGGCGGCACCAACGCCGTCAATCGGATGGTCGACGCCGGGCTCAAGGGCGTCGAGTTCATCGCCGTGAACACGGACGCGCAGGCGCTGCAGATGTGCGACGCCGACATCAAGCTTCAGGTCGGCGCCCAGCTCACGCGCGGGCTCGGCGCCGGCGCGGACCCGGAGACAGGCTACGGCGCCGCCAACGAGAGCCGCGACGAGATCAAGGAAGCGCTGAAGGGCGCGGACATGGTCTTCGTGACCGCAGGCGAGGGCGGCGGCACCGGCACCGGCGCGGCGCCCGTGATCGCCGAGGTGGCCAAGCACGAGATCGGCGCGCTCACCGTCGGCGTGGTTACGCGGCCGTTCGAGTTCGAGGGCTCGATGCGCGCGCGCCAGGCCACCGACGGGATCGATCGCCTGCGCGAGCAGGTCGACACCCTGATCGTGATCCCGAACGAGAAGCTGCTCACGATCGTCGAGCGGCGCACGAGCATCCTCGACGCCTTTCGCGAGGCCGACAACGTCCTGCGCCAGGGCGTCCAGGGCATCACCGACCTGATCACCATCCCCGGGCTGATCAACCTCGACTTCGCCGACGTCCGCACGATCATGCACGACGCCGGCTCGGCCCTGATGGGCATCGGCTCGGCCAGCGGCGAGAGCCGCGCCTCCGAGGCCGCCAAGAACGCGATCTCGAGCCCGTTGCTCGAGCAGTCCGTGGAGGGCGCCACCGGCATCTTGCTGAACATCACGGGCGGCAGCGACCTCGGCCTGTTCGAGGTCAACGAGGCCGCCGAGATCGTCCAGAGCGCCGCGGACCACAACTCGAACATCATCTTCGGCGCGGTGATCGACGAGGGGCTCGCGGACGAGGTCCGCGTGACCGTCATCGCCACCGGCTTCGACAAGCGCCGCGCCGGCGGCGGCGCCGCCCTGTTCGACGCGGAGCGCGGCCCACAGCGCCGCGAGCGCCCGCGCGACCGCGGCGACATCGCGATGGACGACAGACAGCGCTCGTCGCTCGAGATCTCGGAAGACGAGATCGACATTCCGTCGTTCCTGAAGGACTAGTTCTTAGTTCTTAGTTCTTAGTTCTCAGTTGGGGTGGCGTCTTTCCCGCCCCCCGCCACCGGCCCCCCGTCCCCCATAGGGGGTAGTTCAATCGTATGATCCCGTCCTAGTACGGTTGGACCCACCAATGGGTGAGGGCGGGCGCTGCCAGGGGCATCGGAGCATGGTCAGCGTGAAGGTGACAAGGTCGTCACGAAATGGGTCTAGCAGAGCCCAGGGACACGGCAACTAACCGGTGCGCAGCTATTCAGTCCTCCTGGCCGATGGCCACGAGGCGTACAGGGACGGGTTCGCGAGGGCCATCGCCGCGCATCCCCGCCTGTCGCTCGCGGCAGAGGCATCCGACGGGCGCCGGGCGCTCGAGGAACTGCTCGCGAACGAGCCCGACGTGGCCGTGCTCGAAGTGCGCATGCCGCAGCTCGACGGGCTCGAGGTGTGCGACATCCTGGCGGGGCTCGACCGCCGGCCCAGCACCCTCATCGTCCTGATCAGCGGCGAGGCCAACGAGACGCTCGCCTCGAACGCGCTGGCGATGGGCGTCGCGGCGGTTCTCGACAAGGACTCGTCGCGCACGCAGCTCTGCGAGCGCCTCGTCGAAATAGTCGACGGCAACTGAGCTGTAGAGCGAACCGGCAGGCTCGCACAAGCGGGCTGCTACAAAGTCGATATGCCGCGGGGCACCCAGAGGGTCCGCGTGTACGTCGCAGACGATCACCCCGTCTATCGCGAGGGACTGGTGCGGGCCATCAGGGAGCGCCCCGACCTCGAGCTGGTGGGCGAGGCATCGGATGGGCGTGAGGCGCTACCCGAGATAACGAAGCTCGAGCCGGACGTGGCCGTGCTCGACGTCCGCATGCCCGGGCTCGACGGCATGGAGGTGCTGAACGCGATCAAGCGCGACGAGCTCGGCACGCGCGTGGTCTTCCTCTCCGCGTACGTCGAGAGCGACCTCGTGTACCGCGCCATCGCGATGGGCGCCGGCGCGTATCTGTCGAAGGAGGCCGATCGCGCCGCGATCTTCGACGCGGTGGCGGCCGTCGCGCGCGGGGAGGCGTTCCTGTCTCCCGAGATCCAGACGGGCCTGACCGCGCAGATCCGGATGCGCGAGGCGAGCGCCCGGCCTGTGCTCACCCCGCGCGAGCGCCAGATCCTCCGGCTCACCGCGGACGGGCGCTCCGCGCCAGATATCGCCGGCGAGCTGCACCTCAGCCCGGCCACGGTCAAGACCCACCTCCAGAGCCTCTACGAGAAGCTCGGGGTGTCAGACCGTGCAGCCGCCGTTGCAGCCGCCATGAGGCGCGGCCTGCTCGAATAATCACGGCGTACGATTCCTGTCACTGACAGGAGGTCAGGATGCGTTTGCGGGGGCAGCACCGATCGACAGCCGATAGCTGGCAGCAGCCGGGCGCGCAGCGCGCGCCGGACGGCGCGCCGACCAGGCTCGGCCTGCTCACCGAGGCGGCGCGCGGCATCAACGCGGCGCTGCCGCAGGACGAGCTCCTCCAGCGGGTGGCCGACAGCGCGCGCGAGGTGATCGGCGCGCACCAGGCCGTGATCAGCCTGACGACCAACGAGGCAGGGGCGCAGTCGATCGCCGCGATCTCGCTGTCCGACAAATACGCGGCGTGGCGCGAATACGACGAGCTGCCGGACGGCGGCGGCATCTACTCGCTCGTCGTTCGCCACGGGGAGCCGATGCGGCTCACGCAGGCGGAGCTCGAGGCGCACCCGGCGTACAGGGGCTTCGGCAAGTCGGCGAAGACCCATCCGCCGCTGCGCGGCTGGCTCGCGGCGCCGCTGCTCGGCGCCGACGGCAAGGCGATCGGGCTGATCCAGCTGTCCGACAAGACGGAGGGCGACTTCAGCGCCGAAGACGAGGACTTCGCCGTGCACCTCGCGCAGCTCGCGGTGCTCGCGATCGACTCCTCGCGCGTGCGCCAGGAGGCGACGGACTCCGGGCTCCTGCTCGACGCAGTCCACTACGCTGCGCCCGTGGGCTTCGCGGTGCTCGACGAGGAGCTCCGCTACGTGCGCGTGAACGAGGCGCTCGCCGAGATGAACGGGATCCCGGTGGAGGACCACATCGGGCGCTCGATCGGCCAGATCGTGCCGGAGATCTCCGATGACATCGAGCGCGCCCTGCGCGGCGTGCTGGCGAGCGGCACGCCCACCACGCCCGTCGAGGTGAGCGGCAAGACCCTCGCCACGGGCGAGGAGGTACGCCACTGGCTCGTTAGCTACTACCCGGTGACGGTGAGTGGCGCGCGCGGCCTCGGCTGCGTCGTCATCGACATCACCGAGCCTCGCAACGCCAATGAGCGGCTCAGGCGCAGCGAGGAGCGCTACCGCATGCTCGTCGACACCACCGAGGACATGATCTGGACGGTGGGGGCCGACGGCTGCTTCGACTTCGTCAGCGGCGCCGTCGAGCGCGTCTACGGCTACATGGCCGCGGAGGTGATCGGCAAGCCGTTCCTCGATTTCGTGCCCGCCGAGCTGCGTGAGGAGAACCGGGAGCGCTTCTCGAGCATGATGGAGCCGGGCTACGACGGGGTCCTCGAGGTGGAGACCGAGCTGCTGCGCAAGGACGGCTCGCGGGTGCTCGTGCACGCGCGTGGAATGGCGATCCGGGACGACGAGGGCCGCGCCGTCGGGGTCACCGGCGCATCCACCGACGTGACCGAGCGGCGGCGCTCGGAAGAGGCGCTGCGGGCGAGCGAGGAGCGCTTCCGCGGGGTGTTCGAGAACGCCGGCATCGGCATGGCGCTGATGAACTCGAACGGCGACTTCGTGCAGGCGAACCCGGCTTTCTCACGGCTCCTGGGGCGCACCAACGAGGAGCTCAGCGAACTGAGCTGGGCGGACGTCATCCACCCCGACGACCGCGAGCTCGCGGCAACCAGGCGCGAGCGCCATCTGGCGGGCGAGACCGACTTCTCCGCGCTCGAGACGCGCTTCCTGCACAAGGAGGGCCACTGCGTTTGGACGCGTCTCCTGGGTGCGTCGGTGCGCAGCGAGGACGGCGATCCCAACTTCACGCTCGTGCAGGTGATCGACCTCACGGAGCAACGGCGTCTCGAGGAGACCACCGGGCGCCTCTACGCGCTCACCCGCGACCTCTTCTGCACCGTCGGCGCGGACGGCTACTTCAAGAGCGCCAACCCGGCCTGGGAGCGCGCGCTCGGCTACCCCGCGAGTGAGCTGCTGTCGCGCCCGTTCCTCGAGTTCGTGGCCGACGAGGACCGGCCGCGCACCGCGCGCGAGTTCGAGCGCCTCCGCGCGAACGGCGATCTCACCCTCAACTTCGACAATCGCTACGTGCACAAGGACGGCACGCTGCGCTGGCTCCTGTGGAGTGCGTACGTGACGGAGGAGGGGCTGATCTACGGCGTCGCGAAGGACGTGACGGACCGCAAGCGCTCCGAGGACCGGCTGCGCGAGAGCGAGCGCAAGTATCGCGACCTCGTCGAGACCTCGAGCGACCTGATCTGGTCGGTCGACAAGACGGGGCACTTCACGTTCGTCAACCGGGCGGCGCGCCGGATCTACGGCTACGAGCCGGAGGAGATGCTGGGCCGGCCGATCGGCGACTTCGAGACCGAGGAGCAGCGCCTGAAGGACGTGGACGCGTTCCGCGGCGTGCTCACCGGGACGCCGCTGTTCAGCTACGAGACGCGCCACATCCGCAAGGACGGCCGGCCCGTCGACCTGAGCGTGAACGCGATCGTGCTGCACGACGACAACGGCGCCACGCTCGGCGCGACCGGCACCGCCACCGACGTGACCGACCGCAAGCGCTTCGAGGCCCGCCAGGCGGCCGTCGCCGAGCTCGGGCGCCAAGCGCTGGAGGGCGTGGGCCTGGCCGAGATCACGGAGGCCGCCGTGGCGCTGGTCTCCGAGACGCTCGGGCTCGAGTACGCCGTCGTGTTCGAGTTCGTGCCCGGCGAGGAACGGCTCTTCCCGCACGCCGGCGTGGGCCTGCCGGAGGGGGTCGAGGACACGTACATCCCGGCGCAGCCCGAGTCCTCGCACGCCGCCTACGCGATCCAGCTCGACGGCCCCGTGGTGGTGGAGGACTTCGAGGAGGAGCACAGGTTCGGGCGCTCGGCCCTGATCGGCGAGCTCGGGGCCCGCAGCGGTGTCTGCGTGACGATCGAGGGCGAGGCGCGGCCGTTCGGCGCGCTCTGCGGCCACACGACCCGGCGCCGCACCTTCATGGCGGATGAGGTGAACTTCCTGCAGGCGGTCGCGAATGTCCTGGCCACGGCGATCGGGCGCAAGCGGCAGGAGGAGCAGATCGTGGAGCTGGCGGCAGCCCGCGGACGGTTGGTGGCGCAGACGCTCGCCGCCGAGGACCGCGCGCGCCGCAGCATCTCGGAGGTGCTGCACGACCACGCGCTGCAGGACCTGCTCGCGAGTCGCCAGGACCTCGTCGAGGTGATCGAGGAGCCGGACGGCGATCCGGAGCGCGCCGTGCGAGCCCGCGAGGGGATCGAGCGCGCGGTTCAGCTACTGCGCGAGGCCGTCTTCAACCTGCACCCGGTAGTGCTCGAGCACGCGGGGCTCGCGTCGGCGATCCGCGCGGTGGCCGATCACCAGGGCCGGCGCGGCGGCTTCGACTGCAAGATCGAGGTCGACGAGGGCGCCACCGGCGTCCACGACGAGCTGATCCTGTCGCTCGCGCGCGAGCTGCTCACCAACGTGGCCAAGCACGCGGGCGCGGAGCACGTCGGGGTGGACGTCCGCCGCGAGGACGGCTGGATCGTCCTCACCGTGGAGGACGACGGTCATGGCATCGAGCGCGGACGGCGCGAGGCCGCGTTGCGCGAGGGTCACGTCGGCCTGGCGTCGAGCACCGAGCGCGTCGAGGCGCTGGCGGGCCATTTCGAGGTGGAGGGCAGGACGGGCGGCGGGACGCGCGCTCGCGCGGCGCTCCCGGCGCGCCGCGACACGGGCGGCCGTGTCGATCGTCCGAAAAGGCTTCTACGCCTTAGCGGAGGCCGACGCGGCTACGGTCGATCAGACCCTCTGAAATAGCCATCGCGACGGCGTGAGCACGCGTCCGGGCACCCATTTTGCGAAGGATGTTCTTGATGTGGGTGCGGACGGTGTGGGGGCTCAGGAACAGGTCGCTCGAGATGTCCTCGATCGAGTGGCCGCGCGCGATCTGCTCCAGAACCTCGCACTCACGCTCGGAGAGCGTGCCGGAACGAGGCCTTCTGGCTGTGGACGGAAATGCCATTGCGCAAAGGATCCTGCCCTGTCTGGAGAGGGGAACCACCCTCCTCACGGGGGGTATCAGGGGGGAGGCCCGGATACTCCGATCGCAGTAGTTCGGTTCGCATCGCGCACAAATTCGGCTCTAATAAGCCAGCTGCGGTAGACATCGCTCCCCCGATCGGATGACCTGCGGCGGTGGGAGGGCGATCAGCGAGGCTTATGTGCGGCCAGGGGATGCTCAGCGGCCCCCACGCAGGCGAGGATCCGCTAGTCATGGACCTGCCACAGCCGATCACCGTGATCCTCGCCGACGATCAGCGCGCCTACCGGGAGGGCCTCGCGCGTGCGATCACCCGGCACTGCCGCCTGGAGCTCGTGGCGGTGGCGGCCGACGGCGACGAAGCGCTCGAGGCGATCGAGTCGCTCGAGCCTGACGTGGCGCTGGTCGACATCCGCATGCCGAGCGTGGCGGGTACCGAGATGTGCGCCGAGCTGCGCCGCCGCCGCCCTGACGCGTCCACGCGAGTGATCCTGATGAGCGCCCACCACGGCACCGATCTGGCAGAGGAGATCGACCAGGCGGGCGCCGACGGCTTCGTCGACAAGGACCGCTCGCGCCGGGAGATCTGCGAGGCACTCGTGCAGGCCGCGCAGCGCGGTCGCGCGCCCGCCGGGGTCGTCCACGCCGACGTCCGCTAGGGCGCTCGCAGCACCGCACCGACGGCAGCCCTCGTTGCTAGGGTCTTTTCGCCCTGACGAGCGCCGCTGACACCCTGCGCGAAACCCCGCTTCACGACCGACACGCCGCAGCGGGGGCACGGCTCGTTCCATTCGCCGGCTGGGAGATGCCCGTCCAGTACGAGGGCATCCGCCAAGAGCACGTCGCCGTGCGCAGGCATGCCGGACTGTTCGACGTTTCCCACATGGGCGAGATCGAGACGAGCGGTCCGGACGCCGAGCGCTTCCTGCAGCGGCTGCTGTCCAACGACGTGACGAAGATCGCGCCCGACGGCGCGCAGTACTCGGTGCTCTGCCGCGAGGACGGCGGCGTGCTCGACGACCTCTTCACCTACCGGCTCGGCCCCGACCATTTCCTGACGGTCACCAACGCCGCCAACCACGAGCGCGACCACGACTGGTTCGCCCGCCACACCGACGGCTTCCACGTGACGGTGGCCGACGCGGCGCCGCGCTACGCGATGCTCGCGCTGCAGGGGCCCGAGGCCCGCGCGATCCTGGCGCGCCACATCGAGGGTCCCGCGCCCGCGCGCATGCGCACGACGCGCGCGCGTGTGGCGGGAGTGGACTGCCTCGTGTGCGGCACGGGCTACACGGGCGAGGACGGCGTCGAGCTGCTGATGACACCCGACGGCGCCGGCGCGGTTTGGGACGCGCTCACCGGCGACGGCGCCACGCCCGCCGGGCTGGGCGCGCGCGACACGCTGCGGCTCGAGGTCTGCTTCGACCTCTACGGCAACGACCTCTCTGAGGACCGCAACCCGCTCGAGGCCGGGCTGGGCTGGGTCTGCAAGCTCGACACCGACTTCATAGGCGCGGATGCGCTGCGCGGCTTCGAGCCGACGGAGACGATCGTGCCGTTCGCGTTCACGGGTCCCGGCATCCCGCGCCAGGACAACCCGATCCTCGTCGGCGGCGAGCCCGCCGGAGTCGTGACGAGCGGGACGATGTCGCCGTGCCTCGAGATCGGCATCGGCATGGGCTACGTGCCCGTGACCGCCGTCGAGCCGGGCACGCAGATCGAGGTGGACGTCCGCGGCAAGCTGCGCCCCGCCGAGGTGCGCGAGCGGCCGCTCTATCGGAAGGAGCAGTGAGCGTGGCAGAGGAGAGCTACCCCGACGGGCTGCTGTACCACCCGGAGCACGACTGGGCCAGGGTCGATGGGGACACCGCCACCTTCGGCGTGACCTGGTACGCCCAGGATCAGCTCGGCGAGGTCGTGTTCTTCGACCCGCCGGACGTGGGGAGCGAGCTGAAGGCGGGTTCGGCGTACGCGGAGGTCGAGTCCGTGAAGGCCGTGTCCGACGTGTTCGCGCCGATGTCGGGCGAGGTCACCGAGGTGAACGAGGCGCTGAAGGAGACGCCCGAGAACATCAACAACGATCCCTATGGTGAGGGGTGGATGGTGCGTGTCCGCCTGAGCGATCCCTCGGAGGGCGACTCGCTGATGGACACCAACGCTTACAAGGAGTCGCTGGGCAGGTAGTTCGATGAGTCGCTACACCTCTGCAACAGATGCGGACCGCCGCGAGATGCTTGACGCCATCGGCGTCGGCTCCGTGGAGGAGCTGTTCCGCGATATACCGGAGCCGGTGCGCCAGCGCGAGCCGATCGCGCTGCCCGACGGCATGGCCGAGCAGGACGTGTACGAGCACCTGCGGCGGCTCGCGGCGCGCAATCGCAGCGCCGACGACGAGGTCACGTTCGCGGGCGGCGGCATGTACGACCACTACGTGCCGGCGCTGATCGACTCGATCCTCCAGCGCTCCGAGTTCCTGACGCCCTACACGCCGTACCAGCCCGAGATCTCGCAGGGCGGGCTGCAGTCGATGTTCGAGTTCCAGACCGCGATCTCGGAGCTCACCGGGCTGCCGGTGGCGAACGCGTCCCTGTACGAGGGGCCGTCGTCGGTGGCCTCGGCCGGCTACATGGCCAAGCTCGACAACGGCCGTCGCAAGTTCGTGGTCTCGCGCGGCGTGCACCCGAATTCGCGCGAGACGCTCTCGACCTACTCCGTGGGCTTCGGCTCGACGGTGGTCGAGGTGCCGCTCGATGAGCGCGGCGCCACCGACCTGCAGGCGCTCGCGGACGCGGTCGATGACGACACCTCCGCGGTAATCCTGCAACAGCCCAACTTCCTCGGCACTGTCGAGGACCTCGGGCCGCTGGCGGAGGCGGCCAAGCGCACCGGCGCGGTGCTCGTGTGCGCGGTCGATCCGCTCACGCTCGGCATCCTGCGCCCGCCGGGCGACTTCGGCGTCGACGTGGCCGTGGGCGAGGGGCAGTCGCTCGGCAACCGGCTCGACTTCGGCGGTCCGTCGTTCGGATTCTTCGCCGCCGACGAGCGCTACATCCGCCGCATGCCCGGCCGCATCGCCGGCGAGACGGTGGACGTGGACGGCAAGCGCGGCTTCGTGCTCACCCTCCAGACGCGCGAGCAGCACATCCGGCGCGAGAAGGCCACGCACAACATCTGCACCGCGCAGGCGCTCAACGCGCTCGCGGGTGTGATCTACCTGTCGTGGCTCGGCAAGCAGGGCATCGTCGAGCTCGGCGAGCTGATGCTCCGGCGCACCGCCTATGCGCGCGAGGCGCTCGGCGCGGAGCTGGTCAATCCCGGCCCCGTCGTGCGCGAGTTCGCCATCCGCCTGCCCAACCTCGACGAGGTGTGCGAGCGGGCGCGCGCCGCGGGCATCAATCCGGGGCACAGGCTGCGCTACTACTACCCCGAGTACGACGACTGTCTGCTCGTCGCCATCACCGAGCGGCGGACGCGCCGGGATATCGACCGGCTCGCGGCGATCGTGCGTGGCGTGCGCGAGGAGGTGCACGCGTGATCGGCGGCGACCCGACGGTGACGATCTTCGAGAAGTCGCGTGAGGGGCGGCGGGCCTTCGTCGCACCCGAGCTCGACGTGCCCGAGGTGGCGGTGGCTGAGCTGCTGCCGGCGGATGCGATCCGCTCCGAGCCGCCCGAGCTGCCGGAGATCTCCGAGCCGGAGATCGTGCGCCACTACAACAACCTCTCGAAGAAGAACTTCGACCTCGACACGGGCTTCTACCCGCTCGGGTCGTGCACGATGAAGCACAACCCGAAGCTGAACGAGCGCGTGGCGGCGCTGCCCGGCTTCTCGCGGCTGCACCCGCTGCAGGAGCCGAAGTGGGCGCAGGGCGCGCTCGAGCTGATGTGGAACCTCCAGCGCGCGCTCGGCGAGGTGGCGGGGCTGCCGCACGTGTCGCTCCAGCCGAGCGCGGGCTCGCACGGGGAGCTGGCGGGGCTGCTGCTCACGCGCGCCTATCACCAGGACCGCGGCGAGCAGCGCACCAAGGTGCTCACGCCCGACACCGCGCACGGCACCAACCCGGCAACAGTGACGATGTCCGGCTTCGACGTGGTGAAGGTGGGCACCGCGGCCGACGGTGGCGTCGACCTCGACGACCTGCGTGACAAGGCCGGCGACGACACGGCGTGTCTGATGCTCACCAACCCCAACACGCTCGGCCTCTTCGACCGCAACATCGAGGAGATCGCCCGGATCGTGCACGAGGCGGGCGCGACCTTGTACTACGACGGCGCGAACCTGAACGCGGTGATGGGAGTGTCGCGGCCGGGCGACATGGGCTTCGACATCGTGCATTTCAACCTGCACAAGACGTTCACGCAGCCGCACGGCGGCGGCGGTCCCGGCGCGGGCCCGATTGCGGTGTCCGAGCGCATCGAGCCGTTCCTGCCGCGGCCGCAGGTCGTGCGCCGTGAGCAGGGCTCGAACGGGCATCCCGAGCCGTTCTTCGACCTCGACTTCGAGCGGCCGGGGTCGATCGGCCGGCTGCGCGGCTTCCAGGGCAACTTCGGCGTGTTCGTGCGCGCGTACGCCTACATCTGCTCGGTCGGCGGCGACGGGCTCAAGGACGTGTCCGAGACCGCCGTGCTCAACGCCAACTACCTGCGTGCGCGGCTGGCGGAGCCCGGTATCGGCGAGTACCTGCCGATCGCGTTCGATCGCCTCTGCATGCACGAGTTCGTGCTCTCCGGCCGCGGCGCGCGCGACCAGCTCGGCATCAAGACGCTCGACATCGCCAAGCGGCTGCTCGACCACAAGGTGCACCCGCCGACCGTCTACTTCCCGCTGCTCGTGGACGAGGCGCTGATGATCGAGCCGACCGAGACCGAGACGAAGGAGCGCCTCGACGGCTTCGCCGACGCCATCCGCGACATCCTCGAGGAGGCCAAGGAAGACCCGGAGATCGCGCGCAACGCGCCCTATTCGACGCCGGTGCGCCGCCTCGACGAGGCGCGCGCGGCGAAGCATCCGATCGTGCGCCAGCCGGCTGACCGCGATTGATGCGTACGTTCAGCGGCATCCAGCCAACAGGCAGCAAGCACCTCGGCAACTTCATCGGGGCGATCCGCGGCTGGGTCGAGGGTCAGGAGCGTGGCGAGGCGATCTACTGCATCGTCGATCTGCACGCGATCACGGTCCCCTATGACCCGAAGTCGCTGCGCGAGACGGTGCTCGACGCGACCGCGCTCCTGCTTGCGGCCGGCCTCGACCCCGAGCGCTGCATCCTCTTCCGCCAGAGCGACGTGCCGGAGCACACGGAGCTGACCTGGCTGCTCTCGGCGGTCACCGCCTACGGCGACCTGACGCGGATGACCCAGTTCAAGGAGAAGTCCGCCCAGCAGCGCGAGCTCGTGTCCGCGGGCATCTTCATCTACCCGATGCTCCAGGCCGCCGACATCCTGGCCTACAACGCCGACGAGGTGCCTGTGGGCGACGACCAGCGCCAGCATCTGGAGCTCGCCCGCGATGTGGCACAGCGCTTCAACGCGCGCTTCGGTGACACGTTCGTGGTGCCCGAGCACCGCATCCCAAGTGTCGGCGCGCGGATCATGGATCTCCAGGAGCCGACGCGGAAGATGTCGACCACCGCGGAGAGCGACGCCGGCGTGATCCGGGTGCTCGACGACCCGAACACCGTGGTCAAGAAGATCAAGAGCGCCGTGACCGACTCCGGCTCGGACGTCGTCCGCTCGCCCGACAAGCCGGGCGTTACGAACCTGATCGACATCCTGTCGGTGGTCCGCGGGGTGAGTCCCGGTGAGGTCGAAAGCGAGTTCGACGGCTCGGGCTACGGGCACTTCAAGCAGGCGGTTGCCGACGCCGTGGTGGACTACCTCGCCCCGGTCCGCGAGCGCTACGAGGAGCTGCGCCCCGACGAGCAGCAGCTCCACGCGATCCTCCATGCGGGGGCGGAGAAGGCCCACGCGATCGCCCATCAGACCGTCGCCATCGCCCGCGATCGCATGGGCGTCGGGCCGCCCTCGTAACCTGTCGCCGATGGCGGTGCTCTCGCTCGACCTCGACCTGGAGGTCTTCCAGGGTCCCTTCGACCTGTTGCTCACGCTCGTGCTCAAGGAGGAGGTCGACCTGCTCGAGGTGGACCTGGCGGAGATCGTGCTCGCCTACGTCGCGCACCTCGAGAGCGCCGGCGAGCTCGACCTCGAGGCCGCCACTGAGTTCCTGGTCCTGATCGCGGCGCTGCTCGAGCTCAAGTCGCGGCTGATCCTGCCGCGCGAGGAAGAGGAGGAGATCGACCTCGACCGCGCCGAGGCTGCCGACGAGCTGCTCGCCCGCATGCTCGAGTACGCGCGCTACCGGCGCGCTGCGAGCTTCCTGCGCGAGCGGATCGAGGCCGAGTCCGGCTTCCGCTACCGCTCCGCGCCGCTCCCGAAGGAGCTGCGGCGGGTGTCGGTGGAGCTCGCGGAGAAGTCCTACGAGCCGGTGGCCCTGGCGAAGGCGATCGGCGGCCTGCTGCGGATACCCGAGCCGATCTCGCTCCAGCACGTCGCGATGCCGACCGTGTCGGTGGAGCAGCGGCTCTCGCACCTGCGCTCGCTGCTGTCGGGGCGTGGCCGGTTCACGTTCGACGAGGCGGTGCAGGGAGCGGATCGCGTGACCGAGGCGATCACGCTGTTCGCGCTGCTCGAGCTCTACAAGAAGGGGGAAGCCACGTGGGAGCAGTCGGAGTCGTTCGGCCCGATAGTGGTGAATGCGCGATGAACGAGCTGCCGCGCATCGTCGAGGCGCTGCTGTTCCTGTCCCCGGAGCCGCTGTCCGTGGAGACACTCGCCGACGCCTGCGAGGCGGGCGAGGGCGAGGTGGTGGAGGCGCTCGCGCGGCTGCGCGAGCACTATGCGGAGGGCTGGCGCGGCGTGGTGCTGCGCGAGCTGGCCGGCGGCTTCACGCTCGCCACGGACCCGGTCGCCGAGCACGCGGCGCGCAGGCTGCTCGCGCGCCCGCGCACCCCGCCGCTCACGCAGGCGCAGGCCGAGTGCATGGCGATCGTCGCCTACCTCCAGCCGGTGTCGCGCCCCGAGATCGCGCGCATCCGCGGCGTGGCGTCGGAGTCCGCGGTGGGCACGCTGCTCGAGCGCGGGCTGATCGAGGAGTCCGGCCGCTCGCAGTTCGGCGCGGTGCTCTACCGCTCCACCGAGCTGTTCCAGCGGCTGTTCGGCCTGAACGGGCTCGACGAGCTGCCCGACGTCGCGGCCTTCGACCCCACTCCCGACGAGGAGGGCGAGATCCGCGAACGTCTCCTCAAGGCCGGGGAGCAGCGCACAGGACCCGGCTAGATGCCCTCCTTCCGCGAGATGCGGGAGACGTTCGACCTGTGGGAGCGGTTTCCCGCGCTCGAGCGCGCGGAGGCGGGCAGCGGGCGGATCGCGCTCACGTTCGACGACGGGCCGGATCCGGATGCCACCCCGGCGGTGCTCGACGCGCTCGACGCGATCGGCGCCCAGGCCACCTTCTTCATGCTCGGCGAGCAGCTCATGCGCCACCAGGACATCGGGCGCGATGTGGTGGGGCGCGGACACGAGGTGGCTCTGCACGGCTTCGGGCACGAGCACCACGAGCAGCTCAGCCCGCAGCAGGCGCGCGACGACCTCGCCCGCGGGCTCGGCGCGCTCGAGGCGGCCACGGGGCGGCGGCCGCGCTGGTACCGGCCGCCCTACGGCCGCTGCAGCGAGCACTCGTACGCGGCCTGCTCGCGGCTCGAGCTGAGGCCGGCCTACTGGTCGGCGTGGGGAGCTGACTGGGACCCGCTCATGCCCGCGCGGATCGCGGACTTGGCGGGGCGCGATCTGGCCGACGGCGTGATCGTGCTCCTGCACGACTCAGCGCGCTACGCCGACCGCGACAGCGCACAGCCCACCGCCGAGGCGCTCGCCCCGTTGGCGGAGCGAGCGCGCGCGGCCGGACTGGGCTTCGCGACCCTCGCCGAGCTGGCGGCCTGAGCCGGCGCCCGTCGCTAGAACGCCGAGCGCGGGCGAAGCGCCAGGCGCTTCAGCAGGCTCGGACGCTCGTAGCGCTGGATGCGGGCGGCGTGGACGTCGAGCAGCTCGAGCAGGTCGGCGCTCCCGAAGAACGGATCTGCGATCGAGTTGCCGCCGTGGATCGAGCGGACGGCCCGCACCTGGCCCTCCACCTCGGCCACGAGCAGCGGCGAGCTCGGCACGCGCGCGCTGTCAAGCGCGGCGACCCGCAGCACGCCCGGCTCCTCCGGGTGGGCCCTTCTGATGGTGATGGTGGATGCAGTTCTCATGACAGCCAGGATCCCACCCGGCACCCATCAGGTCAAATGACAGATCGGCTTGGAAGCGATAAGGTTCGCTTATGCTTGATGTTCGCCGTATGAGGGTGCTCCGAGAGGTCGCGACGCACGGCTCGTTCTCCGCGGCCGCCGAGGCGCTCTCCTACACGCAGTCCGCTGTTTCCCAACAGATAGCCGCCCTCGAGCGCGAGGCCGGCACCAAGCTCGTCGAGCGCAGCGCCCGCGGGATCCGGCTCACCGACGCGGGCGAGGCGCTTGTGCGCCACACCGAGTCCGTGCTCGCGAACCTGGCCGAGGCCGAGGCCGAGCTCGAGGCGTTGGCCGGCGTGCGCGGCGGCCGCGTGCGGATCGCGTCGTTCCCATCGGCGGGCTCGGCGATCGTGCCGCAGGCGATCGCGAACTTCCGCAGCCGCCACCCCGGCGTCGAGCTCAACCTGAGCGAGGCGGAGCCGCAGGACTCGCTGCCGCGGCTGCGCGCCGGAGAGCTCGACATCGCGCTCACCTACACGCCCAGCCTCTTCAGCGACGAGTCGCTCAGCGGCCTCGACAGCGAGGACCTGCTCGACGACCTGTTCTACGCCGTGCTCCCGGTCGGCCACCCCCTGACGGCGAAGCCCAAGCTGCGTCTGAAGGATCTGTCAGCCGACGCCTGGGTCACGGGCACCGACGCCTGCCCGTGCACCGGTCAGGTGCAGTGGGCCTGCACCGGCGCGGGCTTCGAGCCGCACGTGGCCTTCGAGAGCGACGACTTCGCCACCGTCCAGGGGCTCGTCGCGGCGGGTGTCGGCGTCGCGCTGATTCCGGACCTCGGCTTCGCCACCGTCCGCGACGACATCGTCATCCGTGAGCTCGCGGGGGCAAAGCTGTCGCGGACCGTGCAGGCGGCGACGCTGCCGGGCTACCGCTCGCCCGCCACTGCGGCGATGCTCGAGGTGCTGCGCGAGACCGCGCGCACCTACCGTTCCGCGCGCGTCGAGCTCGCCGTGGCCTCGTGAGCCGACGCGCCTGGGTTCAGTTCCTCGCTCTCTCGGCGGTCTGGGGCGCCTCCTACCTCTTCATCAAGATCGGCCTGCGCGACATGTCGTGGGCCGAGATCGTGTGCGCGCGCACCGCGCTCGCGGCGCTCGTGCTGCTCCCGGTCGCGGCGCATCGCGGCGCGCTCCCGGGAATCATGCGGCGCGCGCCCGAGATCGCTCTGCTCGGCACGATCCAGATGGCCCTGCCGTTCACGCTGATCACGCTCGGGGAGCGCCACATCGCCTCCTCGCTTGCCGGCATCCTCGTGGCGGCCGCGCCGATCTGGATCGCGCTGCTCGCCCCGCTCCTTGACCCCGAGGAGAGCTCGTCCGGCTGGCGGCTCGGGGGCATAGTGGTCGGCATCGTCGGCGTGGTGCTGTTGCTCGGGCTCGACCTCGGCGGCGACTCGCAGGCCGTACTCGGCGGCGTGATGGTGGTGCTCGCGGCGCTCGGCTACGCCTGCGCCGGGCTGTTCATCAAGCGGCGCTTCCGCGGCGTCGACCCGGTGGGGGTGGTGGCGGGGACCACCACCACCGCGGCACTCCTGCTGCTGCCGGCGGCGATCATCACGGCGCCGTCTGGCGCGCCCGGCGCCGGACCGCTCGCCGCCGTGATCGCCCTCGGCGTGGCCGGCACCGGCATCGCCTTCGTGCTCGTCAACGTGCTCGTGGCGAAGATCGGCGCGGCCAAGATGTCGCTCGTGGCGTACGTGTCGCCGGCGTTCGCGCTCGCCTACGGCGTCGCGTTCCTGGAGGAGGGCGTGAGCGTCGGCACCTTCGCGGGGCTCGCGCTCATCCTCGGCGGCTCGTGGCTCGCCGCTGGCGGGCGACTACCCGTTCCGCGCCGCAAGCTGGCCGCAGGCCGCGTCGATGTCGCGGCCGCGTGTGAGCCGGACTGTGGCCCGCAGCCCGTGCTCTTCGAGCGCCGCGCGGAACGCGTCGATCGCGCCGCGAGTTGAGCCGCTGTAGCTCGCGTCGGTGGGGTTGTACGGGATCAGGTTGACCTTGAACGCGCCGCTCGGGCCGAGCAGCTCGGCGAGCTGGACCGCCTGCTCGTAGCGGTCGTTCACGCCGTCGAGCATCAGGTACTCGACGAACACCTGCTGCCGGCGGGCATCCCCCCAGCGCAGGCAGGCCGCGAGCACGTCCGGCAGCGGGTAGCGGTCGTTAACCGGCATCAGCTCCGAGCGCAGCGCCTCGTCCGCGGCGTGGAGGGAGAGCGCGAGGTGCACGGGCGGCCCCTCGGCGGTCATGCGCTCGATGCCGGGGATCCAGCCGACGGTGGAGATCGTCGTGCGGCGCGGCGTGATGCCGAGATCCGGCAGCCGTTCGCAGGCGCCGAGCACGTTGTCGAGGTTCATCAGCGGCTCGCCCATGCCCATGAAAACCGCGTGGTTCACCGGCTCCTTGCGGCGGAAGTGCAGCGCCTGGTCGAGGATCTCGGACGCCGAGAGATTGCGGCCGAACTGCATCCGGCCGGTGGCGCAGAAGGTGCAGGTGAGCGGGCAGCCCGACTGGCTCGACAGGCAGAGCGAGCGGCGGCCGTCGCGGTAGCGCATCAGCACCGCCTCGACGGGGCGGCCGTCTTCGGTGCGGAAGAGCGCCTTCTCGGTGCCGTCGCGCGCCAGAGCTTCGTCGACGAGCTCGAGCGTCGAGAACGGGAGCTCATCCGCGAGCCGGTCGCGCAGCGGGCTGGGCAGGTTCGTCATGTCCTCGTACGATCCCGCGCCGCGCGCCGTCCACTCCCACACCTGGTCGGCGCGGAAGCGCGGTTCGCCGCCCTCCTCGAGCGTGCTTTCGAGCAGCTTCAAGTCCATCCGAAAAAGTTTGGCAGCGGTAGGACTGAAATTCGAAAGCCCGGGGTATCACCGGTCGCGAGTGGAAACGGCCGATCGCCTGAGTGGGAGCGGGCGGTCCGGCCGGTTTTCTTCCTCGTAGGATCGGAGGCATGGAAGCCCCGGGGGCGTTGAAGTTTCGAGAGGGTGGTAGCGCGGATGCTGCCGCCCTTTCTTCTGTTCTGGCGAAGGCGAACGAGACCTACGCCGACTGGACGCCCGCCGATTGGGACCCGCAGATCGAGCTGAGCGCCCAGGAGAGCGACCGCCTGGCGCCCGTGCTCGCCAACCCGGGCTCATGGTGTCTGATCGCGGAGGACGACAGTCAGCGCGCCGTGGCCTACGTCGTGTTGCGCCCGGCAGTCACCTCCGGCGAGGAGCGCGAGCGCGAGTCGATTCCCGGGCTAGCCCACCTCTGGCACCTGTTCGTGCGCCCCGCGTGGTGGGGCAGCGGCGTGGCCGCGCGTCTGCTCGCCGAGGCCATGGCGGAGGCCGAGCGCCGGCGCTACAGGGCGGCGCGGCTGTGGACGCCGCGCGACCACTCCCGCGCCCGGGCCTTCTACCGCCGTGAGGGCTGGCGCGAGACGGGCGAGGAGCACTACGCCGCCGACCTCGACCTCCCCCTCGTCGAGTACCGCCGCCCACTCGGCGGGGATATGCTCGCCACGTGACTCGCTTCGACACCGTGCGGGTGGCCGCCATCCAGGCCACGCCGGTGATCCTCGACGCCGAGGCGTCGGTGGACAAGGCGGTCAGGCTGCTGGGCGAGGCGGCCGGGCAGGGCGTGCAGCTCGCGGTGCTGCCCGAGACGTTCGTGCCCCTCTACCCCTCCAACGCCTGGGCGCGCCAGGCAGCCGGCTTCGGCGGCTTCGACGAGCTCTGGGAACGGCTGTGGGAGAACTCGGTCGACGTTCCGGGGCCATTGGTCGATCGCCTGATCGATGCGTGCAGCAACCACATGTTGCACTGTGCGATCGGGGTGAACGAGCGCGAGAGCGAGCGGCCCGGATCGCTCTACAACACGCTGCTGCTGATCGGCCCGCAGGGGCTTATCTGGCGGCACCGCAAGCTGATGCCGACGCATCACGAGAAGCTCTTCCATGGGGTCGGCAAGGGCGACGACCTGACCGTGGCCGACACCCCACTCGGCCGCGTGGGCGGCCTGATCTGCTGGGAAAACCGCATGCCGCTCGCGCGCTATGCCATGTACCGGGGCGGGCCCCAAATCTGGGTCGCGCCGACGGCCGACGACTCGGACGTCTGGATCGCGAACATGCGCCACATCGCCGTCGAGTCGGGCGCGTTCGTGGTGGGCGCGCCGCAGTACATCCCCCGCTCGGCGTTCCCCGACGACTTCCCGGTCGAGCTGCCGGAGCGAGACGTGTTCGGCCGCGGCGGCGCCGTGATCGTCGAGCCGGACGAGGGCGAGATCATCGCCGGCCCGCTGTATGACAAGGAGGGGATCGTGGTGGCGGACTGCGATCTGCGCGTGGGGCTGCACGCGAAGCGCTGGTTCGACGCGGTGGGGCATTACAGCCGGGAAGAGGTGCTGGTGCCCGCTGCCGCTGCGCAACACGGAGGCGCGCCCTCGGATCATGGGGACAGTGCTGAGGGTTCTTAGTTCTTGGTTCTTAGTTCTTAGTTGTGCGGCTCGCGCGGTATCTCGCTCATTCCGGCGCCGCTTCCCGGCGGGCTGCTGAGAAGCTGATCGCTTCGGGGCGCGTAACGGTTGGCGGTCAGGTGGTGCGGGATCCGGCGCTCGACGTCGATCAGTCCTCTGGCGTCGCGCTCGACGGGGAGTCGCTCGCCCCGGAGCCGCGCGAGGTGTACGCGCTGCATAAGCCGGCCGGCGTGGTCTCGACGGCCAAGGACACGCATGGGCGCCGCACCGTGATCGAGCTCGTGCCGAGCCAGCGGCGGCTCTATCCGGTGGGACGGCTCGACGCGGACACCACCGGCCTGATCCTCCTCACCAACGACGGCGACCTCGCGAACCAGCTCACCCACCCGAGCTTCGAGGTGGAGAAGACCTACCGCGCGACGGTCGAACCGAGGCCCGTGCCCGAGGCCGCGCTGCGGCAGCTACGCGAGGGCGTTGAGCTCGAGGACGGTCGTACCGCGCCCGCGAGCGTCCGGCAAATCGATCCCGGGCAGCTCGAGCTCGTGATCCGCGAGGGCCGCAAGCGCCAGCTGCGCCGCATGTTCGAGGCGGTGGGTCATCGCGTGACCGCGCTCGAGCGCGTGGGCTTCGGCCCGCTGCGCCTGGACAAGCTGCCCGAAGGCGAGCACCGCCGCCTCACGCCGGCCGAAGTGGAACGGCTGCGCAAGGCGGCGAGCGCCGGAGGTACCTGAACGCTTAGCGCAGGCTGCGGCTCGAGGCCTGGCCGATCTTGCGGCCGAGCTCGGCGAGCTGGTCGTCGTCCATACCGACGGTGTCGAAGCCGGCCTCCTCGAGCTCGCGCCGGATCTCGCCGACCGCCTCGATCTTGTCGATAGCGCCGGCGAGCTTCTTGAGCGACGTGTTCACGAGGGAATCGTCGAGGGCGGTGCTGCCGTCGGCGGCGGGCTTGAGGAGCCACGAGCGCAGAGCATTCGCCTCGTCGAGGCTCAGCTCGAGCACGATCAGCTGCTCGGCGACAACCAGGGCCTGCGCGTCAAAGCCGTTGTTCTCATCCACAGTGGCCATCCTTTGACCGTTTTTCTCCCTGCAAGAGGGCTGGGCGATGGGCTGCGCCACGCGTGGCGCATTAACTAATCGGCTTTGTGCAATTTGAACTTGAGCCGCGCAACCGCCCTGACTGGCCGCTCCGTCACAATGCTGGGCCGTGAGATTGCAAGCCCTGAGGGGCGCGACAACCGTTGAGACGAACGAGGCAAGCGCGATCCTCGAGGCCACCGAGGAGCTCGTGAGCGCCGTGCTCGAGCGCAACCGGCTCGCGGTGGACGACCTCGTGAGCTGCATATTCACCTGCACGGAGGACCTCGACGCGGAGTTCCCGGCGGTGGCCGCCCGGCGGATCGGCCTGAGCCGCGTGCCCCTACTGTGCGCGCGCGAGATCCCGGTGGCGGGCGCGCTGCCGCGCGTGATCCGGCTGATGCTGCACTGCTACCCGGCCGCCGACGTCGAGCCGCAGCACGTCTACCTGCGCGAGGCCGCGGCGCTGCGGCAGGACCTGCAGGGCGCGCAATGAGCCTCGAGTTCACGAACCGCGCGCTGTCGATCCCCTTCTACCCGGCGGCCGACACCTACCGGTTCGACGGCGAGCTCGTGAAGCTCGCCTCCAACGAGACGCCCTGGGCGCCGCACGCCGCCGTGCTCGAGGCGGTGGAGGCGGCGATGCGCAACCTCAACCGCTACCCAGACCCGAGTGCGTCGAAGCTGCGCCACCGCATCTCGGACCGCACGGGCGTACCGGTGTCCGGGATCGCGATCGGCAACGGCTCGTGCGACATCCTGCTGGCCGCGGCGGAGGCGATGCTCGAACCGGGCGCGGAGCTCGTCTACGCGTGGCCGTCGTTCTCGATGTACCCACACCTGGCGGCGATGACGGGCGCCCGCGCGGTCACCGTCCCGCTCGACGCCGACGGCCGCCACGACCTCGACGCGATGGCGCGCGAGGTGACCGCGGCCACGCGCATCGTGCTCGTCTGCAACCCCAATAACCCGACCGCCACGGCGCTCCCGATCGAGCAAGTCGACGAGTTCGTGGCCGGGCTGCCGCGGCACGTGGCGGTGATCGTCGACGAGGCCTACGTGGAGTTCTCGACCATGCAGGACCCGGACGAGTCGCTGCCGCTCCTCAGGCGCCACCCGAACCTGGTGCTGTTGCGCACCTTCTCGAAGGTCTACGGGCTGTGCGGGCTGCGCGTCGGCTACGCGCTCTGCTCGGAGGACTTCCGCATCGGCGTCGACCGCGTGCGCCAGCCGTTCTTCGCGAACATGCTCGCCCAAGCCGCCGCCGCCGAGGCGCTGCTCCACCAGGACGAGGTGGCGCGGAGGGTGGAGCGCACCGCCATCGAGCGAGTCTTCGTCGAGGACGAGCTGCACGAGCGCGGCCTCGAGACGACGGAGGGCCAGGCCAACTTCTCCTGGGTGTCGCTCGGAGACCGCGACGAGGCCGCGGTGATGAGCGGGCTGTCCGAGCGGGGCGTGATCGTGCGCGCCGGCACCGCACTCGGCGAGGAGGGCCGGCTGCGGGTGACCTACGGCACGCGTCACGAGAACGAGCGCTTCCTGACGGCGCTCGACGAGGTACTGGCAGGATTGTGAGGCCGTGCTACCGGACTCCTCGCATCTCACCCTCTTCGTCAGCACCACGATCGTGCTGCTGCTCATCCCCGGGCCGGCGGTGCTCTACATCGTCGCCCAGAGCGTCGAGCACGGCCGCCGCGCCGGACTCACCGCGGTAGGCGGGGTCCACGTCGGCTCGACGGTGCACGTCGCCGCTGCCACGGTGGGGCTGTCGGCGCTGCTCGTGTCCTCTGCGCTCGCGTTCTCGGCCGTGAAGCTGGTAGGCGCGGCCTACCTGATCGTCCTCGGGATCCAGCGGCTGATGGACCGCGGCTCGGCAGGCGAGCCGTCCGCCGGCAACGAGCGCAGCCTGGGCAACATCTTCCGCCAGGGCATCGTCGTGAACGTGCTCAATCCGAAGACCGCGCTGTTCTTCTTCGCCTTCCTGCCGCAATTCGTCGACCCAAGCCGCAGCGCAGCGCCGCAGATCGCGGTGCTCGGGCTGATGTGGATCGCGATCGGACTGTTCAGCGACAGCCTCTACGCCGTGCTGTCGGGCACGGTGGGCGCGGCCGTGCGCCGGCGCCCCGGCTTCGGGCGTGCGCAGCGTGTGGTCACCGGGTTCGTGCTGATCGGCCTCGGCGTCGCCGCGGCGCTCACCGGGCGCAGGACCCAGCACACATGAGCGACATCAGCGAGCACGCCGCCGCCAACCAGGCGTTTTGGAACGAGCAGGCGGCCGATTACGTCGAGGACGCGCACCAGAAGTGGGCCGGCAACGAGCCGAACTGGGGCATCTGGAGCGAGCCCGAGGCGAACATCGGGATCGTTCCCGACGTCGACGGGCTCGACGTCGTCGAGCTCGGCTGCGGCACCGCCTACTGGTCCGCCTGGTTCGCGCGCCGCGGCGCGCGGCCCACCGGCATCGACCTCTCGGAGCGCCAGCTCGAGACGGCGCGCGCGATGCAGGCGGAGCACGGGCTCGAGTTTCCGCTGATCCACGCGAGCGCCGAGCGCGTGCCACTGCCGGACGCCGGCTTCGACTTCGCCTTTTCGGAGTACGGGGCGAGCCTCTGGTGCGACCCGTACGTGTGGATTCCCGAGGCGGCGCGCCTCCTGCGCCCGGGCGGGGGCCTGCTGTTCCTCACGAGCGGGATCCTCAGCGTGCTGTGCAGCCCGCAGGGCGACGAGCCGACGGGCGAGCGGCTGCTGAACGACCTGTTCGGACTCCACAAGATCGACTGGGACGACGACGACAGCATCTCGTTCCACCTGCCGCACGGGCAGTGGATCAAGCTGCTGCGCGAGGCCGGCTTCGCGATCGAGGCCCTGCACGAGCTGCAGGTGTCCGCGGACGCGCCGCCGACGCGCTACGACTGGATGCCCAAGGAGTGGGCGCGCCGCTGGCCGTGCGAGGAGCTCTGGCTCGCGCGAAAGTCAGCCACCGCGCTGGACAATGCGGGCGCCTAGCTGGTACAAGTTCGTACGATGGATGGCATAGGCACGCACCGCCTTTCGACGAGCGCCCACTGCGGCGCCCGCGTGCTTGCCTATTACGCCTGGCGATTTATCTAGGCGTCCGGCCGCGCGCGCTTTCGAGCGACCGACCGATATCCGAGTGCCGGACGCCACCATCGCCCGGCTCCCCGTGAGCCACCGTCCGTAGGATTCAGACTTCAGAAAGGCACCAGATGATGATCGTTATGAAAGAGGGCGCGACGACCGAAGAGGTGGCGGCGGTCGTCCGGCGCGTCGAATCGGTGGGCGCCAAGGCGCACATCTCAGAGGGCGAGCTCGTGACGGTGATCGGCGCGATCGGCGACCGCGAGCACGTGGACAACCTCGGCCTCGAGGGCTTCCCCGGAGTGGACCACCTGGTCCCGATCCTCAAGCCCTACAAGCTCGCCTCCGCGCAATACAAGCGCGGCGAACGCACGGTGGTGGAGGTGGACGGCCGCAAGATAGGCGGCAACTACTTCGCCACGATCGCTGGGCCGTGCACCGTCGAGTCGCGCGAGATCATGCTCGACACGGCGCGCGTGGTGCGCGACTCGGGTGCCCAGATGCTGCGCGGCGGCGCGTACAAGCCGCGCACCTCGCCGTACTCGTTCCAGGGACTCGGCGACGCCGGGCTGCCGCTGCTCGCCGAGGCCAAGGCCGAGACCGGCCTGCCGGTGGTCACCGAGCTGATGGACGTGCGGGACCTCGAGGCAGTGCTCCAGGTTGCGGACGTGATCCAGGTGGGCGCGCGCAACATGCAGAACTACACGCTGCTCACGGAGCTCGGGCGCGCCGGGCGGCCGGTGCTGCTCAAGCGCGGCCTGTCCTCGACGATCGAGGAACTGCTCATGTCCGCCGAGTACGTGCTGAAGGAGGGCAACCCCAACGTGATCCTCTGCGAGCGCGGGATCAGGACCTTCGAGCCGAGCTACCGCTTCACGCTCGACCTGATGGCGATCCCGGTGCTGCGCGAGCTGTCGCACCTGCCGGTGGTGGTCGACCCGAGCCACGCCACAGGGCGGCGCGACTGGGTGCTGCCGATGTCGCTGGCGGCGGCGGCGGCGGGCGCCGACGGGATCATCGTCGAGGTCCACCCCGAGCCCGAGCGGGCGATCTGCGACGGGCCGCAGCAGCTGCGGACCGAGGGCTTCGCCGACTACGTGCGCCAGCTCGAGGTGGCCGCGCAGCTCGCGGGCAAGGACTTTGCGCAGGTCTAGCGCCGGCGTCGCTCGCGAGTGGTGAACCGCCCGGCGCCCGGCAGCACGAGCGCGCGCTTCGGGCCGTCCGGACGGCTGAGCGGCAGCGTCACCCCGCCGGCGGACAAGTCGATCTCGCACAGGGCGGCACTGTTCGGCGCGATGTCGGACGTGCCCGTGAGCGTCCGCAATTACCTGCGCGCCGCCGACACAGAGTCGACGCTCAGCGCGGTGCAGGCGCTCGGCGCCGGCGTCGATGACAGTGGGGACGAGCTGGTGATCCGCGGCGTCGGGCTGCACACGCCCGCCGAGGTGACCGGCGGCCGCCTCGACGTCGGCAACTCGGGCACGCTGCTGCGCCTGCTGCCCGGCTGGCTCGCGGGCCAGCCCGGTGGCGAGTGGACGCTCGACGGCGACGACTCCATCCGCCGGCGCCCGGTGGAGCGCGTGGCCGGGCCGCTGCGGCAGATGGGCGCCTCGATCGACACGCGCGAGGGTGGCATGCCGCCGCTGCTCGTGCGCGGCACCTCGCTGACCGGGATCGACTACGACCTGCCCGTCGCGAGCGCGCAGGTGAAGACGTGCGTGCTGATCGCCGGACTCCTGGCGGCCGGCTCGACCAGCGTCACCGAGTCGTCGCAGAGCCGCGACCACACCGAGCGGCTGCTCAGCCGCGCCCGCGTGCCGTTCACGCGCGAGGGGCTGACCGTGACGGTGAGCGCCGTGGACGAGCTCGAGCTCGACGACGTGGTGGTACCGGGCGACCCCTCGTCGGCCGCGTTCCTGGCTGTGGCGGCGTGCCTCGTGCCGAAGTCGCGCATCGTGATCGAGGGCACCTGCCTCAACTGGACGCGCACCGGCTTCTTCCGAATCGCTCAACGCATGGGCGCCGTGATCCTCGGCGACCTCGAGGAGCCGGGCGCCGGCGCGAGCGGTGAGGAGCCGATCGGCGAGCTAGACGTCGCGGCGTCTCCGCTCGTGGGCACCGAGGTGCTGCCGGAGGAGGTGCCGCTGGCGATCGACGAGCTGCCGCTCGTGGCGCTGCTCGGCTGCTTTGCCGAGGGCGACACCGTGGTGCGCGGCGCTGCCGAGCTGCGCATCAAGGAGACCGATCGCATCGAGGGCGTGGTGAACGGCCTGCGCGGGCTGGGCGCGCAGCTCGAAGCCACCGAGGACGGCTTCGTCGTCCACGGCGGCACCGGCATCGAGGGTGGGACGATCGACTCGCTGGGCGACCACCGGCTGGCGATGCTCGGCGCGGTGGCGGGGCTCGCCTCGCGGAGCGGTGTGGAGGTGCTCGGTATGGACGCCGCGGCGGTGTCCTACCCCGGCTTCGAGGCGGACCTCAGGAGGCTGATCTAGCGCCGGCCCTGGGCGCGCATGCGCGCCAGGATGTGCAGGGCGCGCGCGGCGGTCTCGTCCATCTGCGACAGCAGGTGGGCGGCGAAGTTGGGCAGGGCGCGGCCGTAGCGGCTGCGGAGCTCGTCGCGGACGCGCGTGTTGGCGTGCAGCTGATCCTCCACGGAAGAGATGAGGGCGTCGAACTCGCCGTCGGCGGCGCCGTCGGCGTCGGCTAGTGAACGCTCGCCCTCCGGGTCGCGTGCGGCCGCGCTCGCCGGCCGGCTCGCCTTCGAGCGGTACATCGCGGCGTCCGCCTCGCGCACGATCGCGTCGGCCTCGGCCTGGCGGCGCGACTCGACAAGGGCGATGCCCACGCTCGTGCTCGCGATCAGCGCGCCCTCGCCGACCTTCACAGGGGTCTGGGCGATCAGGCCTGGGATCTGGTGGGCGAGGTCGTGCGCCTGCTCGCTGGAGAGGCCGCGCAGCAGGACCACGAACTCGTCGCCGCCGAGGCGGGCGACCACGTCGGTCTGGCGCACGCGTCCCAGCAGGACGGCCGCGACGTGCCGGAGCAGCTCGTCTCCGGCCTCGTGGCCGAGCGAGTCGTTGACCTCCTTCAGGCGGTCGACATCGAGCAGCAGCACGGCGCCGGGGTCGCCGTGGCGCTCGTTCCAGGCGAGGTAGGCGTCGAGCTCGCGGAAGAAGCGGCGCCGGTTGTAGAGGCCGGTGAGCGAATCGTGGTCGGCCAGGTAGAGCAGGCGCTCCTCGGCGCGCTTCTGTGGCGTGATGTCGAGCATCAGGCCCTGGAGCATGCGGCCGCCGTTCTCGTCGTGGAGGACGACGGCGTCGTCGCGCACCCACACCTCGTTGCCCTGGTGGTCGAGCAGGCGGTACTCACACGAGAAGGGCACGCCGTCGCTCAGCGTTCGGCCTTCGGCGGCCAGCACGGCCTCGCGGTCGTCGGGGTGGATCAGGCGGAACCAGAGCCCTGGATCCGAGCACCACTCGTCGACGCCGAAGCCGAGCAGCTCCTCGATCTGCGGGCTGACGAACTGCCAGGCGCAGTCGGAGCCGAATTCCGCCGTGTAGCTCACCGCGGGGATCCGCTCGACCAGCTCGCGGTAATCGGTGTCATCCGCGGCGGCAGGCAGGTGCTCGCCTTCTCTGGGCGTTGGTTGCAGGGGAAGTCGCATGGCGCTTCCGACCTAATCGGTGAAAATGGCCCAAAGCCTGAGCCCGAACGCGCCAACTTATGTGAGAGCGCTGAGCTTTGGCCGTGAGCTGATGGCCGCTGCGAGCTCCTCGCGCGACGAGATACCGAGCTTCCGATAGACGTTGCGCAGGTGGTATTCGATGGTCTTGGGGCTGAGGAAGAGCGCCGCCGCGGTCTGGCGCGTGGTGCGTCCCTCCGACAGCAGAACCGCGATCTGGAGCTCCTGCGGCGTCAGGTCGTCGAGCGTGCTCGGGTCGCGGCGGCGGGCGGTTTCGCCGGTGGCGGCGAGCTCGGCGCCGGCCAGCTCGGTCCATGATGTGGGGCCGAGGCTGTCGAACAGCTCGATCGCGGCGCGCAGCTCCTCGCGGGCGCGTACGCGCTTGCGCGCGCGCCGCAGGCGCGCCCCGTAAGCGAGCCGCGTACGCGCCGCCTCGAACACGTCGGGGGTGCGCTCGTGCAGCGCCAGCGCCTCGCCGAAGCGCTCGTCGAGCTCGGCGTCCGCGCCGACGAGCCCGAGACAACGCGCCGCCCGGGCCAGCGCCCACGGCTGTCCCTTGGCCTCGACCGCGGCGGCGAACGGTCCCACCAGAGCCGCCGCGTCGTCCTGCCGCCCGACGCGCAGGTAGGCGTCCACGAGCTCGGGCACGGGAGAGAGGTCGACGTCGACGATCCGCAGCTGCTCGAGCAGCCGCCGCTGCTCCTCGAAGTGGCCGATCGCCGCGTCCGGCCGGCCGAGCCCGAGCTCGAGCTCGCCGAGCGCGATCACCGTCCACACCTCGTAGAGCGCCACGCCCAGCTCCGTGCAGAGCATGCGCGACTCGGCGGCGTGTGCGCGACAGCGCTCCTCGGCGCCCTGCCTTGCCTCGAGCCAGGCGAGCCCGGCCAGCGCCGCGGCAAGCTCCGTGCGCTGCCCGCTCTCGCGGGCGAGCTGGATCGACTCGTCATAACTGGCCTGCGCGCCCGGCCAGGAGTCGCTCATCGCCTGCACCCTGCCGATGTAGTGGAGCAGCCCCGGGAGCACCCCGGCCGCCGAGCGCTCGCGGGCGTAGTCGAGCGTGCGCTCCACCCGGGCGCCGCCCGACTCGCCCTCGCGCAGCCAGAGTGGCCCCAGCGCGGCCCAGGCGAGCAGGCGCGGATCCTCGCGCAGCTCCTCCGAGGCATCCAGGACCTCGGCCGCCTGACGGAGCGCCTGAGCGCCGGCCTCGCCGTCGCCGGCCACCACCTGAGCGGTGCCCATCGCGGTAGACGCGAAAAAGCGCGCGCGGCCGCGGTCGCCGCGTGGCACAAGCGCCTCGGCGCGCCGGGCCGTGCGCAGCATCGCTTCAGCGGCGCCCGAGTAGAAGCAGACGTGCGCGGCCTCCGCGAGCACCATCGTGGCGAACTCGGGGTCGCGCCGCGCCGCCCGCTCGGCGGCCGCGATGAGGACGGTGTGGCCCTCCATCACCTCGCCCCTCCGTGAGATGAGGTAGCCGCGCAGGTATTCGAGCCGGTATGCGAGCGGATCGTCGGGTTGCGCCGCCAGCGCCTCGTCCACGCACGCCATCGCGCGGTCGCCGAGGCCGGCGTTGAGCGCGGCGTCGGCGGCCGCGTAGAGCAACGCCGGACGCCTACCCGGTTCATCGGCGAGCCGGGCTGACCGCTCGAACGCCGCCGCTGACACGCCGTACGCGCTGCGCTCGCGTGCCCTGATCCCGGCCAGCTCGAGCGCCGACGACGCCGCGGCGTCCGGCCCCAGCGCCGCCGCGGCGAGGTGCCAGGCGCGGCGGTCGAGCTCCTGGTCGGGCAGCGCGCCGGCGAGCGCACGGTGGGCGGCGCGGCGCTCCCGCGCCTCGGCCTCGCCGTAGATTGCCGAGCGCACCAGCGGATGGCGGAACTCGAGCAGCCCGGCGCCGACGCTGACGAGCCCGGCGTCCTCCGCCGCGGCCAGCGAGTCCACAGACAGGTCGAGCGCCGCGGCGGCGCGACCGAGCGTGGCGAGGTCGTGGCGGTCGTCGCTCGCGGCCGCGAGCACGAGCAGCCGGCGCGTCTCCTCGGGCAGCGAGCTCGAGCGCCGCAGGAACGCGTGGGCGATGCTGGCCGACAGCGGCAGCGGCCCCTCCGGCGGCGCCTCGCCGAGCAGCGAGCTGTCGGCGGCCAGCTCGAGCAGCGCGAGCGGGTTGCCGCCCGTCTCCTCGTAGAGGCGCGCGGCGGCCTCGGGCGGCAGCGCTTCCGCCGATGCCTGGGCCGCCAGCTCGCCGGCGGCCTCGCGGTCGAGGCCGCCCAGCTCGAGCCGCGGCAGGTCGGAGCCGTCGAGCAGGGCGGACGGCTCGCCGGAACGCGCTGCGATCAGCACGGCGATCGGGTCGGCCAGGAGCCGCCGGAAGGCGAACAGCAGCGCGCCCGCGCTCGAGGCGTCGAGCGACTGGGCGTCGTCGATCAGGAGGAGCAGCGGCCTGTGCTCGGCGTACGCGGCCAGCAGGCTCAGCGTGGCCGCGCCGACCGCGAAGCGGTCGCCCGCCCGCCCGGGCCGTAGCGCCAGCGCGCCGCCCAGCGCCTCCGCCTGCGGCGCCGGGATTTGCTCGACCGCGCCGAGCGCCGGCCGCAGCAGCTCGTGCAGCCCCGCGAACGGCACCTCGGCCTCCGACTCGACACCCCGGGCGCGCAGCACGCGCATGCCGTCTGCGCGCCCGCCCGCGTACTCGAGCAGTGCGGTCTTGCCGATGCCCGGCTCGCCCACGAGGGCGAGCACGCCGCTGCGGCCGAGGCGGCTGTCGGCGAGCAGGCGGTCGAGGGTCTGGCGCTCGGATGAACGGCCCAGCAGCACACCCCGATCCTAAGCGCGGGAGCGCCGCGAAAGACTAGGTGGGCCCCCTGATGCGAAGGCCGGCGGCCGGTCGTACGGTCGGCCGCACCAATCGATCAGGAGGTAGACACATGGCAACGATCGAGCAGCCTCGCCAGGTCGACGAGGACAAGCTGATGCAGTTCGTGTTCCGCGCCGTGGACGAGGTGGGGGCGACGCTCAACGCGGCGCTCGTCGTGATGGGCGACAAACTGGGCCTGTACCGGGCGCTGGCGGACGGTACGCCACTGACCCCTGCCGAGCTGGCCGCGCGCTCCGGTATCGCCGAGCGCTACGCCCGCGAGTGGCTCAACCAGCAGGCCGCCGGCGGCTACGTGGAGTACGACCCGGACAGCGGCCGCTACACGCTGCCGCCGGAGCAGGCGACCGCCCTCACCGACGAGAGCAGTCCCGCCTACCTGCCGGGCTTCTTCGAGATCGCCGTCGGCTCGGTGCTCGACTCCCCGAAGATCACCGCGGTGGCGAAGAGCGGCGCCGGCTACGGCTGGGGCGAGCACAACCACGACGTGCACGAGGGCTGCGAGCGCTTCTTCCGGCCCGGCTACAACGCCAATCTGATCACCTCTTGGCTCCCCGCACTCGAGGGCGTTGTGGAGAAGCTCGAGCGCGGCGCGAAGATCGCCGACCTCGGCTGTGGGCACGGCGCGTCGACGATCCTGATGGCGCAGGCGTTCCCCAACTCGACGTTCGTGGGCTCCGACTACCACGGCGGCTCCATCTCGACCGCACGGGCGCGGGCCGAGGAGGCCGGCGTGGCCGACCGGACTCAGTTCGTCACCGCCGGCGCGGCCGATCATCCCGGCGTCGACTACGACCTCGTCTGCATGTTCGACTGCCTACACGACATGGGCGATCCGGTGGGCGCCGCCCGCCGCGTCCATGATCTGCTGGCCACGGATGGCACGTGGCTGATCGTGGAGCCGGCCGCCGGCGATCGCGTCGAGGACAACCTCAACCCGGTCGGGCGCGCGTACTACGGATTCTCGACGCTGCTGTGCACGCCCGCCTCGCTCTCTCAGGAGGTCGGGCTCGCGCTCGGCGCCCAGGCCGGCGAGGCGCGCATCCGGGACGTGGTCGAGTCCGGCGGCTTGACACGCTTCCGGCGAGCGGCCGAGACTCCGTTCAACATGGTGTTTGAAGCGAGGCCGTGATCGCAGCGATCGGTCAGGTGGGCCGGAGCGAGACCGGCACGCCCGCTCGCACGCCCGACCAGCAGGGCGTGGTCGAGCGGGACGGCGTGCGGGTGCACTGGGATTCGTACGGGAGCTCCAGCCCGACGCTCCTGCTCCTGCCCCCCTGGTCGATCGTGCACTCCCAGTGCTGGAAGTTGCAGGTGCCGTACCTGGCCCGGCACTTCCGCGTGATCACTTTCGACCCCCGCGGCAACGGGCGGTCCGACCGGCCGCCCGACGCCGCTGCCTACATGGATCCTGAGTTCGTCGGCGACGCCACCGCGGTGCTCGACGCCACGGGCACTGACAGCGCCTTCCTCGTCGGCCTGTCGGCGGGCGGGCGCTACGCCCTCGGCGTGGCGGCCCGGAACCCCGAGCGAGTGCGCGGCATCGTGAGCATCGGCGGGCGGCTGCAGTTCGACGACCCGCCGAGCCTCTACAGCGACCCCGGGCGCTTCGTCGCGGAACGCGACTCATACGAGGGCTTCGACAAGGTCAACCTGCACTACTGGCAGCGTGACTGGCCCGGCTTCGTCAAGTTCTGGTTCGAGCAGATGTTCTGCGAGCCCCATTCGACGAAGCAGCGCGACGACGCCACGGCGTGGGGGCTCGACACCGACGCCGACACGCTCATTCAGACGGTCCCGGCGGTGGTCGGGGCGGACGAGGCGAACACCCGCAGGCTCTGCGACGCGGTGCGCGGCAAGCCGCTGCTCGTGATCCATGGCAGCGAGGACCGGCTCGTACCGTTCGAATGGGGCCGCAAGGTGGCGGAGCTCGCGGGCGGCGAGCTCGTGGCCTTCGAGGGCTCAGGACACGGGCCGCACGCACGCGAGCCCGTGCGCGTGAACCTGCTGATCCGCGACTTCGTGGACCGCCATTCGGGCGCGCGCCGCCGCGCCGGGTCGTGGAAGCGGGTGCGCGAGCGCCCGCGGCGCGCGCTGTTCGTGTCGTCCCCGATCGGGCTCGGCCACGCGTGGCGCGACGTCGCGATCGCGGACGAGCTGCGGCGCCAGCTGCCCGGCATCGAGGTGGAGTGGCTCGCCCAGCAGCCCGTGACGACGGTGCTCGAGGCGCGCGGGGAGCAGATCCATCCGGCCAGCGCCGAGCTGGCCGCGGAGTCCGATCACGTCGACCGCGAGGCCGGCGAGCACGACCTGCACGCCTTCCAGATGCTGCGGCGCATGGACGAGATCCTGTGCGCGAACTTCATGGTCTTCCACGACCTCGTGCGGGACGAGCAGTTCGACGTGTGGGTCGGCGACGAGGCCTGGGAGGTCGACCACTTCCTGCACGAGAACCCGGAGCTGAAGAGCGCGCCGTACGTCTGGCTGACCGACTTCGTGGGCTACCTGCCGATGCCCGACGGTGGCGAGCGCGAGGCCTTCCTGACGGCGGACTACAACGCCGAGATGATGGAGCACGTCGAGCGCCTGCCGCGCGTGCGCGACCGCGCGATCTATGTCGGCGAGCCGGACGACCTCGTGCCGGAGCGCTTCGGGCCAGGCCTGCCGGCGATCCGCGACTGGACCGAGCGCCACTACAGCATGTCCGGCTACGTCCCCGGCTTCGACCCCGCCGCACTGCCGCCGCGCGAGGTGCTGCGCGCCCAGCTCGGCTACGCGCCGGACGAGCGCTTGTGCGTGGTGTCCGTGGGCGGCTCGGGCGTCGGTGAGCCGCTGCTGCGCCGCGTGGTGGAGGCGCTCCCGCTCGCGCGCGAGCGCGTGCCCGGCCTGCGCATGCTGGCCGTCACCGGGCCGCGCATCGATCCCTCGTCGCTACCGGCGATGGACGGGCTCGAGGTGCGCGGCTACGTGCACGAGCTCTACCGCCAGCTCGCCGCCTGCGACGTCGCCGTGGTGCAGCAGGGCCTGACGACGACGATGGAGCTCGTCCTCGCCGGGCGGCCGTTCCTATCGCTGCCGCTCGCGCATCACTTCGAGCAGCGCTACCACGTACGCCACCGGCTCGACCGTCACGGCGCGACCGACTGGCTCGACTGGGACGACGCGACTCCCGAGGCGATCGCGTCCGCTATCGGCCGGCTCGCTGGGACCTCGCCCGATTACGCGCCCGTGGCGGCCGACGGCGCTGCGCGGGCCGCGTCGATGATTGCTGAGCTGATCGACGGCCGTTAGACCCGCGGCCGGCGTGGAACTCGCTGCTGAGCCCGAGCTCGGAGGCGATCTTGCCCATGTCGGCGGCCTGGTCGGCCATGACGAAGCTCACGCCGGCGCCGGTGCGTCCCGCGCGGCCAGTCCGGCCCACGCGGTGGACGTAGCTGTCGCGGTCCTCGGGCGCGTCGAAGTTGATCACGCGCGTGACGTTCTCGACGTCGATGCCGCGCGCCGCGACGTCGGTGGCGACGAGGGTGGGGACGCGTCCCTCCTCGAAGCTCGCGAGGGCGCGCTGCCGCTGCGACTGCGTCTTGTCGCCGTGCATGGCCACAGCCGTCACGTTGTTGGTCTTGAGGCGCTTCACCAGGCGATCGGCGCCGCGCTTGGTCCTTACGAACACGAGCGTGCGGCCGTGGTCCGGGTCCGCGAGCTCCGTGACGAGCGTGGCGAGCTTGTCCTCGTGAGCCAGGTGCACGAAGCGGTGCTCCACCGCGCCACGCTTCTCCTCGGAGTGGGCGTGGACGTGGCGGCGTGGGTTGCGCGTGTAGTCCTTGGCCGCGGCGCCCGCGGGTCCCGCGAGCGTGGCGGAGAAGAACAGCGTCTGGCGGTCGCTCGGCGTCTGGGCGACGATGCGGTCGAGGACGGGGCGGAAGCCCATGTCGAGCATCCGGTCGCCCTCGTCGACGACGAGGATGCGCACGTGCTCGAGCGTGACGACACGTCGCTCGATCAGGTCCTCGAGGCGACCCGGCGTGGCCACGATGATGTGCGCGTCCCTGGCCCGGCGCGCCTGGCGCTCGATGCCGACGCCGCCGTAGACCGCGGCGATCTTCAGCGCTCGCGCGTGGACTGCCGGCAGCAGTTCGTCCACGATCTGTGTCGCGAGCTCGCGGGTGGGGGCGAGCACGAGCGCCGCGGCGCGGCGGTCGTTCGGCTGGATCCGGTCGGCCAGCGGTATGCCGAAGGCGAGCGTCTTGCCCGAGCCGGTGGGCGACTGAGTGAGCACGTCGTGCCCGGCGAGGATGTCCGCGATCACGAGCTTCTGGACCGCGAAGGGGGATTCGATGCCGCGCGCGGCGAGTGCGGCCACGACCGGCTTGGATACGCCGAGATCGGCGAAGGACTGCGAAGACATCTGTGAACTCCTGTGGATGAGTGCGACGGGGGGAGATCCAGCGACCCCGGCCGCGCTCTGGAGCGCACAAGAGGAAGGAACCTCTCGGGCACCACGGTGGCACCCGACGCCGGAGACGCTAGCAGCGGCGGCGCAAGTAGCCTTCGCTGCAATGGTCATCGCGATCGACGGCCCCGCCGGGGCCGGCAAGTCAACGGTCGCCCGCGGCGTCGCCGAGCGGCTCGGTTTCACCTACCTGGACTCGGGCGCGATGTATCGCGCCGCGGCGCTGGCCGCGATGGGGCGCGGGGAGAGGACGCCCGCCGAGGTCGCCGAGGCGATGAAGCTCGAGCTGGGCGAGCGCGTGCTCGTCGACGGCACCGACGTCACGGACGCGATCCGCTCGCCGGCGGTGTCGGAGGCGGCGTCGAAGATCGCCACCGACCAGGACGTGCGCACGGCGCTCGCTGCCAAGCAGCGCGAGTTGCTCTCCGAGGGCGACTGGGTGGCGGAGGGCCGCGACATCGGCACCGTCGTCAAGCCCGACGCCGAGCTGAAGATCTTTCTCACCGCGAGTCCCGAGGAGCGCGCTCGCCGCAGGGCACTCGAGCTCGGCGCCGACTGGCAGACGGTGCTGCGCGAGCAGACGCTGCGCGATCAGCAGGACGAGGAGCGCGAGCATTCGCCGCTGCGCGCCGCCGCCGACTCGATCGAGCTCGACTCCACCGCCCGCCCGGCGGAGGACGTGATCAGCCAGATCGTCGCGCTGGTCAACAAGGCCGCGAAGACGAGGTAGGCAACCCATGGCGCTCCCGAAGGTCGCCGTCGTCGGCTACCCGAACGTCGGCAAGTCCACGCTGGTCAACCGGCTCACGCAGACGCGCGAGGCGGTCGTGCACGAGCAGCCCGGCGTGACGCGCGACCGCAAGGAGATCGAGACCGAGTGGAACGGCCTTCCGTTCCTGCTCGTCGACACGGGCGGCGTCGACATGGAGGAGTCCGACAACCTCGCGCGGGCGGTGCAGGAGCAGGCGCGCCACGCGCTCGCCGAGTCCGACGTGGCGGTGCTCGTGGTGGACGCGCGGGCGGGGCTGCGGCCCGGCGACGCCGAGCTGGCCAAGGAGCTCCAGCGCGGGAGCATCCCGGTGATCGTGGCCGCCAACAAGGTCGACGGCGCGGGCTCGCTGCCCGACGCCGCGGACTTCCATGCGCTCGGCCTCGGCGACCCGGTGCCGGTCTCCGCGCAGCACGGCCTCGGCACCGGCGACCTGCTCGACCGCGTGGCCGAGCATCTCGAGCAGACGCCCGAGCGGGGCGAGGACACCGCACTGCGCCTTGCCGTGATCGGCCGCCCCAACGTCGGAAAGTCCTCGCTCGTCAACGCCTTTCTCGGCCAGGAGCGGGTGATAGTGAGCGAGCAAGCGGGTACCACGAGAGATGCGATCGACACGCGCCTTGTGCTCGACGGCCGCGAGATCCTCCTCGTGGACACGGCCGGGCTCAGGCGGAGGGGCAAGGTGGCCGGGACCGTCGACTACTACGCGCAGCTGAGGTCGGAGAGGGCGGCGGAGCGCGCAAACGTGGCACTCGTGGTGTGCGACGCCTCAGAGGGCGTCACGAGCCAGGACCTGAGCATCGCCGAGCTGGCGATGAAGTCCGGCTGCGCGACCATCGTCGTGCTCAACAAGTGGGACGTCGGCGACGCCGACCTCGAGGACGCGAAGGCACGCGTGGCTCAGCGCATCCGGCTACGGCCGAAGGTGATCACCGCTTCGGCGAAGACGGGTCGCAACGTGCGACGGCTGCTCCACGAGGCGCTCGAGCTCGGCGACAGGGCCGCTCAGCGCATCCCCACGACGGAGCTCAACCGCTTCCTGTCCGACATCCAGGCCACGCGCCAGCCGCCCGCCGTGCGCGGCCGCCGGCTGCGGATGTACTACATGACTCAGTTCGAGGAGAACCCACCGCGCTTCGCGATCCAGGTGTCGGACCGCGGTCGACTGACGCGCGACTACGCCTACTTCCTGGAGAATCGCCTGCGCGAACGCTACGGGCTCGAGGGAGTGCCCCTGGTGATCGACTACAGGGAGCGGCAGGGACGCCATACGCGACGGGGAGGACGCGGCGGGTGACTCGGGTGAAGCGCAAGTACCTGGTGAGGCGCCTGGTGGCCTCGGCTGTGGTCGCTGCCTTGCTCGGGTTCGGCCTCACGCGCGCGTTTGCGGGCGGCTCTGACCCCGCGCCGCCCGACCGTGCGGCGGCGTTCGTGCCCGGCGGGGCGCTCGTCTATCTCAACCTCGACACGAGCCGCGGCAGCGCCCAGTGGCGGCACACGAGCTCGGCGATCGCCAAGCTGCCGCTCGCGGGCCAGTTGCGCGACGCGCTGCTGCTTGCGGCCACCAGTGGCACGCTCGGCAAGCTCACGCTCGAGCGCGACATCACGCCGTGGCTCGGCGACGAGGCGGCCTACGCGCAGCTTCCGGGACAGGGCGGGAGCCTGCTCGTGTTGGCCGTGCGCAACCAGCGCGAGGCGCTGCGCTCGCTCGAGAGCGCGGGCGGTGCTGCGACTCCCACGGCCTACCGCGGCGCGCCGCTGCGCCAGGTCGGCGACGGCTCGGTGGCCGCGCTGAGCGGCGGCTTCGCGCTGATCGGCGCGCCCGCGGCGGTGCGGGGCGCGCTCGACGCGCACGCCACGCCCACCGCTTCGCTGCGCGCCAACACCACCTACGAAGAGCTCGTCGGCGGACTGCCGAAGGAGCGCGTCGGCAACGCCTGGTTCTCGCCGCAGTGGCTGAGCGCCCATTTCGCCGGCCCTGCGGCGATCCTCGCCGGCGCGGCGCGTGTGCCCGCGCTGCAGGCCGCTGCACTGGGCTTCGGCGACGACGGCAAGCTCATGCGCTTCACCTTCCGGGGCCGGGCGGCCCCGGGCGCCGCCGGCACAGCGGGCTGCACGGGCGGCGCGGGCGACAGCGGCGACGGGCTCACCTCCCAGGCGCCGGCCGAGCCGGCCGTGTTCGTCGGCCTCGCCGGCGCCGAGTGCATCCTGCGCGACCTGATGGCGTCGCCCACGTCGGCGATCGGGCGGGCGCTGAGCAGCTTCTCCGCCAGCGCGCAGAGCATGGGCGTGAACGTCGACCGCGACGTGCTGCCGCTGTTCGGCGGCGACAGCGCCGTGTCGCTCACGCCCGGCCCGACGATCACGCTCGAGGCCGGCCACGTGCGGCCGCAGCAGGCGCTCAACACGGTCGGCGGCCTCGTGCCGGTGCTCGTGAAGATGCTCGACCCGGAGCGCGGCGGGGCAACGCCCAACTACTCGGCGCTGCGCGTCAACGGCGTGTCCGCCTTGAGCGCGAGCCTCACGCCCGCGCTTCAGCTCACCTACGCGGCGTTCGGTGGCAACCTGGTGGTTTCGAACTCCGCGAACGCGATCGGCAGCCCCAAGAAAGCCCAGCATCTGGACCAGACCAAGGACTTCACGACGGTGCTCGGAACTCGCCCGAAGAGCCCTTCGGCGCTAGTCTTCCTCGACCTGAAGAAGCTCCTCGCGCTTGCGGACCAGGCCGGACTTGGGTCGAACCCAACTTACGCGGCCGTCCGCGACGACCTAGGCAAGATCGGTGCGGCAGGCGCCGTTCTGTCGCGCGAGGGCAATGACATCGACGCGGAGTTGCGGCTGAAGAACCCATGAGCCAGTACGACGACCTTTCAGATAACGAGTTTCTGTTCACCTCCGAGTCGGTCACCGAGGGCCACCCGGACAAGATGGCCGACCAGATCTCCGACGGCGTGCTCGACGCCGTCATGCGGGACGACCCGGCCGGCCGCGTGGCCTGCGAGACGCTCGTGAACACGGGCCTCGTCGTGGTGTCGGGCGAGATCTCGACGACCACCTACGTCGACATCCCGAAGATCGCGCGCGAGACGATTCGCAAGATCGGCTACGACAACGCCGCCTACGGCTTCGACTGCGATACCTGCGCCGTCATCTCCGCGATCGACGAGCAGTCGCCGGACATCGCGCAGGGTGTGAACAACGCGTACGAGTCGCGCCACGACCCCTCGGACGAGGACGAGCTCGACGTCGCGGGCGCCGGCGACCAGGGCATGATGTTCGGCTACGCCACGCGCGAGACGCCGGAGCTCATGCCGATGCCGATCGCGCTCGCACACAAGCTCTCGCACCGCCTGGCCGAGGTGCGCCGCGGCGACGTGATCCCGTACCTGCGCCCGGACGGCAAGACGCAGGTCACGGTCCGCTACGAGAACAACCGCCCGATCGAGATCGAGAAGGTGCTGATCTCGACCCAGCACAAGCCGGGCGTCGACTCCGACACGCTGATCAAGCCGGACCTCTGGGAGCACGTGCTGCACCCGGTCCTGCCGGCCGAGCTCTACGACGAGAAGAAGCTGAACAACGAGCGCAACTTCCTCGTCAACCC